>JBDSBE010000154.1:0-33654 GCA_039921745.1 Ilumatobacteraceae bacterium | reverse complement strand
CCCGCCAAGAAGAAGGCTCCCGCCAAGAAGAAGGCAGCGGCGAAGAAGGCTTCTGCCAACAATCGCTGAACGCGTCAATTGCACGGAGGGGCGAGCCCCTGGCTCGCCCCTCCGTCGCGTTCAGACGTCGTCGATCAGCCGGAAGATCTCGGCCGCAGCCACACCGTGCGGCTCGCCGAGACCACGCAACCGATCGGTGATCCGAGTCCGGAACGCGCCGAGTTCGTCAGCGTCGACGGCCTTCATCGTCGACTCGAACTGGCTCTCGTGGGCTTCGAGTGCGTCGAGCTTCGGCTCGATCCAGTCACCGACGCCTTCGAGGTGATTCGGGTCGTCGGCCTCGAACAGCATGATCCGCTCAGGGCGATGGTGGGCGACGCCGTGCTCGGGGAAGAAGTGCGGATCACGGGCGGCGACGACGCCCTCGCAGGCGAGCAGGCCGGCGTGGCGATGATCGGGATGCAGCCGGTAACGCTTCCACGGGTCGTGCCCGAGCACGACGGCGGGTCGCAACTCTCGGATCACCCTGGCGACTCGCCCTCGCATCACGAGGTCGCTCTCCAGCTCGCCGTCGACGGCGCCCAGGAAGATGCACTCACCCGCACGGTCGCCGGCGAGCAGACGGGCGGCCGCGCGCTGCTCGATCTGGCGCCGCGCCGCCAGCGCGACCGGATCTGCCGTGGGATCCCACGTGCCCTTCGATCCGTCGGTGCAGATGAGATGGTGAACCCGACATCCGTCAGCGGCCCACTTGGCGAGGGTCGCCCCGCACCCGAACTCGACGTCGTCCGGGTGCGCGCCGATCGCGAGGGCGATCTTCGGTGTCGGCAGGTCGCAAGAGGTGATGAGTTCGCCCGAGGTACGCGGTTGGCCTGGCTCGTTGGCGGTCATGACGGCATCGCTGTTCCCAGGAACGGACGCAGGACGCTGGCTGCGACCGGGTGTCGGCAGTCGTCGATCGTATCGATGTCGATCGACAGATGGGGGTCGGCGCGAACCTGGACGCTCGCACCGGAAGCGAGCGCTGCTGTCAGGTGGGCACTGAAGCTGCCTCCGCCGTAGTTCGCCGGGAGGTCGAGCGCTGTGGGCCGGCTCAGCACGTTCGTGCCGTCACGTCGACGGTCGGGGACGAGTACCACCGTGTCGGCGACCGGAACCGACGGCAGTCGCTCGGGTCGCACGATGTCACCGTGCGCGATGAGGACGTGTTCGGCACCCTTACCGGCGAGCGTCGACACCCCGAGATCGATGGCGCCGTTGAGCCCGAGTCCCGGGCCCCAGAGGACGCCGACGCCCAGTTCGTCGGCCCAGTCAGCGACGCCCTCGTCGTCGCAGGCGACGAAACACGGGAGGGTGCGCACCGCTGCGATCACCCTGGTCGCCATCCAGCGAGCGAGTCGTTCACGGTCCGACTCCGACAGCGTCGGGCCGAGGCGGGCCTTGGCGGCGTGGAACGCCTTGATCGGGATGAGCGCCACCGTTTCCACACCCGGGAGGCTACGAGATCGGGGCGCCTTCTCCAGCGGCGCACGCCAGCACCTACGCTGCGACGATGTCGTCGATCCGTCTCGCTGTGATCGGGGCAGGTTCGTGGGGTACCACCGTCGCTGCGTTGGCCAGCGTCAACACACCGACGACGCTGTGGGCGCGCCGAGCCGAACTCGTCGACGAGATCAACGCCACCCGGGTCAACCCCGACTATCTCCCGTCGTTCACGCTGCCCGAGGAGATGGCAGCCACCGCGTCGATGGAGGAGGCGGTCGGCACGGCCGACGTCGTCATCATGGCTGCGCCGTCCCACGGGTTCCGTGCCGTCGCCGAGTCGGCCGCTCCGTTCCTGCGACCCTGGGTGCCGATCATCAGTCTGACCAAGGGCATCGAACGCGAGACGTTGATGCGGATGACCGAGGTCGCCGCCGACGTCATGCCCGGGCGTCCGGTCGGTGTGATGACCGGCCCGAACCTCGCCAAGGAGATCATGGACGGTCAGCCGGCGGCGAGTGTGGTGGCGATTCCCGATCGGACGATCGCGATCGAGCTGCAACGGATCCTGTCGCGGCCGAACCTGCGGGTGTACACCAACCCCGACGTGATCGGCTGCGAAGTGGCCGGCGTCGTCAAGAACGTGATCGCGATCGCGTCCGGCATGGCCGAGGGAATGGGCTTCGGTCACAACACGCGCGCAACGCTCATCACCCGCGGGCTGGCCGAGATGTCGCGTCTCGGCGAGGCGATGGGTGGTGATCCGGCGACGTTCGCCGGGCTGGCCGGGATGGGCGACCTGATCGCGACGTGTTCGTCGTCGCAGAGCCGGAACAACTCCGTCGGTCTCGAGCTGGGACGTGGCCGGCCGATCGGCGAGATCCTGGCGTCGATGAACATGGTCGCCGAAGGGGTCAAGAGCTGTCCGAGCGTGCTCGGCCTCGCCCGGCGGTTCGATGTCGAGATGCCGATCACCGAGCAGATCGTGGGGGTCTGCCACGAGGGCCGCAGCGCGCGTGATGCGCTCGAGTCACTGATGTCACGTGAAAACAAGAGCGAACTCGAATAGATCCTGATGATCACGACGGGAATCACCGGGCAGACCTGGCGCGCCTCGATCACACCCTGGGGCTCCATCGAACCATGGGACGACGACACGGCATCGCTGCAGTGGTACGTCGCCGCCGATGACCGCTGGCACGTGCCCGCAGACGAACAATCGGTTCGCCAGCAGCGCATCGACGGGGTGGCCGTCGTCGAAACACGCGTCCGGGTTCCGAGCGGCGATGTCGCCCAGCGGATCTACAGCGTTGCCGACGGCGGTGGCCTGACGATCGTGGAGATCGAAAACGAGTCGGCGATGCCCGTCGCGATTGCGTTCGACCGTCGCGACGTTCTGACCGAGCGTCCGATCGGCGACGTGCCGATCGAGGGCATCGAGCTGCCGGTCGGGGCGTTCGTGGCGCCGCTCGGTCATCGCGCCACGATCCGGGTCGCGATCGCGCACGGTGCCCAGCGCTCGGGGCCGGTCCCGTCGTCCGCTTCGGCGATGATGCAGGTCGTCCGTGGTTGGCTCACCCTGACGGAACGCGCCAGTCGTCTCGTCCTGCCCGATGGCGAGCGTGGTGGGACACTGGCCCGAGCGGCCACTTCCGAACGGTGCGAGATCGCGCTGGGCTCGATTCCGGCCGTCGCCGACGACGCCGTCGGATTCGCGCTCGCCCTGAACGAACTGGTTCGGATGGGCGAGCGGCCCGACCACTGGATCCCCGAGCTCGCCGACGCCGTGGCGGACATCGCGCCCGTCCACGGATGGGATGGGGACGTCGCCCTCGTCGCCGCTCGGCGTGTCCTGATCGTCGCCGACGAAGCCCGAGCGGTCCGTGACCTCGACCGCATCGTCGCGCACCGGCCCCGATCGGTATTGCCGACGGTGGTGCCCTCCGGGGTCCGGTCGATCGCGTGGATCGAGTCGATGCTCGCCTCCGGTCCCGATCTCCTGCCGGTCGGGTTGCCGACCGAGTGGTTGGGGCAGTCGTTCGAGGTCTACGACGTTCCCACCACGGGTCGAGCGTCCGTGTCGTTCGCGGTGCGGTGGCACGGGGAGCGGCCGGCGGTGATCTGGGAGCAGACCGGCGAACGGGTGTCGTTGACCGCGTCGGTCCTCGCGCCCGACTGGTCCAGCGCCGAGCAGAAGGGTGAGGCGCTCTGGCCGCCGCCGCCGGGAAGCGCCGCCCTGATCGTCACCGATCCGGCAGCCGTGCCAGTCGATCGGCCGGCCGATCGGCCGGGTGCCATCGACACAGTGGAGCCGGGCGACGTCGGAGCCGACGACGAGCCATCCGCAACCACGGACGATCACGGGGATCCCGGTTCGTTCACCTGATCGGGGCGACCCGATCAATCGCCCGACCGAGGCGGTGTGCCAGTTCGGCGATGTGGTCGGGCCCGATCTCGCAGCACCCGCCGACGATCGTGGCGCCCTGATCGACCCACCCCATCGCCGCGTCGGCGTACGCGCTCGGGACCAGGTCGTGTCGGCGTCCGAGCACCGTGACCGTGGTGCCCGGCTCGAACTCGGGCGCGATGTGCGTGAACCCGTTGGCATACGCGCCGAACGGCACCGTGGCGCGGGCGAGTGTCGGCATCACAGCGGTGAACGATTCCGGCACCGAGCAGTTGACGAGCAGCGCCGCTGCGGGCAGGTCGGCCACCGCCGCGATCGCGTCCGCCAAGGTTTCTCCGCTTCGGAGGCGGCCGGTCTCGTCGTCGAGGAGCGACCAGCTGACCCACACCGGTGTGTCGGTGGTGGCGGCCCCGGTGAGTGCGGCCGTGGCCTCGTGGATCGAGCCCATCGTCTCGCAGATGATCACGTCGACGAACGGGGCCTGGAGCGCGGCGGTCTCGGCGTATCGGGCGGTGAGCTCGTCGAGAGGCAGCGTGATGTCCGGGCGGTACGACCAGCCGTACGGCGACAGGCATCCGGCGATCTTGAGGTCGTCCCGGTCGTCGCGCGCCTCGACGGCGAGTTCGCACGCCAGGGTCTGGAGCCGCTCGTAATCGGTTTCCCGCCCCGCGGGTCCGAGCCGGCAGCGCGTCGCCGAGTAGGCGTTGACGGTGATCATGTCGGCGCCGGCGTCGATGAAGCGGCGATGGAGACAGCGCACGAGATCGGGTTGGTCGATCATGACCTGCGCCGACCAGAGCGGGGTCGGTTCGGCATCGGCGGTCCGGAGCAGTTCCTGGCCCATGCCGCCGTCGAGCAGGGTGATGTCTGGGAATTCCACGGCGCACACTCTGGCAGCCGGAACGTCTGTCGCACGACCGCTCGCCCGCATCGGCGGCGAGTACATCCGAGTGACAGGTGGTCGACGACCGCGAGTCGGTGCGCTGACCAGCACGATCTCGTCGGCAGGTAGCGTTCGACGGCGATGGCACCTGGCCGGGCACCGACTCGCAAGATCGAACAGGAGTTGTGGGCCCGAGGTCACCACACGGTGGTCGGGATCGACGAGGTCGGTCGCGGCGCGTGGGCCGGGCCCCTGGTGGTCGGCGCCGCAGTGCTGCCACGCGAGAAGCGCGTGCTCGGTGTGCGCGACTCGAAGATGCTCACCGAACGCGAGCGTGAGCGACTGTTCGACCGGATCGCAGACTGGTGCGAGGCGTGGGCGACCGGCGCAGCATCGCAGGAGGAATGCGACGAGATGGGCATGGCAGCTGCGCAGCGGCTGGCCTGTCGTCGCGCCGTCGAAGGCCTCGGCGTCGTGCCCGACGTGGCGGTGAGCGACGGCACGTGGAACTTCGTGTCGCCGTGCGTCGAGCACGTCGTCATGCGGGTCAAGGCCGATCGCTACTGCTTGAGTGTCGCGGCTGCGAGCATCCTGGCCAAGGTCGTGCGCGACCGGGAGATGCGTGAGCTGTCGGCCAGCTATCCCCAGTGGTCGTTCGAGACGAACAAGGGGTATCCGTGCCCGGTTCACAAGGCTGCACTGCAGGGCTACGGTCCGTCTGCGATCCATCGCCGCACCTGGGTCTTCATGGACAACTACGTGCACTGGTCGGGCAGCCCGCGGGTGTTCCGTCCCGAACAGCCGACCCTTTTCTGAGATCGGGGGCCGGAGCTCGGGGGTCGGCGGCCGGTGACGGAACTCAGCCGGCTGCGAAACCGGTCGAGCGGTCGGTCGTCGAGTCGGTGCCGTGCATCCACGCCGTGACGGCGGCCCGGCTGATGCGCCAGTCTTCACCGAACCGGCGGGCCGGGAAGTCGTCGCGGCGGATCCGTTCGAGGATCGCCTCCTCGCTGACGCGCAGGAGTTCGGCTGCGCCGGCGAGATCGACGATGTCGTGATCGGTGGGTGGAGCGATGCGAAGTTGTGACGCGATCAGGTCTTCGACCACGGCCTGCTTCGTGCGCCCGTCCGCCGCGATCCGGGCATCGAGTTGAGTGAGGAGCGGCGCGGACAGGCGGACGAACAGTGGCGATCGATCGGTTCCCACGACTGCGATGATAGCGCAGCGATAGCAACTGCTAGCATCTTTCAGGTGATCATCAGACCATGTCGGTTCGGGGTCCAGGGTGGCCCGTTCGACGACCCCGCCGCCCTCGCGACCTACGCCCGCCACGTCGAATCGCTCGGCTACGACGAACTGTTCTCGTACGACCACGTCTCGCAGCCGGTCGGCGCCGATGGCAACGACCAGATCGACCCGTTCGCTCCGCTGATCGTCGCGGCGGTCGCGACCGAACGACTGCGGGTCGGCCCACTGGTGCTCAACAACGAGTTCCACCATCCGGCTCTACTCGCTCGCACGGCCGCCACGGTCGACCGGATGACCGGCGGGCGGCTGGTGCTCGGGATGGGCACCGGGTACGCGCAGGACGAGCATGATGCGATCGGGTCGCCGATCAGATCGCCGGGGCCACGCGTCACTCGGTTCGGTGAGTCCCTGACCGTCCTTCGCGCACTGCTCGACACGGGCGCCGCCGACTTCGACGGCGACCACCAACACGTGCACATCGACGCACTCGGCGTCCGTCCCGTGCAGGAGCGCGTGCCGTTCCTGATCGGCGGTCACGGCCGGCGAGTCGTCACACTCGCCGGTCGGTACGCGGACGTCTTCCAGTTCACGGGGCTCACGCACGACGAACGCGGGGTGCCGTCCGGCGGAGGTTTCGCGACCGCCGACCTGCTGCGACGCGCCGAGTGGTTGGAGGAGGCCGCCACCGATCGCAACGACGACATCGAACGGTCCGCACTCGTGCAGTTCACCCACATCGGCGACGACGCACCGCGCGCCGACGATCTGGCGACGCGGTTCGGCCTCGCTCCCGATGTCGTCCGGGACACCCCGTTCGCACTGTTCGGTTCGGTCGAACAGGTCGTCGACCAGATCGGACGGCACCGGGCGTCGCTCGGCATCTCGAACTACGTCGTGCGTGACCCCGACGGGTTCGCCCCGATCGTCGATGCGCTCGCGGGCCGGTGAACGGGGCGCTGAGCGACGCGGTCAGCGCGTGAGCGCAGCGAGCAGCGCAGACACTGCGTCGGGGTCGGCCAGGCGATACCTGGCCGCGGTCTCGCCCGGGCCCACCCGCACCGGAAGATCGTCCGCGCACATCGACCGGAACGCGTCCTCGTCGGTGACGTCGTCACCCAGGTACACGATCGGCCGACGATCGAGATGGTGCGCAAGTGCGACGAGGGCCTCGCCCTTGCTCGCATTCCGCGCCAGCAGCTCGACCACGTCGCTGCCTCGCTTGACCTGCGCACGATCGATCATCCGGGCGAGGTTGGTGACCGCCTCGACCGCCGGCGCAGCGAGCGCCTGGTCAGCCGAACGTGTGTGCAGGACGACGCTCGCCGGCTTGTACTCCAGCCAAGCGCCGTCGCCGGCCGCCTCGACACCGCGGGACCCGATGATCTCGAGCTGATCGAATGTGTACTGCTCGTCGTCATCGAGGGCGGGAGGCTCGTCGCCGCGAGTTTCCAACCCGTGGCTGCCGATCACGTGCAACGTCGACGGGAAGTCGAAGAGTCGCTGCAGGCTCTCGAGCGCCCGACCGGACACGATGCCGACCGTCGTTGCATGTGCGAGCGCGGACAGCGCCTCCAACGTGCCCGGCGACAGGACCGAGTCGTCGGCGTGCTCCACGAGCGGTGCCAGCACCCCGTCGACATCGAACGCGACGAGCGCGGTGCCGAGCTGCGGTCGGATCAGGTCAGCGAGGTCGTCGGGCGAGATGCTGGTAGGTGCCCCCGACCCGCTCACGCGTCGAGGACCTCGAGATAGGAGCGGGCCCAGTCACTGACGTTCGACCGCGACACGGCCGCGCGCATCGCCTCCATCCGGGGGCGACGCTCGTGTCGGTGCATCTCGACGGCCTGGACGATCACGTCCTCGAACGCCTGCTCGTCGTGCGGGTTGACGAGCAGCGCCTGACTCAACTCATCGGCAGCGCCCGTGAACTCCGACAGGACCAGGACACCGTCCCCGTCGACGTGGGCGGCCACGTACTCCTTGGCCACGAGGTTCATCCCGTCGCGGAACGGGGTGACGAGCATGACGTCGCCCGCCCGGTACAGCGGGATCAGATCGTCCAGCGGGAGCATCTGGTGAAGGTAGTGGATGACCGGGAACCCGAGGCGAGCGTGCAGGCCGTTGATCTGACCCACCACCTGTTCGATCTCGCGGCGCTCCTCCTGATACAACTCGACGCCCTGCCGTGTCGGCGTGGCGATCTGGACGAGCACATGGCGTTCGGGGTCGAGCCGGCCGCTGTCGAGGAGTCGGCCGAACGCCCGGAGCCGGGCGCCGATCCCCTTCGTGTAGTCGAGCCGGTCGACGCCGAGCAGGATCACCTCGGGGTCGCCGAGACGGGTGCGGATCTGCGCGGTCTGGCGGCGCGTCGAGCGCCCGCTCGCGAGCAACTCGAACTCGTCCACATCGATCGAGATCGGGAAGTTGGAGACGAGCACGTCACGGTCTTCGAAGTTGACCAGCTCGTCGTCGACCTCGGTTGCGCCGACCAGTTGATTGGCGGCCGCGATGAAGTTGCGGGCCCCGCGCTCGCGTTGGAAGCCGATCACATCGGCGCCGAGCAGGCCCTTGATGATTTCGGTTCGCCACGGCAGCCGCTGGAACAGTTCGAGTGGCGGGAACGGGATGTGGTTGAACCAGCCGATCCTGACGTCGGAGCGTTGCGATCGAAGCATCGCCGGCACGAGCTGCAGGTGGTAATCGTGGAGCCAGACGGTCGCATCTTTCGGTGCGACGTTGGCGATGCGGATCGCAAAGCGTTCGTTGACCGCCACGTACGCATTCCAGTCGTCGACGTTGAAGTTCGACTCCTTGATGGCGTCGTGGTACAGCGGCCAGAGCGTGTCGTTCGAGAACCCCTCGTAGTACCGGTTGACCTCGTCATCGGAGATCGGCACGGGGTGCATGTCGATGCCGTCGGCGTGGATCACGTCGCTCGAACTGTCGGCTTGCCCGGTCCAACCGACCCACGCCCCGCGGCTGGCCTTGACCACCGGGAGCAGCGCCCGCACGAGACCGCCTGGGCTCGTCTCCCACTCGCCGTCGGCTGTTCGCGAAATGGGGAGCCGGTTGGCCGCGATCACGAGCGGCCGCTTCGGCGTCGGGATGGGGATGTCGGCGGCCTCGTCGATACCGGTCACCGTACCCACCGCCGCGCGGTGTCAGACACGAGGTGTTCGGGGTCAGGCTCGCTCGAGCGCCTGGGCCAGGTCGGCGACGAGGTCGGCTGCATGTTCGATGCCGACACTGAGCCGGACCAGGTTGTCGGGGACCTCCAGCGGGCTGCCGGCGGCCGACGCGTGCGTCATCGCCGCCGGGTGCTCGATCAGACTCTCCACGGCACCCAGCGACTCGGCGAGGGTGAACAGCTCGGTGCCCGCCGCGATCTGCTTCGCCGCCGTTTCGCCGCCCACTGCGAGGAAGCTGACCATTCCGCCGTAGTCCCGCATCTGCTTGGCCGCGGCGGCGTGGCCCGGATGGTCGGGGAGCTGGGGGTACAGCACCCGATCAACCGCCGGGTGACCGGTGAGCAGATCGACGACGGCGCGGGCGTTCTCGCAGTGCCGGTCCATCCGCACGCCCAGCGTTTTCACACCACGCAGGACGAGGTAGCTGTCGAACGGCGACGGCACGGCACCGGCTGCATTCTGCGTGTACCGGAGCCGGCCGGCGATGTCGTCGTCGTCGACCGCCAGGAAGCCACCCACGACGTCGCTGTGACCGCCGAGGTACTTCGTGGCGGAGTGGAGCACCACGTCAGCGCCCAACGTGATCGGCTGCTGGAGGTACGGCGTCGCGAACGTGTTGTCGACGACGACGATCGCGCCGCGCTCGTGGGCGATGGCGGCGATCGATTCGATGTCGAAGCAGGTCAGCAGCGGATTCGTGGGCGTCTCCAACCACACGATGCCCGTGTCGTCGGGCCAGTCGGCGACGAGGGCATCGAGGTCGCCGAGATCGACCGCGGTCCACGGGAACCCGAGCGGTGACCAGACGTTCGCGATCAGGCGGAAGGTGCCCCCGTACGCGTCGTTGCCGAGCAGCACCCGCTGGCCCTGGGTCAGCAGCCGCATGATGTTGTCCTCGGCCGCGAGGCCGCTCGCGAACGACAGCCCGTGACGAGCCTGTTCGAGTGCCGCGATCTGTGTCTCGACCGCCGTGCGGGTCGGGTTGCCGGAGCGGGAGTACTCGTACCCCTGATGGACGCCGACTTCGCTCTGGGCGAACGTCGTCGACAGTGAGATCGGCGTGACCACCGCACCGGTGCTCGGATCCGGCTCCTGTCCGGCGTGGATCGCAAGCGTCTCGAATGCCCAACCCAGTTGCTGTTCCTCTTCTCCCATGAGATCTCCTCGTTCGATTCGCCGGACGGGGTCTGACCCTCTCCGGCTGGTTTATCCGGCTGGTTGTGGCTGGTGTGCGGTGGTGTCTCGTCAGAAGGGGCCGACCCCGCTGATCAGTAGTCAGCGCGGGCGTCGAAGTAGGACAGGATGTCGGTGCGGGTGAGCACGCTGAGCGGGCGGCCGTCGGAGAGCACGAGCAGCGCCGGCGACCTGTGCAGGAGCTCGAGTGCCCGTTCCAGCTTCTGACCCACGCCGATCGTCGGCAGATGGGGGCCCATCACGTCCTCGACCGGCACGTCCATGACGCCCGAGTTCCCGGCGATCGCCTCCATCAGTTCGAGTTCGTCGACCGACCCTGCGACCTCGGCAGCCGCGAACGGCGGCGTGTTCTTGCAGACCGGGAGCTGGCTGACACCATTCGCGCGCATCCGTTCGATCGCGGAACGGACGGTCTCGTCGGGGTTGACGTAGAGCAGGCTCTCCAGGGACGGGTTGCGGGCCTCGAGCACGGCACCGACGCACTGCTCGCATTCGGTCGTGAACCCGAAGTTCGCCATCCATTCGTCGTCGAACAGTCGGGAGAGGTACCCGCGACCGGAGTCGGGATTGAACACCACGACGAGGTCGTCGGCGGTGCCCCGCTTCGCGACCTGGATCGCCGCGGCGACGGCCATCCCGCCCGAACCACCGATCAGAATGCCTTCGGTCTCGCTCACCCGACGGGCCATGTGGAAGCTGTCGGCGTCCGAGATCGCGATCGTCTCGTCGTACAGTTCGGGTTGCCAGGCGGCAGGGAAGAAGTCCTCGCCGACACCCTCCACGAGGTAGGGGCGACCTGATCCGCCGGAGAAGACCGAGCCCTGCGGATCGGCGGCGATGATCTTGATGTCGGGATTCTGCTCTTTCAGATAGCGCGCCGTCCCCGTGATCGAGCCACACGTTCCGGCGCCCGCGACGAAGTGGGTGATCCGGCCCGCAGTCTGTTCCCAGATCTCCGGCCCAGTCGTCTTGTAGTGGGCGAGCGGGTTGTTCGGATTGGCGTACTGATTCGGTCGGAACGCATTGCGCTCGTGGGTGAGCCGCTCGGCGACGCTGTAGTAGCTGCGAGGGTCGTCGGGGGCCACGGCGACCGGGCAGACGACGACCTCGGCCCCGTAGGCCTGGAGCAGTGAGATCTTCTCGGGCGCGACCTTGTCGGTCATGACGAAGACGCACGTGTAGCCGCGCTGGGCTGCCACGATCGCCAGACCGACCCCGGTGTTGCCACTCGTCGGCTCGACGATCGTGCCGCCCGGAGGGAGCTCACCGCTCGCCTCGGCGGCCAGGATCATCTCGAGCGCCGGACGGTCCTTGGACGAGCCGCCGGGGTTCGTGGTCTCCATCTTCATGACGAGGAGCGCGGGGAGATGCTCGATCTCCATCGTGCGTCCCATTCGCACCAGCGGCGTGCCTCCGATGAGATCGACGACCGAATCGGCGATCTGCGTGCCGGCGAGTCTGGGGTCAGCCATGGTGGGAGAGTAACGCTGCCCGTCGCCGATGGGTTCGTCCGGGTGGCACGCAGCTACGTGCGCGTGTCGCCCGATCGGTATGGTTCGTCGGTGGCACGGATGGATCTGATCGGCGATCGTGACGGATGGCGGTGCTGGTTGTGCGACGAGCCGGTCGACCCGGACATGTCGGTGAACGACGGTCGCGGGCCGAGTATCGACAGCCTCGTCACCGAGCGCCGGGCGCGCAAGAAGGGCGCCGGTCAACCGCTCGAACGGCTCGCCCATCGGGCGTGCAACACCGGAAAGGGCAAGGTCAAGCCGGTGGTACCGTGGCCCGACGATCTGTTCGTCGTCGACCCGGCGGTGATCCTGCAGAGCGCCGAGCGCCTCGCCCGCAGCGGCGGCCGAGAAGTGATGGCGCGCTGCCCCGACGAGGCCGATGCGACCGAGGCGGCCGCCTGGCTCGTCGATCGTTTCTCACGGTTGCGGCCGGACCTGGCCGTCGACGGCGTCGTCGAGCGTGGCGGCGACCAGTACCTCGTGATCCTCACGGCGTAGCGTCAGGTGGAGCGGCCGGTACGGCCGGCGAGGGCTGCGGCGCTCCGCCCGGCCAGGGCCACCACGAACGCCATGACCGTGACGAGCGCCATCGTGGCCCCGGTCGCAGTGGCGTGGTGATAGCTGATCAGCAGACCGATGACGGAGCACACGCTGCCGATCCCGACCGCGCTGAGCATGATCAGGGGTACCCGCCTCACCACCAGCGACGCCGTCGCCGGCGGCGCGATCAGGAACGCGAACACGAGCAGGCTGCCGACGGTCTCGAACGTGGCGACGATCGAGAGCGCGAGCAGGACGAGGAGTGCGAGGTGGGTGAGTTGCGGCCGGAACCCGATCAGCCGGGCTTGGGTGACGTCGAACGTGCTGACGAGCAATGCCCGATGGAGCACGGCGACGCCGACGACAGTGATGAGGGCCACGACCATCAGGGTGCGGAGGTCGGCACCGTCGACGGCATTGATCGAGCCGAAGAGGAACCGGGTCAGATCTCCGGCCCCCCGCCCGCTCTGGGCGGACATCACGACGACGGCGAGCGCGAGGAATCCGACGAACAGCACGCCGATCGATGCGTCATCGGGGAGGGGTGAGGCGTGGCGGATCAGTTGGACACCGCCGACCATGGCGAGCGCGGCGACGAGTGCGCCGATCGTCGTGTTGGAGCCCATCACGAATGCGATCGCGATCCCCGGGAGCACGCCGTGGGCGAGTGCGTCGCCGAGGAAGCTGAGCCCCCGCAGCACGACCCAGGTGCCGATCACGCTGGTGCACACGACCGTGAGCAGAGCAGCCCACAGTGCGTCGCGCAGGAACGGATTGTCGGTGAACGGTCCGATCCACCAGTCGATCGGGCTCGTCAACCAGGTCATCGCGACGTCCTCACGGTGCGAGTGCCTGTGCGATCGCAGTCGCGTTCGAACGCATCATCCCGATGTACGTATCGGTTCCCGGGTCGTCGGTCAGCGCATCGGTGACGAGTGGCACGATGTCGACCCCGAGCCGCTGCGCGAGCGCGTCGGCATCGCTCGACGATTCGAGTTGCTCGGTGAAGATCACCCGGACGTTGCGTTCGTCGATCAGCTGCGCGAGTGCCGCCAGGTCCGCAGCGTTGGTCTCTGCCAGGGTAGTCGTCGACGGGATGACGGTGCCGATGATCTCGATCCCGTACCGATCGGCGAAGTACTCGAGCGAATCGTGGCTCGTGACCATCACGCGCGTGTTGTCGGGGACCTGGGCGAGCATGGACGCGATGTCCCGATCCAGCTCGACGAGCTGTGCGATGTAGTCGTCCTCGCACGTCGGGACCCCAGAAGCCGCGACTGCTGCCGCGATGGTGGTGGCGGCATCCGCGACACGGAGCGGGTCCTGCCAGAAGTGCGGGTCACCGTCGATCAGGTCGATCGAATCGGCCAGATCGACCGTGGTCGCGGCGGCGCCGATGAGGTCGGCGAGGCTGCCGTCGAGGCCGGCCCCGTTGGTCACCAGCGCGTCGGCGAGCTCGACGAGCGTGCGGTCACGCAACGACGGCTCGAACGTGTGCGGGTCGGCTCCGGCGGGGATCAGTGGCGTGACGGGGACGCCGCACAGCACAGCGGACGTCACGTCGGCCCAGATGCTGGTGGTCGCGATGACCTTGCCGTCGGTGCGGGCGTCGTTGGAGCCGCCGGGGGAGCCGTCGCCGCCCAACGCGCACGCGGTGAGCATGCCCATCGCCGTCGCCGCAACGGCGAAGCGAGTAATGAGAATCATTCTCACGATGCTAGAGTGAGAACCGTTCTCATGACAACCGACCAACGAACCGAACCCGTGGTACGGATCACGGAGGCCTGCGTGCACTACGGCACGACGGTGGCGTTGGCGCCCACGTCGTTCGAACTCGCGCCCGGCTCGTCCGTCGCCCTCGTCGGCGCCAACGGATCCGGGAAGACGACCGTCCTGTCGCTCGTGGCTGGGCTGGTGGACGCAGCGGACGGTTCCGTCGAGGTGGTCGGGACGCTCTCGATGGTGACGCAGCACCGTGATCACCATCGCTGGATGCCGCTCTCGGTCGACGAGGTCCTGCGAATGGGTCGGTATCCGCGTCGGGGGCTGCTCGGCCGACTCGGCGCCGATGACCTCGCCAGCATCGACCGTGCCGCGGAACGACTCGAGGTCACCCACCTGCGGTCACGGTCGTTCGGTGATCTGTCGGGTGGACAGCAGCAGCGGGTCCTCGTCGCACGAGCGCTGGCCGGAGATCCTGACATCCTGCTGCTCGACGAACCGATCACGGGGCTCGATCTCCCCAGCCAGTTGAGAATCCTCGAGGTCATCGAGCGGTTCGCCGAGCATGGCGGCATCGTCGTGTTCTCGACGCACCATCTCGCCGAAGCGCGCCGCGCCGACCGGGTGATGCTGATGGCCGGCTGTGTCCTTGCCGACGGAATGCCGTCCGAGGTGCTCGTGCCGGGCCTGTTGGCGGAGACGTTCGGTGGGCGGTTGATCCGCGACGACGGGACGTCGATCGTCGTCGACGACCATGGACATCACGGTGGCACCCATGCGACCGAGCTGGTGCCCCACCACGGCATTCACCCGCACGATCACGACCACGACCACGCCCCAGACCACCACCCCGACCGTGCCCCAGACCACGGCGGCAGAGGATGACGTCGACGCAGCCGAGGGCGAAGGCGCTCGACGACGACGAGTTGCACCGGTCGGTCGCCGGCCGGCTCGCCGAGCACGACCAGCAGTACACGACCAACCGACGTGCGGTGGTCGAGGCATTGGTCGCGGCCGGCTCACCGATCACGTTGCCGGCGCTGCTCGAAGCCGATGATTCGCTCGCCCAGAGTTCGGCGTACCGCAGCCTCGCGGTGCTGATCGACGCCGGGGTCGCCCGTCGCCTGGTCCACGCCGGTGACCATGCCCACTTCGAACTCGCCGAGCACCTGACCGAGCACCATCACCACCTGATCTGCGACGACTGCGGCGCAGTCGTCGACGTCACGCTCCCCGATCATGTCGAGACCGCAATGGACCGCACGTTCCACGAGGTCGCCGAAGCCTCTGGTTTCACCCCCACGGCCCACGCCGTCGACATCTACGGCACCTGCGGCGACTGCGCCTGACGTCACCGTACGCGAACCGGCCGGCCCCGAAGGGCCGGCCGATCACGCATCGATGGTGATGCTCAGTCGTTCGCGTTGCGGAGCGCCTTGATGTCGTCGTGCGCCTTCTGGATGTCGGCGTACTGGCGCTGGATCACCTCGCGGAGGTTGGGCGAGATGTCCTGCTTGTCGAGCGCATCCTTGTACTCGGACACGGCATGGTCCTCACCCTGCTCGGCGGCGTCGAGCACGCCTTTGGGGTCGGAGCCGGAGATCGCGTCCTTGACGGCCATCCAGCCGCGGTGGATCGCACCGCCGACCGAACCGTCCTCGTCGATGTCGTCGCCGTAGTCGGCGGCCATCTTGTCGAGTTCGGCCGAGAAAGCGCCCCGCTGATCGGCGTACTTGCGCATCGTGGTGCTCAGGTCCGGGCGATCAGACTCGGCCAGCTTCTCGGCGGCTCGGGTGAATCCTTCCTTGCCGTCTTCGAGCGTCTGGATGAGGTCTTTGGTGACACGGCGATCTGTTGACATGGGGTGGAGCCTTTCGTTCGGGGTCGGACGACGTCATCGGCGTCCGTGCGCTCGCCGTACCCCAGCGCGATCGCAGCGAAACGTGACGATGACACGAACACCCGAACGGGTGATTGCGTTCGCGGCCACCGTCACGCGAGCGCATCAGCGAACACGGCGCGGTGCTCGGCCCACCACGCTCGTCGCCGATCGAACCGCGCCATGCCGCCCATCTGCTGCCACATCTCGACGAAGCCGGGCTCGCCGGCATCGACGTGACGCTTGACGAACTCGCCACCCCGCTCGATGGTCCCGTCGAGACCGTCCAGGACCTCGGCGCGCTGGACGGCGTCGCACCCGTACGCGTCGACGAACCGGCGCAACCGCCTCGGCCGATCGGCCGGCACCCACCCCAACCGCGCGGCGTCCTCGTCGGTGTCGACCGGGACGCACATCCGGGCACAGCACGCCAGGTCGTACGTCCGCCTCCCGGGCGCTGCGAAGTCGAAATCGAGGAGGGCGACGGCTGCGCCGTCGCGGAACACGACGTTCTCCGGGCACACGTCGTTGTGGCAGATCACGGGCTCGTCCCCTGGTCGTGGATCACGGAGCTCGTCGCTCCATGCCGAGGCCGCAGCGGCGAAACCGACCGAAGCGTCGTGCAATCCGCGGATGAGACGCGCGGTCGAGGTGAGCGCTTCGTCGCGCTGCGCCCACGCCGGATACGGCGGCAGCGGTACGTCGCCGGGGACGAACACGAGCCGTTCGAGCCCGCCGTCGACGGCGATCGGTTCGGACGCTCCCTCGAAACCGCGCTCGCGCACGTGGCGGAGCATCGAGTGGATCGTCGGCGAGCACGGGTTGGCCGGCCGGTGGACCTGGCTGCCGACCCGCACCACCGCCCCGGCGTGGGCGACACCGCCCTGGAGCACCTCGCGCGACGCCGGAGCGCCGTTCATCCGCCGAGCAGTCGACCGACGATGCCCGGTTTCGGCGGCTCGAAGCCGACCGGGAGCAGGTGTGGAGCCCGATCGGCCAGGTGCGCGGTGAGTTGCTTCACGGACGGATTGACCAGACCCACGTCTCCGACGACGACGGTGGGCACCGTCTCATTGCCGTTCGCGTACCGTCGCACGATCGCCGCGTCGTTCGCGTCGTCCCAGATGTTGTGATCGATCGTCTCGATCCCGGCCTTGTCCATGCCGCGCCGCAGCATGCTGCAGAAACCACATCCGGGCCGCCAGTACACATGGATCGCGTCCGGCTGCACCGGCGACGCGTCAGTCACACTGCACCGTCACACTGACCGTCACACTGCGACCGTCACACTGCGACCGGCACACTGCGACCGGCACACTGCGACCGGCACGCCTCGACCGTCACGCCTCGACCGTCACGCCTCGACAACGGCCGCGAGCCGGTCGAGCGTGGCGGCCATGCTGGCGGGGTGCTGCTTCGGATACCCGGCGAGTTCGATGCCCTTGCCGACCACCGGATTGGCCGTCGACCAGTCGAAGCTCTCGGTCACCTTGGTCGCCGGCTCTCCATCGACCTCGATCGGCTCGAGGGCGTAGCGCCAGCGGTGACCACCGAAGTGCGACCACGCGATCAGTCGGTTCTCCTCGAACTCCTTGACCGTGTTGGTGATGCGGTACGGCAGCGGACCCATCTTCATGTCCATCCCGAACCGGGAGCCGAGGGCAAGCCGCTTCGATGTTCCCCTGATGTTCTGGACGGTCTCGGATCCGTCGATCTCGCTGTGGCGCGCCGGGTCGGCGACGACATCGAAGATCGCCTGCGGGGTCGCATGGATCACACGGGACACGGAAACCACTCGCTCAGCCATGCGACCACGGTACCGATCGACCGGAGGAGTCGGACACCGCATTTTTCTACGGTGGCCGTCCGTGTACCTTGTCGCACCCGATCGGTACCGTGGACGGCGTGACCGATGACGGGCGATGGACCGTGGAACAGGTGGCGTCAGTGGCGCCGTCTCCGCGCTCGATGGCTGCGGCCGACCCGCTCGCGGTCGCGGCCCGATGGGTGTCGACGGGGGCCGACGACCGTGCGGCCTGGGGGCGATGCCGCGGGTCCGGTGCCGAGCCGTACGACACCGCGGTCGACCACGTCGACGTTGCCTGGCGTTGCACGTGCCCGAGCCGCAAGCTGCCGTGCAAGCATGCGCTCGCACTCCTCCTGCTGTGGGTCAGGAACGTGGTCGGGGAAGGTCGCCGCCCCGAATCGGTCGAAACATGGATCGAGGGTCGCGACCGACGGACGGCCACCGAACGCCATCCGACCCACATCGGAACGGACGGAGAGCCGCGTCCTGGCGTGGGGGCCGATCCCGACGCCGAACCCGGTGCGACGGAACCGACCGACCGGCGCGAGCTCGACCGGGCACGCGACGAGCGGGTCGCGAACATGCTCGCTGGCCTGGCACAGCTCGACCGGTGGCTCGAAGACCGCATGCGCACCGGTCTCGGTGACCCGGCGCTCGCGCGCTATTCGACGTGGGACGAACTCGCTGCCCGCCTGGTCGATGCGCGCGCCGGTGCACTTGCGAACCGCATCCGCCGCCTCGCCGGCCTGGTCGGCGCGGGAGCGGACTGGCACGCCGACGTGCTCGCCGAACTCGGGTTCCTCCACCTCATCGCGCAGGCCGGGCGCCGACTGCCGGATCTTCCCGGCCCGCTCGCCGATGCCGTTGCGACCGCATCCGGCTGGCAGGTCCGTCACGCCGACGTGCTGGCCGGCGTGCCCGACACCGACCAGTGGTTCGTCGCCGGTCGCAGCGACGTCCGGGAAGATCGGATCGAGGTGCGCCGCGTCTGGCTGCACGGTGTGGAATCCGGTCGGTGGGCCCTGCTGCTCTCGTTCGCTGCGTATCAGCAGAGCCTGGACGATTCGTTCACGGTCGGCACGGTCGTCCATGCCGACCTCCACCGCTATCCCGGCGGATCGTTGCGGGCTCTCGCCGGCCGTCGACATGCCGACCCGCTCCCGTTCACCACGCCGACGGCGATGACGGTGGGGGCCGCATGCGATGCGGTCGGAAGGGCCGTCGCAGGCGAGCCGTGGTTGGAACGGCACCCGGCGACGATCCGAGCGGTGCCGAGCGTCTCCGACGGGCGCTGGGTGCTCACCGACGACCGCCACTCGCTCCCGCTGATCGGTGGCACCCATGCACTCGCAACGGTGCTGGCCGTCTCGGCGGGGGCGATGGCCGATATCACGGTCGAATGGACCCCATGGGGCGTGCAGCCGCTGACGGTCCATCTCGGCGACCGCACGGTCGACATCGGCCCTCGCGCCGATCCGAGTTTCGTCGGTGCGGCGTGAGCGCCGGCGTGACGCACGGTCAGGTGGGCGGTCAGGTGGGCGGGTCAGGTGGGCGGGTCAAGATGACGACCCACGAACGGCGACCGTCGCCGACGTTCGACATCGATGCGTACTGGCGTGATCTCGTCACCGCCGCACTGCTCGGCACCGATCGTCGTGAGCCGCCCGCGCCTCCACCCGGACTCATCGCCGATCTGGTCGACGATGCCGTGCGTCCCGACGATGCATCGCGGATGCTGGCAGCTGTGGGCGCCGTTGCGGCCACCCGCCGCGCCGGGTTCGTGCCGGGTCCTGCCGCCGGTTTGCTCCAGCCCCCCGGCGTCGATCACCGCAGACCCTGCAGCCCGGATGCCGTTGCGACATGGCGCGAGATCGTCGTCGAGTGGCCCGTCCTCGAAGACGAATGGGTACTCACGGTGATCGAACAGGGTCTGCGGCTCTCGCCCGAGGTCGTGATCGACCTGCTGGTACGCCACCGACGCGACGTGGTCCGCCGAGCCCGCGTCGCGCTCGCCGCCGGTCCGATCGCGGCATGGTTGTCGGAGCACGTACCCGACCTTGACGCGGCCACCGATTCGATCGCGGCGGCCGACGCGGTCGCGACGGTTCCCGATCTACCGGTTCCACCCGACCTCGTCGAGTTGTTGACGGCCGACGCGCACACGTTCGCGCAGACCATGGTGGCCGGGTTCGACGACCATGTCTTCGGCGCCGCGCATCGTGCGGTGCTCGTCAACGTCCTCGCGAGATGTCGTCCGGCGGTCCTGCTCGATGCCGCCGCTGCGCTCGAGCGCACCCGGGTCGGGCTCGCGCTCGCGTTGGCCGACCTCGCCCGCCTCCGACATCGCATGCTGACCGACCTCGGCGCCCCCGTGTGAGCCCCCCACCTTCGTTCTGGGCGGGGAATGGAACGTCAGGAGCGTCCAAACCCTGCCCAGAACGGAGAAGAAGGAGGAGGAGGAGGAGGAGGGGCGCGGTCAGATTGCGGGTTTCGCGTAGACGGCGTCGTAGCGCTGAAGGACGAACCCGAGGCTCGTGTACAGGTGGAACGCACCGCCTGGGTTGTTCGTGTCGACCCCGAGCGCCGCTTCGGTCATGCCGCGGCTGCGGAGCGTTCGCAGGCTCATCGCCAGCAGCGCGCCGGCGATGCCGCGATTGCGCCAGTCGGGATGTACCGAGATCTCCTCGGTGTATCCGCGCTCCACACCGCGCGACGCATTCTCGTCGTGGTTGATGTAGCTCTTCACCTGTCCGACGACCTCGTTTTTTGCCCACGCGATCTTCCAGAGCGTGGGGTCGAACAACGGGTCGGCCATGGCCCGATCGATGTCATCCGCCAACGCTTCCCGGAAGTCCCAGTCGCCGCGAAAGCATTCCCAGTGCGCCTCGAGGATCGATCGAACCTGATCCGGTGCGACCGGTCGAACCTCGACACCGTCGGGCAGCGGACGTTCGGCGATGTCGTCGAGGTGAGGCCGAACGAGGCTGGCACCCCACTCCACGGCCTCGTACCCCCTGGCCTCGAGCCACGCTGCCTCGCCGGTCGCCGGTTTTCCCGGTCCGGGGTGGGCCGCGAAGGCGACCAGTCGTGCCCGCTCGACCCCGTCGATCCACTGCTGCATGTGCCGCTCCATGCCGAGGCCGAGGGCGTCGAACAGCGGTCGGGTGAGGTGCGGGGGCGACGTCGGTGCGAAACCCATGCAGTCGCGACGGCCCGCTGCCGTGTCCGAGTAGCTCACCCTGCAGTAGGCCACCGCCTCGCCGTCGGCCTCGACGATCGCGATGTCTCGCGCTGGGTCGCAGCCGGTGAGGTGGGCGTAGCCGACATCCAACTGCTCGACCGTCGGCCGCTCGTCGTCGCCGGCATGCTCGCGGGCGGCGATCAGGATCGGGACCATTGCAGGATGGTCATCGACGCCACGGTAGGGTCGCGACGCGTAGGGCTCGGGAAGTTCGAGCTGATCCGCGAGGTGCATCCGGCCACGGTAGGCCCCAGCCGGCTGCGCCGACCCGTGGGTTTTCGTCCAAGGTTTCGGTCCATTGGCCTCGACGGGTGCGATCGGCGTCGGGGCCAGGTCGCAGCCCGGCAGCCCGAGGCGCGAGACTGGGAGCGTGATGGTGGCCCGGTGCCCGGATCGCACCGCATGCTGCATCACGCAGCGAGTTGCGCCCGTCGTCGCACACATCCGGTGGCATCGTACCGATCGATCGGTCGCAGCCGCCTGGGCCGGAAACAGCTGACACGACCGATGTCGACGTCGTCCTTCCTGCTCGTCCTCGCGGCAGCCATCCTGCACGCGTCATGGAACGCGGTCGTCAAAGCCGGTGTCGATCGGCTCGTCACGACGTGGGCGATCGTGACGATGGCGGCCGTCGTCAACCTGCCGATCCTGGCGGTCGCCGGGTTGCCCCGGCGGGAGGTGTGGTGGGTGATCGGCGTCACGATCATCGCCCACGTCGCCTACGAACTGCTGCTGGTCGCCGCCTACGAACGGGTGGATCTGTCGATCGCCTATCCGATCGCTCGCGGCACGGCTCCGGTCGTCACGACCGTCGCCGGGGTGATGCTGCTCGGTGACCGGCTCCCGGCGGTCGGGCTGATCGGCATCGCCATGGTCACGACCGGACTCGTCGTCGCGGCGACGGGCCGGACCTTGACGCACACACAGTGGGCGTTCGCCACCGGACTGATGATCGCGACGTACACGGTCATCGACGGGTACGGGGTCAGGAAGAACGGCGACGCAGTGTCGTTCATCGGCACGAGCTTCATCCTCCACGCGATCCTGCTCAGCGTGATCGTGGTGATCCGTCGCGATCGTTCGACGTTGGTATCGGCGATCTCGGCCAATCCCGGGACGCTGCTGTTCGCCGGTGCCGCCAACGCCGGTGCCTACCTGTTCGTCATGATCGCCGCCCGGGTCGAACCGCTCGGGTTGGTGTCGGGGCTCCGAGAGACATCGACACTGTTCGGCCTCCTGTTCGCGAGCCGATTTCTCGGCGAGCACGTGACACGCCGTCAGACGATTGCCATCGCCGTGGCGGCGGCAGGAGCGATCGCGATCGCCCTCGCGTGACGGACCCCGGGTCCGACTCGGGTGCCGGCACGCGAACCTCGCTCGTCGAGCGGGGACCGTGACACCCGCTGGGTAACGTCGATGCCGATGGGTTCCACCGAGGACGTTCTCCGGCCGCACGCCGAGGTGCAGTTCGCCGCCGAGTTGGCGGCGCTCGCGGCCGCTGACGATCGTGAACGGCCACCCAACTGGAAGCTCTCCCCGTGGGCGGTGGTGTCGTACCTCGTCGGCGGGCAACTCGCCGATGGCACGGTGATCGTCCCCAAGTACGTGGGTCGTCGCCGGCTCGTGGAGATCGCGGTCGCCACGCTGGCCACCGATCGGGCGCTCCTGCTGCTCGGCGTGCCCGGCACCGCCAAGACCTGGGTCAGCGAGCATCTCGCCGCAGCGATCAGTGGAGTCTCGACGCTCCTCGTGCAGGGCACCGCAGGCACCACGGAAGAGACGTTGCGGTACGGCTGGAACTACGCCCGGTTGCTCGCCGAGGGGCCATCGGAGCGGGCCCTGGTCCCGGGTCCGATCTACCGCGCGATGCAGCTCGGTTCGATCGCCCGGGTCGAGGAACTGACCCGCATGCCGTCGGACGTGCAGGACGCGCTGGTCACGGCACTGTCCGAGAAATCGATGCCGATCCCCGAACTCAACTCCGAGGTGGCCGCCACACGCGGTTTCAACGTGATCGCGACGGCGAACGATCGTGACCGCGGCGTCAACGAACTGTCCTCGGCGCTGCGTCGTCGGTTCAACACGGTGGTGCTCCCGCTGCCGGCAACGGCCGACGAGGAGATCGCGATCGTGTCGCAGCGCGTCAACGAGCTCGGCGCCGCGCTGTCGCTCCCCCCGCTCGTCCCCGCTGCCGACGAGATCAGACGCGTGGTCACCGTGTTCCGGGAGCTGCGCGAGGGCGCCACTGCGGACGGCCGGACGAGCCTCAAAGTGCCGAGCGGCACCCTGTCGACGGCCGAAGCGATTTCCGTCGTCACCAACGGCCTGTCGCTCGCGACCCATTTCGGCGACGGCTCGCTGTCGGCTGACGACATCGCGGCCGGCGTCGTCGGAGCGGTGGTGCGCGACCCGGTGCACGACGGCGTGGCGTGGCGCGAGTACCTCGAGGCCGTCGTCGTCGATCGTGAGGGTTGGGGCGACTTCTATGACGCCTGCCGTGCCCTCGACTGACCGTGACGAATTGTGCCAGGCACAATTCGTCACGGCACCAATCGTCACGGTGCTGGGGATTCGTCATCACGGACCAGGGTCTGCGCGCTCGGTCGTGAGCGCGCTGGACGACGTTCACCCGTCGATCGTCCTGGTCGAGTCTCCCGCCGAAACGACGGCAGCGTTCAGGTGGGTCGGACACGGCGACCTCCGGCCTCCGGTTGCCCTGCTCGGCCACGTGATCGACGACCCGCGACGGGCGGTGTTCGCACCGCTCGCGGTGTTCAGCCCGGAGTGGCAGGCGATCCGCTGGGCGAATCTCCACGACATCCCGGTCGAAGCGATCGACCTGCCGCTCGCGAACAGCCTCGCGGCCGACCCAGACTATGCGCTCGACCCTGCTCTCGACCACGCGCTCATCGCCGGTGACGCCCCGATCGATCCAATCGGCGCTCTGGCCGGGGCCGCCGGTGAACCCGACGCCGAGCGCTGGTGGGACGACGTGATCGAGCATCGCGGCGACGGGCTCAGTGCGTTCGAGGCCGTCGCCGAGGCGATGGCCGCCGTGCGGTCGGGCACGACACCGTCGGCGTCGGAGCTCCGCCGGGAAGCCCACATGCGCACCCGGATCCGAGCGGCGATCAAAGCCGGTCACCAGACGATCGTCGTCGTGTGCGGCGCCTGGCACGTCCCGGCCCTCGACATCGAGGCCGCACCGAACGCCACCACCGACGCGGCGACCCTGCGCGGCCTCGCCAAGGTCAAGGTTGCGGTGAGCTGGGTGCCCTGGACCCACGATCGACTCGCCACCGCCAGCGGCTACGGCGCCGGGGTGCGCAGCCCCGGCTGGTACGACCACGTGTTCCGGTATCCCGGCCCCGACGGCGTCGCCCGGTTCTTCGTCGAGGCGGCGCACGTGCTGCGCCGCCACGACATGCAGGCGTCACCCGATCACCTGATCGCGGCGACGCGCATGGCCGACGCGCTGGCGACGATGCGCGGGCGCCCCCGCCCCGGGTTGTCCGAGGTGCTCGATGCCGCCGACACGGTGATGGGAGGCCTCCCGATCGTGCGTCGCCAGTTGGTGGTCGGCGAAGCGATCGGTTCGGTTCCCGACGATGCCCCGCAGGTCCCACTCGCCCGCGACCTCGCAAAGCGACAGCGGCAAGCCCGGCTCGCACCGGACGCCGCCGACCGGACCCTCGAACTCGATCTCCGCACCCCCAACGGGCGGCGCCGCTCCCACCTCCTGCACCAGCTCGGTGCAATCGGTGTGCCGTGGGGCGTCCTCGAAGCCGGGCGCGGCAGCACCGGCACGTTTCGGGAGACCTGGGGAGTCTCGTGGCAGCCGGAGTGGTCGATCCGCGTGATCGAGTTCGCGGCCTACGGCACGACCGTGGAGCGGGCGGCCACCAACCGCCTCGTCGCCCGTGCACAGTCGGCGTCGACGCTGGTGGAGGTCGCTGGAGCCCTCGATGTGGCGCTCCTCGCCGCACTCCCCGACGCAGTCGACCCGATCGTGCGATCGCTGGCCACCAGGGCGGCGAACGACCCGGATGTCGGTCAGCTGATGGCGGCGCTCGGGCCGCTCGCCCAGGCACAACGGTATGGCGACGTCCGCTCGACCGACGCCGCTGCGGTCGGAACCGTCTTCGACGGGCTCGTGGTACGCGTGCTCGCCGGCGTCGTGCCCGCCTGCGCCTCACTCGACGACGACGCAGCCGCAATGATGGTCGAGCGGATCAGCGAGGTGCACCAGGCGCTCGCGCTCGTCGATCATCCGAGTCGCGGTCGCGCCTACCCGAAGGTGCTGGAGCAGCTCAGCGAGGGGAGCGGGCACGGCCAGGTGCACGGTCGGGCCACGCGCATTCTCCACGACACCGCGACCTGGTCGGCGACCGAGGTCGAGCAGCGCCTCGGGCGTGCGCTCTCACCGGGCACGCCGCCCGCCGTCGGCGCGGCGTTCGTCGAAGGGTTCCTGGCCGGCAGCGGCACCGTGCTCGTGCACGACGCCGAGCTCCGATCGGTGATCGATCGATGGCTGTCGTCCCTCGCACCGCAGGCGTTCGACGAGACCGTGCCGCTGCTGCGGCGGACGTTCGGCGCGTTCGAGTCCGCGGAGCGGCGCCAGCTCGGTCACCTCGTCGCCGGGGCCGAACGCGAGGTGGTCGGCGGTTTCGGTCCGGGTCTCGATGCCGACCGGGCGGCGGCAGCGTTGGTCACCGTTCGCCGGATGTTCGGTCTCCCGACCGAGACAGCGACGGACACCGCGAGCACGAGGACTGAGCGATGACCGACGACCCGTCGACTGCGCTCGGCGAACCGGACGGTGGCGACCTCCAGGTCGGCCGGGTGTCGGAAACCGAACGGATTCGTCGCTGGCGGCTCGTGCTCGGCGGCGGTGATGCCGACGGCACGGGCGGCGACCTGGGCGGCGACGACCTCAGGATCGATGCCGCCATGGCAGCCGTCTACGACCAGGACGGGTCACGTCGCACCGGTCGCGGCTCGGGCCGGTCCGGCGGGCTCGCACGGAGCGCGCCACGGGTCGCCCGTTGGCTCGGTGACATCCGCACCTACTTTCCCAAACCGGTCGTCCAGGTCATGCAGCGCGACGCGATCGAGCGGCTCGACCTCCGCCGACTCCTGCTGGAGCCCGAGCTGCTGGAGTCCGTCGAGCCGGACATCCACCTGGTCACGCTGCTCGTCGAACTCAACCATCTCCTTCCCGACGAGACGCGGGCCACAGCGAGGCAGGTGGTGGCCGCAGTGCTCGCCGATCTCGAAGCACGGCTGACCGATCGGACGAAGACGGCGGTGCACGGAGCGCTCGTACGGGCGAACCGGTCCCGCCGGCCGCGCCCGGGCGACATCGACTGGCTCCGCACCGTGCACGCCAACCTGCGCCACTACCAACCCGAGTACGGCTCGATCATCCCCGAACGGCTGATCGGGTTCGGGCGCCGGCAGCGCAGCCTGGCCAAAGAGGTCGTCATCGCGATCGACCAGTCGGGTTCGATGGCCGACAGCGTCGTGTACGCCTCGCTGTTCGGATCGGTGCTCGCGCAACTCCCGTCACTCCAGACCCGACTGATCGCCTTCGACACCTCGATCACCGACCTGACCCCGGTGCTGCACGACCCGGTCGACGTGCTGTTCGGCGTCCAACTCGGCGGGGGCACCGACATCGCCGAGGCGGTCGGCTACTGCACGCGGTTGATCACGCGGCCGACCGACACGGTGTTCGTGCTGATCAGCGATCTCTTCGAAGGTGGCAACGCCGACCTGCTGCGGACCCGCATCGCCCGGCTCGCTCGATCGGGGGTGACCGTCCTGTGCCTGCTCGCGCTCAGCGACGAAGGCGCACCCGTCCACGACCAGGCTGCGGCTGCCGACCTCGTCGCGCTGGGCGCGACGGTGATGGCGTGCACACCGGACCAGTTTCCAGCCGTCCTGGCTGCCGCCCTCGAAGGCCGATGATCGACGTCGCCGATCGGGTCGGTCAGCGCCCGCCGGCGTCGGCGAACCGACCGACGTCGTCGCGGTGGCCGGCGACGACGATCAGGTCGCTCGGTTCGAGCACGGTGTCCCGTTCGGCGTACGTGAACTGCGAGCCGGCCTTCTTCACGCACACGACCGTGACCTTGTACTTGGCGCGCAGACCCGACTCGCCGAGTGGCATGCCCGACAACTTGTGTGGCGCGGTCATCTCCACCATCACGAAGTCCTCGTCGAGCGAGACGTACTCGATCACGTCGCCGGTCACGAGGTGCGCCACGCGCTTGCCCATCTCGGCTTCCGGATAGACGACGTGGTGGGCGCCGACCCGCTGCAGGATCCGGCCGTGGGCACCCGTGATCGCCTTGGCCCAGATGTTCTTCACGCCGAGGTCGACGAGCGCGGTCGTGGTGAGGATGCTCGCCTCGATCCCCGTCCCGATGCACACGACCGCTGTCACCACGTCGGCTGCACCGATCTGCTTGAGGGTGTCGATGTTCGTCGTGTCGGCCTGAACCACGTGGGTGAGTGCGCCGGCGTGATCTTGCACCCGCAGTTCGCTGACATCGACGCCGAGCACCTCGTACCCCATGTCGATCAGGGTGTGGGCGACCGCCGAGCCGAATCTGCCGAGCCCGATCACTGCGACCTCGCCCTCGTGGTGGATGCGGTCGTGCGAGAGGTTTCGCAACATGGTCTGGATGATTCTGTCGGGCATCGGTCTGGCTCTCTGACGTTCGGCGGGTGGATCTGGTGACGGCGTCTCAGCCGATGATCGGCCGTTCTTCGGCGTAACGGTAGGTCCGGGGGCGCTGGCTGAGTGCCAGCGCCGTGATGAACGTGATCGGGCCGACTCGTCCCGCGAGCATCACCAGCACCAGGAGGATCTGTCCGGCGGTCGGGAGGGTCGACGTGATCCCGGTCGTCAGGCCGACGGTCCCGAACGCGGACGCGGACTCGAACAGCGTCGCCGACAGGTCGAACGTCGAGATCGTCGTCAAGGCGATCGCCGTGCCGAACACGATGCCCACCGACAGCAGGGCGACCGTCATCGCCTGGCGCACGACATGTCCGGGCAGGCGGCGCCGGAACGCCGTGACGTCACTGTGGCCACGGATCTCGGCCCACATCGCGAAACCCAGGACGGCGAACGTGGTGACCTTGATGCCACCACTCGTCGAGGCCGGCCCGGCACCGATGAACATCAGTGCCGTGATGAAGTCGATCGTCGGTTCGCGCATCGAACCGATCTGGATCGTGTTGAAACCGGCGGTGCGCGGCGTGACGCCCTGGAACCAGGCCGCCTGCACCTTGTCCCAGACCCCCATCGGCCCGAGCGTGCTCGGGTTCGTCCACTCGACTGCGAGCACGATCGCCGGCCCGACGATCAGCAGGATCGCCGTGGCGCCGAGCGTGATCCGGGTGTGCAGGCTCCAGCGTCGCGGAGGCACCCGACGACGGAACTCGACGAGGATCGGGAAGCCCAGCCCGCCGATCACGAATGCGGCCGTGATCGGGAAGACCACGAACGGGTCGGTCGCGAACTGCGTGAGGCTGTCCGAGTACAGCGAGATGCCGGCGTTGTTGAACGCCGAGATGCCGTGGAAGATGGCGCTGTATGCCGCTCGTCCGGTGCTCACGTCGTCGGCCGGTGCGAGGTGGATGAACAGGATCAGCGAGATCGTGAGCTCGACGAAGATCGTGATCTTCGCGATCGCGAGGATGAGGTAGCGCAGCTCGCCGAAGTCGACGGCGCCGATCTCGGTCTGGGCGAGGATCCGCTGGCGGAGCCCGACCCGGCGTGACGCCAGGATCGCCACGACCGATCCGATCGTCATGATCCCGAACCCGCCGATCTGGATCAATGCGAGGAGCACCAGTTCACCGAACAGCGAAAACGTGGAGATGTCGACCGTGCCGAGGCCGGTGACGGTGGCCGCCGACGTCGCCCAGAACAGCGAGTGCTGCAGCCCCTGGCGGCCGATGTCGGGGTCGGTCGCGAACGGGAGCTGGAGCAGGAGCGTCCCGATCGTGATCAGCGACACGAACGCCGCGAGCACCAACTGAGCCGGATGTCGCGCAGTGTCGAGGATGCGACCGAGGACCACCGGCGCAGACTAACGGTGAGGTCGCGCGGCCCTGTGAGCCATCGGGCCGGAACCGCTAGCGTGGGCGCACTATGGGTCAGCTCGTCGGAGTCGTCGAAAAGCAGAGTTCCGTGCCGGGTGTGGTCCGGTTCGAACTCAACCGCTCGCTGTCGGGCATGGGCCACGAACGATTCGTCTCGGTGCTGGACGCCTACGCCACGACGCCGGCGGCATCGCTCGCCCGGCAGCTGTTTGCGACCGGCAAGGTCGCAGTCGTGCACGTGTACGGCAACATGGTCACCGTCGACATCGAGAAGGGCTACGACTCGTCGGGTCTGTCCGAGATCGTGCGAGAGATGTACCGGTACTGGAAGCCGGGGGTGCAGCCGCCGTCGTTCGACGATCTGCAGCCCGAGGCAGCCGCCGTGGAGTCTGACGGTGGTGACGGTGGCGGCACCATGTCGAAGGCAGAGCAGATGGTTCCGGCCCACCTGCTCGAACGCAGTCGCAAGGGCCGTGAACGCAAGAGTGCTGCCTGATCACGGCGCCCTCTGGCGTCTCGAACATTTGTTCGATAGCGTGGCCGGATGGCTGTGGCGTCGATCCTCCCGGTTCGTGACCGCTGCCTGCCGGTCGACGAGGCGTTCACGTCGATGTTGCCCGATGCCGGTCTGGTTCGTGGCCGGGTGGTTGGGTGCACCGGGCCGGCTGCGATATCGCTCGCGCTCTCCCTCGGGTCACGGGCGGCGACCACCGGTGCCTGGCTGGCGGTGGTCGGCGTCCCGATGCTGGGTGTCGAAGCAGCCTGTGAACTCGGTGTACCACTGGAACGGCTCGTCATGGTCGACACCGATGCACGTCCGGCCACCTGGGCCGAACGCATCGGTGCTGCAGCCGACGGGTTCGATCTGATCCTGACGCAGCCACCCCCCGGTGCCGACCGGGTGGTCAGGAAGGTGCGGCAACGACTCCAGGCCCGCGGGGTGGTCCTGCTGGCGGTCGGGCCGACCACTCCGGGAATCTCGTGCGACATCGAGTTCTCCACCACGGCCGTCGAGTGGGCCGGGGTGGGCCTCGGGCACGGTTCCCTGATGGGCCGCCGGGCGATGGTGCGGGTGGGCGGCCGACGGATGCCGCGCTCGGTGGAGCGCGAGCTGTGGCTCCCGGGACCGCACGGACGGGTCGAGGACGCAACCCGGTCGAGCGAACAGTTCGGCGCATCCACGCACGAGATCACGCCGGTCGCGGCGCTGAGCCGAGCCGGCTGATTCGCAGATGGCGGCCGTGCCACGACTCGTCACGGTGTGGTGCCCGGACTGGCCGGTCGTCTCGGCGCGGGTGCCGGCCGACACGCCGGCCGCGGTGTTCCGCGCCAATCGCGTGATCGCGCGATCTCCGGCTGCGATCGGCGCCGGGGTGTGCGCCGGCGAGCGTCGCCGGTCGGCCCAGGGCACGTGCCCCGAGCTCCTGGTGCTCGACCACGATCCGGCTCGCGACGCGCGTGCCTTCGAGCCGGTGGTCCGCACGATCGCCGACATGGCGCCGCGGCTCGAGGTCGTCGAGCCCGGCTGGGTGTGTCTGGCGGCGCGGGGCCCGTCGCGCTACTTCGGTGGCGACGAGGCGATGGCGCGACGAATGGTGGAGATCGTCCACGAAGCGACCGGAGCCCGCCCCGGTGTCGGCGTCGCCGACGGGCGGTCGGCATCGGCGATCGCCGCTCGGCTGGCGTCACGGTTGCAGTCCGGCGTCGTGGTGGTGGCGCCCGGCGGGTCGCCCGATTTCGTCGAATCACTCCCGGTCGGCTGGCTCCGTGAACTGGGTGAGATCAGCCCCGACCTCGTCGAGTTGTTCGCTCGTCTGGGTCTGCGCACGCTCGGTCAGCTCGCCGCTCTACCGGCCGGTGACGTCCTGGCCAGATTCGGCACCGAGGGGTTGCATGCTCATTGCCTCGCCGGTGGAACCGATGTCCGTGCCTCCGCTGCGACCGACCCGCCTCCCGAGTGGTGGGTCGAGGAAGCATTCTCCGAGCCGGTCGAACAGCTCGAGGCCGTGGTGTTCGTCGCAAAGCGTCTGGCGGACGATCTCGTCGGCCGGCTCGGCAGTGACGGCCGGGTGTGCACCCGGCTGGTGGCCGTCATCGAGACCGAACACGGCGAACGCAGCGAACGTGCCTGGTATCGGGATCAGGGCCTGTCGGTGCACGCCATGGTCGAACGGGTGCGATGGCAGCTCGACGGTTGGATCACCGGCCCCGAGGGGATCAGCGGTGGAATTGCGCTCGTGCGGTTGGTACCCGACGAGGTGCGCAGCGACGACGGGGTGCAGGGTGGGCTGTGGGGTGGGCGATCGCAGGCCGACCATGATGCTGCGCGGGCGATCGTGCGGCTGTGCGGACTCGCCGGGGAACAGGCGGTGACGGTGCCGATGTGGGCCGGTGGGCGCTTGCCGGCCGAGCGGTACCGATGGGTGTCGGCGGCATCGGTCGACCTGGACGACCCGGATGGTCGGCTCGATCGAGGCGACGCTCCGTGGCCCGGCGGGGCGCTGATGCCATCGCCGGCGGTGGTTCCCGAACAGCCGGTGCCGATCGAGGTGCTCGATGAGCACGGATCGATGGTCAGCGTCACCGGGCGGGGAGAGGTCAGTGCTGCGCCGGCGGCCTTGGTGATGTCGTCGTCACGTCACCGGGTCGTGGCATGGGCCGGTCCGTGGCCGGTCGATCAGTGCTGGTGGGCGCCTGATCGGGCCCGACGTCTGGCGCGATTCCAGATGGTGACCGACCAGGGTGTTGCTCACCTCGTCGGTATCGAACAGCAGCGCTGGTCGATCCTCGCGACCTATTCGTAGCCGGGTTCGTCGGCCGCGTTCGTAGCCGGGTTCGTCGGCCGGTGACGTGTCGGTCAGGCGCCGATGACGGCGTCGACGGTGTCTGACGCAGACGTGTCGTCCGACTCGTCCGACTCGTCGGTCGGTGTGGCCGCGACCGCCCTCATCGGGCGACCGGTCTCGGCGGCGCTCTCGGCGGCGTCGAGGAGTTCGTTGCTGATCCTGAACCCGACACCGCGGACGGTGTGGATGATGCGCATGTCGTTGGCGACCTGGTCGAGCTTGCGTCGGAGGTTCGAGAGGTGGACGTCGACGACATGGGTGTCACCGACCCAGTTCGGGCCCCAGACGGATTCGAGCAGATCGTCACGCGACGCGACCTCGGTCGGTCGTCGACAGAGATGCTCGAGCAGCGAGAACTCGATCCGCGTGGCCGGTACCTCGGCATCGACGAACCGGATCTCGTGGCGGCCGGTGTCGACGCTGAGCGGTCCGAGCGTGATGACCGACTGCTGCACGGGATCCCAGTCGGAGCGCATCTCTCGCGGTCGACGCAGCATGGCGTGGCATCGAGCGGCGATCTCGTCCGGGCTGACGGGCATCGAGACGGCGTCGTCGGCACCCGAGCGGAGGATCTCGACGCGGGCACGGTCGCGGCCGGCGGATTCGATGCAGAGTAGGTAGCTGTCGTTGGTGGTGCGGAGCTGTTGATAGAGCGGTCGACTGTTCTTGTCGTGCATCCCGCTGTCGACGACCATGACGTCCGGCGAGAACGATTCGGCGAGGATCGTGACGGCGTCGGCGTCGCTCGGTGCGCTCACCGAGAAGCCCGCCGATCGGAGGCTGGCTTCGTTGGTGCGCCGGAGACGAAGGTCGTCGATGGCGAGCAACACTCGGGGGGAGAACTGTGTGTTTGGTTCCATGGGAGTCCGTTGCAGTCGGGCGGGGAGCGGCTGTGCAACTCGTATCGGCCCTTCCGCTGACGGACTCAAGTGGTTTGTCAGAATTTCCTCTGGTTACGGTGGTTCCATGGCCGATGCGATGCGTGACGTGGTCCGCCGGTCGGTGGCCGGGCGGGTGCCGATCGACGAGGTCGAGGTCGCCATGATCGACGAGTTCCTCTCTCTGTATGACGCACTCGCCGATCCGTTCTCCGAGCAGGCGGGGCCGGTCCATGTCACCGGGTCGGCGATCGTGCTCGGCGAGCGCGGTGTGGTCCTGCTCCGACACAAGCGACTCGGGCTGTGGCTCCAGCCGGGGGGCCACGTCGAGGTGGGGGAGCCGCCGTGGGAGGCGGCTCGACGTGAAGCGGGTGAGGAGACCGGACTCGACGTCGAGTTCGTCGACCTCGCCGATGACGGGGTTCCCCGGCTCGTGCACGTCGATGTCCATCCGGGTGGTCGTGGTCACACCCATCTCGATCTTCGGTATCTGGTGCGGGCCGGACCTGCCGATCCCGATCCGCCGGCTGGCGAGAGCCAGGAGATCGCCTGGTTCGCGTGGGAGGCTGCGATCGAGCGGGCGAGCGACGATCGGTTGACGGCGCTCCTGGTCGTCCTGTCGGAAGATTTCGCCCACCGACCCCCGCCCGCCGCGACTGACCCCGCCCCCACCCCCAACCCCCCGAACGCGTGAGAGTCGGCCCGG
>JBDSBE010000153.1:0-5144 GCA_039921745.1 Ilumatobacteraceae bacterium | reverse complement strand
CGTAGGTCTCGAACAGTTCGAGCACCAGCGCAGGGTCGAACGCCTCCACCAGCACGATCGTCGACTGCGTCCCGACGGCGCCGATCGTCGAGCACACGCTGCCGCCGGTGTGGAACAGCGGCATCGGGACGATGAACACACCGCCGTCGTCGACGCCCATCCGGCGACCCGTGTGTTCGCCGTTGTTCGCCAGCCCGACGTTGCGAAGGTACGCCCCCTTCGGGAACCCGGTCGTGCCCGACGTGTACTGGATCATGATCGGATGGTCAGGGTCGATTCTCGGCAGTTCGCCCTCGAACGCCGAGCCGGACGCGACGAACTCGTCCCAGTCGTCGAAGCCGATGATCGTCTCCAGGTCGGGACACGCCTCCTGCACCTCGGTCGCGGTGGCGTGCATCGAGTTCCCGCGAAAGTCGTTCACCACGAACAGGGTCTGGGAGCGGGACTGTGTGAGCACATACTGCAGCTCCGACGCCCGGTAGGCCGGGTTCACGGTGACGAGCACGACGCCGGCGAGCGAACATCCGAACTCGAGCAACAGCCACTCGGGGATGTTGTGAGCCCATATCGCAACGCGGTCGCCGGGTCGGTGTCGGGTCAGCAGCGCCTTGGCCACCTGCCGAGCCTGGTGGTGGAACTCGGCGTAGGTCCACTGCCGACGCGATGCGATATCGGCAATGCCTTCGACGATCGCAACCCGGTCAGGCACCGCCGCAGCCGCCTCGGCGAGCAGCGCGCCGACAGTGATCTCGCGTATCGGCGGGTCGGTCGGCCCGCACGCGTGCGACATGGTCAGGGCCATGGGCCCACCGTATCCCGGATCGGATCGGCCCGATTGGGTCGCCGATCCGCGCCGATCGAGACCGAGATCTCGATCGTCCGATCTCCTGCGACGATGATCTCCTCGATCGACGAGATCATCCGATTCAGAGTCGCGCGAGATCCGATTCGGAGCGGCACGTCGTCAGGACCACGAACTCGTCCCACCGAGCCGGCCGCGCACGTCGGCGATGCCGACCGAGCGCTCGAGCCGTCGTGCAACCTGTGCCAGCACACAATCGCCGACCCGGTGACCATGATCGTCGTTGACCGCCTTGAAGCCGTCGAGATCGATCAGCAACGCGGCCGCATTGTCGCCCGATTCGATCATGGGTTCGAGGTGATCGAGCAGTGGGGTGTGATTGATGAGACCGGTCAGCGGGTCGTGGCGCGCGTCGTGCACGAGTGCGGTCCGTCGCCAGGACTGGCGGACAGCGACACCGATGATCTCGACGAGATGCTCCAACGTGGCCTGATCTGAACGGTCGTGGGCGTCGGGACCGCAGGTCGACAGTCATCTCGCTGATCGATCGGCGGGCTCACCGCCTCGGTTGAGGGCAACTTCATCGCGCTTGACGAGAAGCCGTCCGGCCAGTTCGTCCGCAGCCGGGTCGTGGACCGACCCGGACCGGCGAGCCAGCACGATCGAACGACGGACCAGCTCCGGGCCTTCGACGACGTGATCGAGCCAACCGTCGTCGTGCGGCTTCGGCAGGACCGTCCATCCCAGCCCGAGCGCGACCATCTCGATCAGCACATCGGGTTGGTGTGACTCCGCCGCCACATGGAGCGGAGCGCCGATCACTCCGAGCTGATGAGCGACGGCGCGACGTGTGTGCGACCCGTGCGGGAACAGTACCCACGGCCCCCACTCGGCGTTGGCGCCGATCACGCTCCCGCCCGGCGCGTACACGATGAGCGGCTCGTGGAGGAGCGGCGTGATCTCGATGCCCGGAACCGGTTCGGGAGGTTCGACGCACACGACCACATCGAGCCTGCCGGCACGCAGGTCGTCGAGCAGCGCCGCTGAGGGGGCCACCACGAGCACGAGGTCGACGTCGGGATGCTCGCTGCGGAAGTGTCGCAGAACATCCGGGAAGTGCACCACGGCCGCCACGTCGATCAGGCCCAGTCGCACATGTCCGCTGCTCGCCGTTTGCAATCTCGACGACCAGCTGGCAAGGTCCGCAGTGAGCGACACGACCTGGCGGGCATGATCGAGCACCGGTCGGGCGGAGGGTCGCAGGGTGCGGCGACGGCCCACGGGTTCGAACAGCACGACCCCGACGCGCCGTTCGAGTTCAGCGAGACCCTGCGACAATGCCGACGCACTCACACCGACCGTCCGCGCGGCGCTCGACCACGTGGGCGCGTCCGACACTGCGACCAGGTATTCGAGTTGTCGAATGGAAATGTCGGGTAAGGGAGTGCGACTCACCCTCCGCACAATAGTTCAGATTTTCTTCACTCTCCTCGCGACAACAACACAGTTCCTTATCGTCACATCCATGACAGCTCGAAATATCGCTCCTCCCACCGGCAAGCTCGGTGTCCTCACCCCAGGCATGGGCGCCGTAGCGTCGACCTTCATCGCCGGGGTGATTGCAGCCCGCAACGGCACCGTGCCCCCGATCGGGTCGATCACGCAGATGGCGCACATCCGCCTCGGCACCAAGGAAGAGAACCGCAACCCCAAGATCAAGGAATTCGTGCCGCTCGCCGAACTCGACGACATCGTGTTCGGCGGATGGGATCCGATCACCCCCAACGCGATGGAGGCGGCCAAGACCGCAGGCGTCCTCCAGGGCAAGGACCTCGACGCGCTGTCGGCGGAGATGGAGGGCATCATCCCGATGGAAGCCGTGTTCGACCAGCGCTGGGTGAGTCGGCTCGACGGCGTGCGGGTGAAGGACATCGCCAACAAGTGGGATCAGGCGATGGCACTGATCGACGACATCGCCACGTTCCGGGAAGAGAACGGATGCGACCGCCTGGTGATGGTGTGGTGCGGCTCGACCGAGGCCTACCAGGAGCCGAGTGACGTGCACGCCACGGTGGCGTCGTTCGAGCAGGGTCTCCGCGACGATGACGAGAACATCTCACCGAGCCAGATCTACTGCTACGCCGCACTCCAGTCCGAGGTGCCGTACGCCAACGGTGCCCCGAACCTCACCACCGACCTCGACTGCATGGTCGAGTTGGCCAAGACCCGGGGCGTTCCGATCGCCGGCAAGGACTTCAAGACCGGCCAGACGCTCATGAAGACGATGCTCGCCCCTGGCTTCAAGGCCCGCATGCTCGGTCTGCGCGGGTGGTACTCCACGAACATCCTCGGCAACCGCGACGGTGAGGTGCTCGACGACCCCGAGAACTTCAAGACCAAGGAGATGTCGAAGCTCGGCGTGCTCGGTGGCATCCTGCAGCCCGAAGTGTACCCCGACCTCTACGGCAACATCGATCACGTCGTGCGCATCAACTACTACCCGCCCCGCGGTGACAACAAGGAGGGCTGGGACGCGATCGACATCTTCGGTTGGCTCGGCTACGAGATGCAGATCAAGGTCGACTTCCTCTGCCGCGACTCGATCCTTGCGGCGCCGATCGTGCTCGACCTCGCCCTGTTCATGGACCTCGCCCACCGCGCCGGGGAATCAGGCGTGCAGGAATGGCTGAGCTTCTACCTCAAGGCCCCGCAGGCAGCCGGTGAATCGGATGCCGAGCAGGACCTCTTCATCCAGCAGACCAAACTCAAGAACACGCTCCGGGAGTGGATGGGCGAACAGCCCGTCACCCACTCCGAAGCCGGCTGATCTAACCCATACGAGCATCAGTCGGTCGGTTGAGGGGTCACAGGGAGGACGCCGAGGCGGGCGAATCCTGCGACGGTGATACGTGCTCGAGCGTTGCCGGGTCGGCCGTCGGGATGTCCCCAGGGGAGAGAACGGGCTTCCCGTCCGGACACCATCCACAACGCTCCATCCGTCTTCGCCTTCACCGGCCGTCGAGTCGGTCGCGGTTTGGGGCCGTGGTTTGGCTTCCTTCAGCTCCGGGCACAGCTCCAGACGGGCGTTTAAGCCAGTGAGGAATCTTATGTCTTTACGAATTTATCGGGTGTCGGCGACGATTGCCTTGTTAATGGGTGGGTTAGCATTCGGCACGTCGCGGTCGACGTCGTACGCGTCGCAGACCGCGCTTGAGCCGACCGCTGATGCGACCGTCGACGAGGCCAAACCGGACGCCAACTTCGGTGACAGCACCAGGTTGCTCGTTGACCAAAACCACGGAGCGGGGTACCGGTATCAGTCCTACGTCCAGTTTGATCTGGGCGCACTGAACGTGCCAGTTTTAAGCGCAACATTACGTCTGTTTGTCGTTGATCGTACCTCGGACCTGCCGACGGTGGAGTTGCTCGCTCCCGCAACGTGGACCGAAACCGACATCACGTGGGCCAACAGGCCGACTGATACGGTCGGTGCTGCAGTGACGCTGCCCGGGAAGGCATCGATCGACTCGTGGATCGAGTACGACGTGACCGCACTTGTCCCAGCGTCGGGCGTGTTCTCCATGGTGCTTCGACCGAACTCACGCGACGGTGTCGACTTCGGGTCTCGCACCAGCTCCGCACCGCCACAACTCATTATCCATACCGGCACAGCAACAACGACGACAACGGTCGCACCGTCAACAACGACGACAACGGTCGCACCGTCAACAACGACGACGACGGTCGCACCGTCAACAACGACGACAACGGTCGCGCCGTCAACAACGACGACAACGATGGCGGTGCCGCCGCCGGGTGATCCGCAGATCGCGGCGGCTGGAGACATCGCCTGCGATCCGGCCTCAGGTAGTTTCAACGGTGGACTCGGGACGAGTTTGGCGTGTCGGCAGAAATACACGTCGGATCTGATGGTCGGCAAGGGGTTTGACTCGGTGTTGACACTTGGTGACATGCAATATGACAGCGGGGCCTACAACGCATTCGTGAACAGCTATGACCTGTCATGGGGACGGCTGAAGAGCATCACCAAGCCAGTGCCGGGCAACCACGAATACAACACCTCCGGTGCGGCGGGCTACTACCAGTACTGGGGCGCGTTAGCTGGTGGCACCACCCAGGGGTACTACAGCTACGACATCGGGGCATGGCATCTTGTGGCGTTGAATTCGAACTGTGGTGTGGTCAGCTGCGCCGGGGGCTCGGTGCAGGAAACGTGGCTGCGAGCTGACCTCGCAGCACATCCGGACAAGTGCACGCTGGTCTACTGGCATCACCCGAGATTCTCCTCAGGTGACCAGCACGGCAACAACACCAGCGTCGC
>JBDSBE010000152.1:0-22257 GCA_039921745.1 Ilumatobacteraceae bacterium | reverse complement strand
GGTGCTCGACGTCGACATCGGGGTGATCGACGACCACATCTTCCTGAACACGGCGAGCTTCGGCACGTATTCGGAGTTCGTCGAAGCTCGTGAGCGGTACGAGGACAAGATCGGCAAGTGGCCGGCCATCATGGTTGCGCTGTGGCGCACCGTGCTGTGGTGCAAGCCGATGGAGGTGACGATCGACGGCCGAATCCGCCGGGTCTGGACGATCTTCGTTGGCAACTGTGCGTACGACCCTCCTGGCTTTGCGCCGGCGACCCGACAGCGGCTCGACGACGGTCAGTTCGATGTGCGCATCATCGACGGTACGCATCCGGCTGCGCGCCTGCGGCTCGTCGTCGCAATGCTCACCGGGCGCGTCGGCAGGTCTCCCGTGTACACCAGGGCCCTGGTCGACCGGATGGAGGTGGTCGCCACATCGTCGACGGCCGATCTCGCTGCCGATGGTGAGATCTTCGAAGGCGCCGGCTCGTTCACGGTGGAGAAGCATCCTCGACCGCTGAAGGTGTTCGCGCCGCACGCATCGTGACCGCCTGTCGGTCAGCGCGGTCGCTCGCCGTAGTCACCGAACGGTCGGTCGCGTTCGCGTACGGCTTCCCGAAACCCGATATCGCCGGAACGTGACACGAAGTCGGCACCTTCCTGCGTGTGGCGTGCGACCCCGTCGAAGAACGTGCCGAGGCGACGCGACGACCTCGGGTCGTACATCTGGTCGGCGACTGCGTTCAACGACCACGTGATCATCTCGAGTTGATTGCCCGGCACGAGCGCGATCCGCTGGGCGAGCGACTGCGCTCGATCGTGCAGTTCGTCATCGGGGACGACCTGGAGCACTGCGCCCATCGCGAGTGCCTCGGCGGCGCCGAACTCGTCGCCCGTCAGCATGTACCGACGGGCGTTCTGGAGCCCGAGCCGAGCGACCCACGTCCATGGAGCTTCGGGGATGCCCCAGACGCGGGACGGGGGATACCCGAACCGAGCCGATTCGGCAGCCACGATCAGATGAGCGTTGAACACGATGTTCGTCCCGCCTGCGATGCACCAACCCTGAACGGCGGCGATCGTCGGTTTCGAGCAGTCGTGCAGCTTCGCCCACGTGTTCGCGAACGATCCGATCATGTGCTGGTCACGAACCGAATCCCACACCCGCTCGTCGCGATCGACCTCGTCGGCCTGGGCATCGGTCGACCAGTCCAGGTCGTATCCGGCGCAGAAGGCAGGACCGTCGGCGTCGAGCAGGATGACCCGTACGTTCGAATCCCGCTCTGCGTCGTCGATCGCCGCCGCCAGTTCGTCGCGGAGCTGCGGCGTGATGGTGTTGTAGCGCTCGGGGCGGGCGAGGGTGAGTCGGCGCACCGCGCCGTGGGTCTCGGTTCGGACGGCTTGCGGCATCCGCAATCGTCGCGCAGTCGCGCCGATGAGGGTGAGGCGAGATCGCGGTCGGAACCGAGCCGTCGCCGCAGGGTTGGCGCTCGACATGCGTGGCAGCACAGACGTGCCAATCGAACCGCACCCCCACGTGGATCCGGTGCGTGCGCACAACCCGCGTACCAGCCATCGGCGCTACCATCGGCGGCTTCCGGGCGCATAGCTCAGCTGGTTAGAGCGCTGCCCTTACAAGGCAGATGTCGGGGGTTCGAGTCCCTCTGCGCCCACTGCGTCGCCGGTGCTCCTCGTTGGGGCGTCGCGAAGATGTTGACAACTGTTGATAACCAGAGCAGGCTGTTGGAATGAGCAGGACCACGATGAGTTTCGCCCTTCCCCAAGCGCTGCGCAGTTACATCGACGAACGGGTCCAATCCGGCGAGTACGGCAACACGAGTGAGTACCTGCGTGAACTCATCCGACGGGATCAGCAGACCATGGCTGAGCGACGATTGCGCGAACTCCTCGCGGATGGGCTCGCATCCGGCGAGGCCCGACCGGCGACGGACGACGTCATCGACGAACTTCGCCAACGGGCGTTCGCTGCTGACTCGTGACCGTCGCCCGTCTTCGGCCGCTGGCGGAGGCCGATCTGGTCGACCGTACCCGCTACTACCGAACGGAAGGCGGCGCTGATCTCGGTGAACGGTTCTTCGATGCTGCTGTCGGGTCGCTGCGCTCGATCGAGAGGATGCCTGGCGCGGGGTCGCCGCGGGCAGGCGAGTTGGTTGGCATTCCGGATCTCAGGGTCCGACGAGTGGAGGGCTTTCCGGTTGGCTGGTTCTACTTTGTGCGCTGGGACCATATCGACGTCGTTCGGCTCTTGGCCGACGCACAGAATCTTCCGGTGACCCTCGCTGACCTCGACCCGGAATGACCGACAACCGGTGGTCGCCGCGCGAAACGGAATCGATGGTGTTCGTGCAGCGGCAGTTGGAACCGCGGAGCGGATTCAGACGGTGCGTTGTTTGGTGATGATCACGCGCCCGTCGGTCGCTCGGCGGAGCGTGATCTCGTCGGTCTCGTTCACGATCCTGGAGCCGGTGTCGTAACGAGCGTCGAAGATCACCCTGCTCTCGTCGCCACCGGGACCGGCCACGACGCGCAGGTCACTGAGCTTGAGGGTCGTGTTCTCCCAGTAGGAGACGTAGCGCTCGAAGGTGAGGTTGCGGGCATCGCGGAACCCGGGGCTCAACAGCTCCCAGGTGGTCCCATAATCACCGGCTGCGACCTGTTCGTAGTAGTCGACGACGAACGCCGCCGCCTCGTTCTCACCGATTCCGTTCACGTCGATCGCTGCCGCTGGAGCAGGGGGAGGCTGTGTCGGGAGGGGAACGATCGGAAGTGGAACTGTCTGGGCCGGGACGGTGGTGGCGGGCAGGGTCGTAGCCGGCAGCGTGGTGGCGGGGAGCGTGGTGGCGGGGAGCGTCGTGGCCGGCTGGGTCGGAGGCGACGTCTGTGTGACGACCGTGGGCGCACTGATGGTCGTCGCCAGGGAAGGTTCGCGTCGAGCCTCGTCGACGCCGCTGGGCCGAGTGGCGGTCCAGACGATCGCTCCCAGGACGATCAGGAGGCCAGCGAACGCGATCGCCGCCGTGACGGAGGGGTTTCGCTGGCCTCCACCGCGGGCACCGACCGGCGTCACCAGGGTCGACGTTCGGCCAACGACGGCACCGCTCGACGACGGCGACACGATGGCCGGCGCCGTGAGCCCGAGGTCCCGGTCGGCAACCACGGCTGAGGGCTGATCCGACTTCGTTGCCGACATCTCCTGTCGCAGTTGCTCTGCGAAATGGCCCGCCGACGGTGGCCGCGACGAGGGGTCCTTCGACAACGCCGACTCGATGAGTTCGGCGACGCGCCGCGGAACGGAACTCGGCAACGGTGGCGGTGTGTCGTGGACGTGAGCGAGGGCGAGGGCAACCGGCGTGTCCCGCTCGAAGGGCGCATGGCCGGCGAACATCTCGTAGGCGACCACCGCCAGCGAGTAGATGTCGCTCGCACGGGTCACTTGGCCGCCGGTCGCTTGCTCAGGCGAAACGTACGCAGGTGTCCCGAGCATCTGGCCGTGCTCTGTGAGCGGTGCAGACGTCAGTGCGCGGGCGATCCCGAAGTCGGTCACCTTCACGACGCCGTCATCTCGGACCATGAGATTCCCGGGCTTGACGTCCCGATGGACGACCCCTGCTTCGTGTGCAGCGTGGAGCCCTTGAGCGGCTTGGTCGAGAATCGACAGTTTGGTGACCGTTGACAGGGCGGGCTGCTCGATCAACAGTTCCGACAGTGGTCGCCCGCGCACCAACTCCATCACGAGGAACGCGAGGTCCTCCGTCTCGCCGTAGTCGTACACGGTGGCGATCCCGCGGTGACTCAACTGACCTGCGTGGCGCGCCTCGGCGCGAAATCGAGCGAGGAACGTCGACGCGGTTCGGAACTCCTCTTTGAGGATCTTCACGGCCACGCCTCGATCGAGCAGGCTGTCGGTCGCTTCCCAGACCTCGCCCATTCCGCCGACTGCTATCCGCCTGACCAGCACGTACCGGCTACCGAGAAGAACACCCGGTTCGGCACGCACGTCGGGGGGATACCCCACCCGAGACCGGATAACCCTCGCGCGACGGGGTCAGGGGCGACCGCTTCGCCCCCACAGGGTTCCAGTGTTCGTCCCGCGTCGCGGGCTCCTGTCAGGCGAGGATCCGCACGGGGAGTTCGCGGGGGCCTCGGATCTGACCGACGCTCCAGCGGACGCCGCCGGCGAGTTCGAAATTCGGGAATCTCGCCACGAACTCCTCGATCGCGACCTTGAGTTCGAGCCGAGCGAGGTTCGAGCCGAGGCAGCGGTGGATGCCCAGCCCGAACGCCGCGTGACGGTTGACTTCGCGGTCGACGATGAACTCGTCGGCATCGTCGAACATCGCCGGGTCGCGGTTGGCGGCTGGGAACGGGAGCAGGACCCAATCGTCCTGCTTCATCGCGCACCCGTGGAACTCGTGGTCCTTGGCGACCAGTCGGGCCATCGTGACCGGCGCATAGGCACGCAGGAACTCTTCGATCGCGAACGTCATCACGTCGGGATCGTCGGTGAGCCGCTGTCGGTCGCCGGGCGACTGCGCAAGGTGCCACAACGACGAACCGATCGCCGACCACGTCGTGTCGATGCCCGCGATCAGCAGCAGGATGATCGACCCGCCGACGTGATCGTCCGAGAGCTTGTCGCCATCGAGTTCGACGTTCATCAGGTAGTTCGTGAGGTCGTCGCGCGGGTTGGCGCGATGGTCGTCAATTTGGGCGGCGATGTACTTGCCGAGTTCGTCGAGGCCGTCGCGCGTGCCCGGCTCCTCGTTGATCCGCTCGAGCGCGTCGTGCACGAACTTGCGGAACAACTCCTCGTCCTCTTCGGGAAAGCCGAGCATCCGGCCGATCACGTTGACCGGAATGTGCTGCGCGTACTGCACTGCGGCGTCGACCACCGACTCGCCCGGCGTGATCTCGCCCATCTCGTCGAGCAGACGCCGGCAGAGCACGCGCACCTCGTCCTCCCACGGCTCGATCTGCTTGGGTGCGAAGGGCGGGAGCAGCAGGCGGCGGGCCATGCTGTGGAACGGCGGATCGCTCGAGATCGGCGGCACGCCACCGACCGGTGCCGGCATCGCCAGATCGCCGGGCCGTCCGACCGAGACCACGACGGCTCGGCTGGTGAAGTTCTCGGTGTCGTATGCGACGTCGTGGACGGCCTCGTGGGTGATCGGGACCCACATCCCGCCGTACCGGTCGGAGTGGGCGACGGGGCATCCCGACTCGCGCAGATCGCTCCAGACCGTTGGGGCATTCGGGTTGTATGCAGGGTCGGCGTGATCGAAATCGGTCGCGAAATCGGTAACGGGCCCGTAGTCGTCTGGGTTGTAGGGCACCCGTTGCCAGACATCGGTGCCTTCGGGCGAGTCGCCGAAGATCGGGTCGCGATCAGCGAACCGGCCAGGGGTGTCGGGCGGTGCCGGCTGCAGGGTCGTGTCGTCGTCGACGGTGTCGGTCATGTGTGCCTTCCGGGGATGGTTGTCACGAAGCGGGTTGGCCGACGAACCGGCCGATCCGACCCTGTTCCACGACGCTCTTCCCGCCAATCTAGAGGAACCGGGGACATACCGCCGAGTCCACTGCGCAACGAGCGCCTTGCGGGGAACCGACTGGACCCTTCGTCGCGTACAGTTGGTGTCCAGCAGAGATCGGAGAACCATTCGATCGACACCGAGGAGCGAGCACATGGTGACCACGACGTCAGACGACCACGAGGGCGGAGCATCGACCGGTGGTGTGCTCTCCGAGCAAGACATCGAGATCATCGAGGCGACGATCGACGCGATCAGCAGCGCGATGCCGATCGGCCTGTCCCCGAACCAGGTCGCCTCTGCCGGAACCCGGCTGGCGCGAACGGTCATCAGCCAGCCGTTGACGATGGTTCGCCACGCCCTCGGGTTCGGCGCCGAACAGGTGAAGATCGTGCTCGGTGCGAGCGACGTCGTGCCGAACGCCAAGGACCGCCGCTTCGGCGACGACTGGTTCACCGATCGACCGATCTACCGGCGACTGGCGCAGGCTCAGGTCTCGACCGAGCGGGCGATCGCCGATCTCATCACCGACCTCGACATGGACGAGAAATCACGTCTTCGCTCCGAGTTGGTCGCAGCGCTGATCACGAGCGCGGTCGCCCCGACGAACACACTGCTCGGCAACCCCGCCGCGTTGAAGGAGGCGGCCCGCACCCGCGGTCGGAGCCTGGTGGACGGCGTCCGGCACGCGGTTCATGATGCCCGGTCCAACGGCGGGATGCCCTCGATGGTCGACACCCGACCGTTCACGCCGGGTGACACGGTCGCCGCGACGCCCGGTGCGGTCGTGTTCCGCAACCCGGTGATCGAGCTGATCCAGTACACCCCGACGACCACGAAGGTGTTCAAGCGGCCGATTTTCATCGTGCCCCCACAGATCAACCGGTTCTACGTGCTCGACCTTGCACCGGGGCGCAGCCTCGTCGAACATCTCGTGGGCGAGGGTCACCAGGTGTTCCTCGTCAGCTGGCGCAACCCCCGGCCGGAGCATCGGGACTGGAATCTCGACACCTATCTGGCCGCGCTGATCGACGCCAGCGACGCAACGCTCTCGATCACCGGATCGACCGACCTCAACCTGCTCGGGGTGTGTGCCGGCGGGATCACCACCGCAGCGTTGCTCGGCCATCTCGTCGCGATCGGCGACGAGCGCGTGCACTCGTCGAGTTTCCTCGTGACCATCCTCGACTGGAGCGTTCCGTCCACGATGGGCACGATGATGTCCGGCCCCGTGATCCGCGCCGCCCGTCGCGCCAGCCAGTCGAAAGGGATCCTCGACGGAGACAGCCTCGGCAAGGTGTTCGCCTGGCTCCGCCCGAACGACCTGGTCTGGAACTACTGGGTCAACAACTATCTGCTCGGCCAGAACCCGCCTGCGTTCGACGTGCTCGCGTGGAATGTCGACTCGACCAACCTGCCTGCCGAGCTCCACGCCGACTTCTTGGACATGGCGTCCGAGAACTCGATGACCGTCCCCGGCGCGGTGATCGCGCTCGACACGCCGGTCGACCTCGGCGCCGTCACGTGCGACAGCTTCGTCGTGGGTGCGGTCACCGATCACATCACGCCGTGGAAAGCCTGTTTCGAGACGGTCAACCTGCTCGGTGGCGACGCCGAGTTCGTCCTCAGCTCGCAGGGCCACATCCAAGCGCTCGTGAATCCGTCCGGGAATCCGAAGGGGCAGTACCGGGTCAACGCCGATGCGATCGGTACGCCGATGACCCCGGACGCATGGGAGGCCGGGGCTGAACTCCGTCAGGGAAGCTGGTGGGATCACTGGACCGCATGGCTGAAGCCCCGCAGCGGTTCCAGGGTCAACGCCCCGAAGCATCTCGGCAACACCGAGCATCCGGTCATCGTCGAAGCACCGGGCACGTACGTGCTCCAATGAGCCTCCTCCCCGACATCGTGTCCCACGAGCGTCGCCTCGACGACCAGAGCGTCCATCTCCGTTCCACGAGCATTCGGGTCGGTCGTCAGCGTCTACGCGTGATGGTCGAGAACCGTGGAGCGGGCCGGCCACTGCTGCTCATCAACGGGATCGGTGCCACGGGTGACCTGTTCCGGCCGTTCCGTCAGCACCTCACGGATCGGGAGACGATCGCGTTCGACGCACCTGGCGTCGGCGGGAGCCCGGAACCGCTCTACCCACCGACGATGCGACAGCTGGCCGCCGTGGTCGCAGGGCTGATCGACGAACTCGGCCACGAGCGGGTCGACGTCCTCGGCCTGTCGTGGGGTGGAGCGCTCGCCCAAGAGCTCGCCCGCCGCCATCCGCGCTCGGTTCGGCGCCTCGTCCTTGTCGCCACGATGGCCGGATGGACGTCACTGCCCGGGCGGCCCGCAGCCGTGTCGATCCTGATGTCGCCGGCTCGGTACTACTCTCCCGAGTACCTGCAGCGGGTGGCCCCGACGCTCTACGGCGGGGCGATCCGGCGCCATCCGGCGCTCCTGAAAGAACACGCACGGCTGCGCGCCGCGCAGCCCCCGACCCGGCTGGGGTACGTGTACCAGCTGTCGGCGCTGCGCCGGTGGACGAGCGTGCCGTGGCTCCACCGCCTCCCGCAGCGCACGCTCGTCATGGCCGGAGACGACGACCCGATCATCCCGATGTTCAACGCTCGGGTCCTCGCGAACCGGATCCCGGCCGGCCGCCTGCACGTCGTCGAAGGTGGGGGCCACCTCTTCCTGTTCACCCGGGCCGAGGAGATGGCCGGCGTCGTGCGCGAATTCCTGGCGTCCGGCGCCGACGGGGCCCGGCTTCACCTCGGTCGCACCCGGACCCGCTGACCCGACGATGAGCACCCACCAGGCGATCGCCGACGATCGCAACGACGACGTGTCGATCTACATCAACGGCGCGATGGTCCCACGTGCCGATGCGACGATCTCCGTGTTCGACTCCGGATTCCTGGTCGGTGACGGGATCTGGGAAGGCATCCGACTCCATGACGGCGAGTTCGCCTTCCTGGACCGCCACCTCGATCGGCTCGAGCATGCGTCGAAGGCGACCATGATCGCCGTCGACCGGGCGCAGATCGAGGTCGCACTGCGCACGACGGTCGACCACAACGGCATGACCGATGACGTGCACGTCCGCCTGATGGTCACGCGCGGTAGCAAGAAGACGCCGTCGCAGCATCCGTCGAACATCGTCGGCGGTCCGAACGTGGTCATCATCGCCGAGCACAAGGTCGCCGACCCGGCGGTCGGTGACGCGGGCCTCGTGCTCTTCACCTCGACCGTTCGTCGTCCCCCTCCCGACACGTTGGATCAGCGGCTGAACTGCCATTCGAAGCTGCACGAGGTGATCGCGCTGATCCAGGCCGTCGGGGCCGGCGCCGACGAAGCACTGATGCTCGACCCGACAGGCGCCGTCGCAACATGCAACGCCACGAACTTCTTCGTCGTGATCGGGGACGAGCTCGTGACGTCGACGGGGCACTACAACCTGCCGGGCATCACTCGGGCCGTCCTGCTCGAGATCGCCCCCAGCATCGGCCTCCGGCCGTCGCAGCGGCCCTTCAGCCTGACCGACGTGTACGCCGCCGACGAGGCGTTCGTGACGGGGACGTTCGCCGGGCTCACCCCCGTTCGTGAGGTCGACGGCCGTCGGATCGGCGATGGTCGTCTTCCGGGACCTGCGACCTCCACCCTGCGCGCCGCGTACCAGCGAGCAGTGGCCGACGACGTCGCACTGCGGCGCACGAGGCGCGGCACGACATGACGACCACGACATGACGACCACGACCCGAATCAACGTCTGGTCGAGCCCGCGGAACCTGTCGACGGCCCTGATGTACTCGTGGCGACAGCGCGCCGACACGACCGTCGTCGACGAGCCGCTGTACGCGCACTATCTCGCGTCGACGGGCCGCAGCCACCCCGGACTGGCCGACGTGCTCGCGAGCCAGGACACCGATGGCGCGCGCGTTGTCGAGGACGTGCTGCTCGGTGACTACGACACGCCAATCGTGTTCTTCAAACAGATGGCCAAGCACCTGGTCGACCTCGATCGGGCGTTCCTGGCGGCGTGTCGCAACGTGCTCCTGACTCGCGATCCGCTCGACATGTTGACCTCGCTGCAACGCCAACTGCCCGACGCGACGATCGACGACACCGGATTCGTCGAACTGGTCGAGATCCTCGACGGCCTCGTCGCGGCCGGCGAGACCCCGATCGTGATCGACTCGACGCGCCTGCTGCTCGACCCGCCCGGCGTGCTCGGCGAGCTGTGCGAGCGGCTCGGGGTGCCTTTCGACGATGCGATGCTCGCGTGGCCTGCGGGGCCCAAACCCGAAGACGGTGTATGGGCGCCCCACTGGTACGACGCCGTCCACGCGTCGACGGGGTGGTCGCCCTGGCGTCGCAAAGACGTCGAGCTCCTGCCGGCGCTCGCGCCCGTGCTGGTCGAGGCGACGGTGCTCCACGAGCGGCTGCTGCCGTACCGGATCGGCTGAACCTGCCGGCGCAGTGCCACACTGGCGGTTCCCGATGACGACCGACCCCCGTCCACCGATCCTGCGGCACATGCCGCCCGCGCCCGACGAGAGCGCGCTCCTCGACGGGTTCACGGACTACACGGTCGAGCAGGGCATCGAGATGTACCCGGCGCAGGAGGAGGCGGTGCTCGACCTGATCGCCGGCAGCAACGTGGTCCTCAACACACCGACCGGTTCGGGGAAGTCGCTCGTTGCCGTCGCCGCCCACTTCGCGGCGCTCGCGCGTGATCAGCGCAGCGTCTACACCGCGCCGATCAAGGCCCTCGTGTCCGAGAAGTTCTTCCAGCTGTGCGGCACGTTCGGATCCGACCTCGTCGGGATGATCACCGGTGACGGCAGCGTCAATCCCAACGCGCCGATCATCTGCTGCACGGCCGAGATCCTGGCGAACTGGGCGCTGCGCGACGGTGAGCGAACCGATGTCGACGTCGTGATCGCCGATGAGTTCCACTTCTACGCCGACCCTCAGCGCGGGTGGGCCTGGCAGATCCCGCTCCTGGAGTTGCCGCACTGCCAGTTCCTGCTGATGTCGGCGACGCTCGGCTCGACGACGTTCTTCGAGGAGCGCCTGCGTGCACTCACCGGGCGTGAGACGACGCTGGTGCGGTCGACGCTGCGACCGGTGCCCCTCGATTTCCAGTACCGCACGACCACCCTGCACCGGTCGATCGAAGACCTGCTCGACGGCGACCGGGCCCCGATCTACCTCGTCCACTTCACCCAGCGCGAGGCCACGGAGGCGGCCCAGGGGTACCTCAGCCTCGATCCGCTCACGAAGGACGAGAAGCAGCAGGTCAAAGACCTGATCGGCGGGTTCCGGTTCGATTCGCCGCTCGGCAAGAGCTTCCGACGGTTCCTGGTCGGAGGGATCGGCGTCCATCACGCGGGTCTGCTGCCCAAGTACCGGCTGCTCGTCGAGCGGCTCGCTCAGGCAGGCCTCTTGAAGATCATCTGCGGGACCGACACGCTCGGCGTCGGGGTCAACGTCCCGATCCGATCGGTGCTGTTCACCCAGCTCTGCAAGTACGACGGCAGCGGCGTGCGCCTGCTGCGGGTGCGCGAGTTCCAGCAGATCGCGGGACGGGCCGGCCGGCGCGAATTCGACGATCGGGGCGACGTGTGGGCCCAGGCGCCCGAGCACGTCGTGGAGAATCAGCGGCTCGCCGAACAGGCCGAGCGGGATGCCAAGAAGCGCAAGAAGATGGTCAAGAAGAAGGCTCCCGATCGCGGCTACGCCCACTGGAGCGAAGACACGTTCGACAAGTTGGTGGGGGGCGATCCGGAACCCTTGACGTCGAGCTTCGCCGTCAACCATCAGATGGTCATGAGTCTCCTCGATCGACCCGGCGACGGATGTGGCGCAGTGCGGCGGTTGATGACCCACAACCACGAGCCCCGCAAGCAGCAGTGGGACCACATTCGGCGCTCGATCGCGATCTACCGCTCCCTGGTCGACGCTGACCTGCTCGAGTTCCCCGACCCCCCCGATGATCAGGGCCGGCGCGTCCGTGTCAACTTCGACCTGCAGGATGAGTTCGCACTGCATCAGCCCCTGTCCCTCTGGGCGATCGATGCCATCGACCACCTCGACCGTGAGCTGATGATGACGGTCAGACCGCGATTCGAGCAGCGCTCGCTACGGCCCGAGCGCCGCGACGTGCCGTACGATGCCGGGCCGGTCGGCGGGGCGTTCGCGGGTCTCGCCGATCTGATCGACTTCGACGAGTTGCAACCCGTCGACGAACCCGTCATCGAAGCCGCGATCGAACCTGTGCCGGTCGCAACCGATACCGGGCAGGTCGATGCCGGGCAGGCCGACCGACCGGCCGATCCGCCCGAACAGGTCGCGGTGTCGACCGGCGCGACCGGTGACATCGATCGCGCGCTCGCGATCGTCACAGTCGTCGAAGCGGTGCAGGAGAACCCGGCCGTGGTGATCGCGGCCCAACTCCGCAAGGCGAAGGACGAACTCATGAGTGAGATGAAGTCGTCCGGCGTCGAATACGAAGAACGAATGGAGCGTCTCGCCAAGGTCGAGCCGCCGCGTCCGATGCGCGACTGGATCTACGCCGACTTCAACGAGTTCCGCTCTCGACATCCGTGGGTCGGTGGCGACACCGTCAAGCCGAAATCGGTGGTGCGTGACCTGTTCGAGCGGGCCATGACGTTCGGCGAGTACATCAATCACTACGGCCTCCAGAACTCCGAAGGTGTGCTGCTCCGATACGTGTCGGATGTCTACAAGGGTCTCATGCAGAACGTTCCGGTCGACGCCGGGAGCGATGAACTGGACGAGATCGTGCACTGGCTCGGCACGCTCGTCCGACAGGTCGACTCCAGCCTGCTCGACGAATGGGAGCGGCTCCAGCACCCCGACGACGAGGGTGAGCCCGCGGTCCGTCCCGGCCAGCCTGCACACGACGATGTCGTCACGATCACGAGCGATGCCCGCGCGTTCCGGACGATGGTGCGCAACGAGGCTTTCCGATGGGTCGAGGCCGTCGCCCGGCGCAAGCGACCGTCGTCGGCCGCCGAGGGCTTCGACGTCGGTGCGGCGATCGCGCCGTACTGGGAGCGGTATGACGCGATCGATGTCGGCGGCGACGCGAGACACACGTCACGGTTCGAGTTCGACGCGTCGTCAGGGCAGGTCAGCCAGACGGTGCACGACCCGGACGGCCATGATGAATGGCGACTGATCGGGGTCGTCGACCTCGAGGCATCACGAGCCGAGAACCGGCTCGTCGCAGCCATGACGGGCATCGTCGACCTGGGAGACTGAGCCGATGGCCGACTCCCATTTCCCGCCCGAGATCGCCGGACTCCCAGCCTTCGACAGGCCGTTCGACGCGTTCCGCCTCGGCGCCGAGGGCTGCGAGGTGCTGTTCGCGTCGTACCCGGCAGGCACCTCGATCGAGCCGCACCGGCGCCCTTCGAACAACGTCGGAGTGATCACCGCCGGTCGCCTGGTCCTCACCATGGACGGTCAGCAACGGACGTTCGGCGTTGGCGAGTGGTATCACGTGCCGGCGGGCGCTGAACATGCCGCCGACTTCCCGGAGGAGAGCGCCGAGATCGAGTTCTGGTTCGCGCCGGACTGACGCGCGTTTCAGTTCGACCGTCCGCGCAGCCGATCGATCCGGCGTCGGTCGCGCTTGGTCGGTCGACCGGCACCGCGTTCGCGAATCGCGAACAGCCCGTCGGACGGTTCACGCTCCGGTGGCGGTGGGCTGTTGTCGTCGAAGCACTCCGCCGCCACGGCCGCGCCGACACGCTTCACGAGCAGCCGTGTCACCACCACGTCACGCTCCCGCTTCGACAGGTAGGCCTCGACACGGTCGTCGATCGACACCGGCGTCGACGGTTTCGCCGCCTTGCCGTTGATCGTCACGTGCCCACCGCGACACGCATGGGCTGCGTCGCTGCGCGTCTTGGTGAGCCGAACCGCATGCAGCCACTGGTCGATCCTGACCTGTTCGGCGACCGAACTGCTCATGAATCGTGCTGCTCGCGTTCGGCTGCTTCCCGCTCGTGCTCGATCGGTACGGCGCCGACCTGGATCAACCGGATCACCGTCACGAGGCCGACACCGCCGACCATGTTCCCGAGCACCGCCCAGCTCGCGGCGCCGGCCATGTCCCGCACCCCGTAGGGCGCCTCACCGGTGAACAACCCGGCGAACATCTCGAGCACCCCGACGACCGAGTGGTTCAACGGTGGCGCAGCGAGCAGGAACGCCGTGGCGATCGTGACGACGATCTTTGCGGACATCTCCTGCGTGCCGCGGTCGATCCACGTCATCAGGGTGATCAGGACCCCGCCGAGCATCGCGCTCGCGAACGACTGCACACCGATCCCGAGTTCGGGATAGAACCGGCCGAGTTCGATGCCGACCGTGTCGAGCCGGGGGAGCGAGAGCGAGATCAGCCCGACGAACAGCGCTCCGCCGGCCCAGTTCGACAGGACCGTGCCGACCCACAATCGAACAAGCCGGGGCGCTTCGCTCGGGCGGGTGACGACCACGGTGATCGGCACCATGAAGTTCTCGGTGAACAACTCGCTGCGAGCGAGCATCAGCATGATGAACCCGCTCGCGAACGCCAGCGCGCCCAGCATCTCGCTGCCGGTGGCGTCGCGCACCACCATCAGGGCGAGCACGCCGACGCCGACGTCCATCCCGCCGAGGAAGCCGGTCGCGATCAGGTTCGGCCATGAGCGATGAAGGCGTTCCTCGCCGACGATCAGTGAGCGGTGGAACGCATTCGAGAGGTGGCGCTCGTCGGCCTGCTCGGTCTGCTCCTCATCCTCGACGATTGCCTCCTCGGCGCGTTCCTGATGAACGGAGCGGGTCTCGTCGGGTTCATCGTTCTCCACCGCACGATCATGCCCCATCGATGGCCGGTCGCGCGCCACCTCGCCTCGTCGGCCGTGAGCCGCATGGTGGAGGATGCACCGATGCGGATGAGGCTGCGACAGATCGTGATGGTGGCGGCGGATCTCGACGCCGCCGAGCTGGCGATCGAGCGTGATCTCGGGCTGGAACGTTGCTTCCGTGATCCTGGTGTCGCCGCCTTCGGGCTCCGCAACGCGCTGTTCCCGATCGGTGACAAGCTGCTGGAGGTCGTGGCACCGACTCGCGCCGGTACGACCGCGGGACGCCAGATCGACAAGCGCGGGGGCGACAGCGGCTACATGGTGATCCTCGAAGTCGACGACCTCGACAGCCTGCGAGATCGATTCGACGAGCACGGCGCACGAATCGTGTTCGAGGCGACCGCCGACGGGATCGTCGGGTTGCACCTCCACCCGGCCGACGTCGGTGGTGCGATCCTGTCGGTCGACCGGGCCGATACGTGGGGCGAGTGGCCGTGGGCCGGCCCTGTGTGGCGCGATCATGTCCGCTCTGGCACTGTCTCCGACGTGCTGGCCGTCGTGATCGAGGCCGACGACCCCCGTGCCATGGCGCAACGGTGGGGCCGACTCCTCGGTCGTGACGTGACCGGTGACATCCTGCGGCTCGACGAGGGTGAGATCCGATTCGTTCCGGCGGGCGAGCGCGGCGAGGGCGTCAGTGGATTCGTCCTCCGAGCCACCGATGCTGACCATGTCGGTACGACGACGATCTGCAACTGCCGCTTCGAGCTGGTCGACGCGGTCGGGTCGCCGGCTCGCGCCGTCAGTGGCCCGTGAAGGTGGCGATTCGCTTCTCGACGAACGCGGCGGCCGCTTCGCGATGATCGGCGGTCGACATCGCCCGGATCATGTTCGGTGCCTCGGCGTCGAGCGCCGCCGCGAGGTCGGTGTGGAGCGCGCGGTTGATGTTCTCCTTCATCAGCCGCTGCGCGATCGGCGCCCGTTCGGCGAGTGACTGACACCAGGCGAGCGCCGCGTCGTCGAAGCCCTCGTCCGCGAGCACCTGGTTGACGAGCCCGAGCGCGAGCGCGTCGTGCGCCGACAGGCGTGGCGACGTGAAATACAGCTCCTTCGCTTTCGCCGGCCCGACGAGCTGCGTGAGGAACCAGGATCCGCCGAAGTCGCCCGACGCGCCGACGTTGGCGAAGGCGGTCACCAGGATCGCCCGAGCCGCAGCGAGGCGGATGTCGGCCGCGAGCGCGATCGACAGCCCGGCACCGGCGGCGGCGCCCGGCAGTGCTGCGACGACGGGCTTCGGGTGCTCGTGGATTGCGAGCGACACGGCCCGCTGGCGAGTGCGGAGGTACGCGACCTGGTCGTCGAAGCCATCCGGTCGGCCGTCGCGTGCCGCACCCGATTGATGTGCCTCGTTCATCCCCTTGACGTCGCCGCCTGCGCAGAAGGCACCGCCGTTGCCGGTGATCATGACGACCCGGACGTCGGTGTCGGCTGCGAGCACCGGGAGAGCAGCGCCGAACCCTGCGTACACGCCCTCAGACAATGCGTTCCGACGCTGCGGGCGGTTGAACGTGATGATCCCGACGTTGCCCTGCACTCGCGCGAGCAGGTCGTCGGTGCCGGTGTCGATCGTGCGTTCCATGACGTCGAGCTTGTCACCGCACCGATCGCGACGGCGATTCGGGATCGTTCCGGTCGAGAAGGCTCGGGTCGGGCTGCGATCAGCGCGCGTGGTGCTGGACGGTGCCGGTCTCACCGATCACCACGACCAGCCAGACGACTGCGACGACCAGGATGATCGCGAGTGCGATCGCTGCGGTGCCGAGCCCCGCCGCAGCACCGACGGCGCCAACGACGAGAGGGCCGCCGACCCGGCCGGCGTCCTGCATGGCCGCCAACCCGGCGAGGAACGGCGCAGTCGAATCGGCCGGTGCCAGATCGCTGCCGAACGTCAGCATCGTGCCGGCGCTGAGACCGTTCCCGATCCCGATCACGGCCCCGGCGACCACGACCGCAGTGGTGCTCTGGGCCAACCCGAGCAGCACGAGGCCCACGGCGATCATGGTGAAAGCCGGGATGATCGCGTACAGCCTTCCGAACCGGTCCATGATCGAACCGGCGACCGGGAACAGGAGGAGATCGGCTGCGGTGCCGACGGACACGACGAGGCCGACTGCGGTCGGACCGAGGCCGAGGTCGTCGCTGATCAGCGGCAGCACGACGAACCTGCCCTCCCGGACGGTCATCACGAGCAGTGGCACCACACCGGCCAGCAGCAGGAGCCGCCAGTGGCGGCGGAGCCCGTCGACCACACCGAACTGGGCGGTCCCATGTCCGACGATCGCCGGTTCGCTCCGCCCCGACCTGAGCGAGGGGATCAACCCGATCGCAGTGGCGACTCCGGCGACGACGAAGGCGGTGGTGAACCCCGCTCGGTCGGCAACGAACCCGCCGAGCAGTGGACCGACGAACAGCGACAGTCGGTACGACCCACCGATCATCGCCATCGAGCGGCCGCGGCGATGGCCGACCACCCGACGCGAAATGTACGTCTGGCGGGACAGCCGGAGTCCGACACCGGCGGCACCCGCACCCATCCGGAGCGCGACGAGGCCGAGCACGGCCGTCGTCGCACCGAGCGCAGCGGTCGTGATCGCCAGCACCGCCAGGGACAGGACCAGCACGGTGCGTTCGCCGACACGCGCGAGCAGCGACCCGGTCGGGAGACTGGCGATCGCTGCGCCGAGCCCCGCTGATGCCAGCACGATCGACACCGATTTGAGCGTGAGCCCGGAAGCCTCGAGCGACAGCGGGAGGACGGGGATCAGCATCCCGGTCCCGATCGTCCCGGCGATCATCGGCAGGTAGACGGGCAGGACCAGTTGGCCGAGATCGACGCCCCGATCGTGCTGGTTGGGGTCGGACACCACTGGTTCCACCGGTCGTCCCATCGGTCGATCCACCGGTCGTCACACGGATCGGACGTGGGCACGGACGTGGGTGCCGGCTGCGTCCAGCCAACCGTGGCTCGCCGCGTACTCGATCATGGCGTCGAACCCGGCGTTGAAGTCGTCGCCGGAGCTGGCGTCGGCGCCGCGGGCGCGCGCTTCGGCAATGCGCAGCCAGACGTGCCCCGGTTCGTCACTGCGCCGGCAGAGCGGCTCCAGCCGTGCGTCGTCGAGATCGCCGTGCAGCTCCGCATGAAGTCGATCGAACCGTTCCACGTCGGTGAGGCGGGGAGCCGAGGCGGCAGCGAGGACGACGATCACGCCGTCATGATGCCGCGGCGGTCGTCGACCCGCACCCGTCGGCGGCGGAGACATCGCCGAGGCTCGGAACCTCGGCGCCGCGGTGTCGACCGGGAGTACCGTGTGCCGGTGCACGTGGTCGGCTTCGAGGTGGAGATCAGGATCCCCGCTGCGCAGTCGCTCAAAGACCGCCGCCAGGTCGTGCGATCGCTGCTCGACGGAGCCCAGCAGCGGTTCCACGTGTCGGTCGCCGAGATCGGCGGTCAGGACACGTGGCAGCGGGCGACGCTGGGCTTCGCGGTGGTGGCGTCCGAAGCCCGGCTCGCCGGACACATCGTGGACGAGATCGAACGGTTCCTGTGGGCCCGTCCGGAGATCGAAGTCGTCGACGCGACCACGCACTGGCTGGGCTGACGCCGGCTCGAACCGGCGTCCGCGTAACGACGAGCAAACGCTTCCGGCCTTCGATATCGTTCGGGTTCGGTCGGCCGCCGCGGTGGTGGTCGGCGCATACAGAAAGCAGTCAGTCATGGCCATCGGCACAGTGAAGTTCTTCAACGATCAGAAGGGCTTTGGTTTCATCAGCCGCGACGACGGTGACGACGTTTTCGTGCACTTCAGCAACATCGAAGGCACCGGGCGACGCACCCTCCTCGACGGTCAGCAGGTCGAGTTCGAAATCGCAGCCGGCCGCAAGGGTCCGGAAGCGACGAACGTCAAGGTCGTCTGACCTGACACCTGTTGACCACGGGCGCTGAGTTTCAGCGCTCGTACGGCGTGACGTCGGTGGCGTACTGCTCCCGGAAGAGCGTCAACACTTCGTGTGGTTCGGCGTGACGGCCGGTCTCGTGCTTCGAGTACAGAGTCCGGCCGTCCACGACCACGTCGAAGACTCCTTTGGCACCGGTGATCAGCGACAACTCGTCGATCACGTGCTGGTACTCGTGAATGAGGTCTCGTGCAGCGCCCACGGCGCGCTCCGAATAGTCTCAAGGAACGCAGTACGTGATGCTGATGCGGTGCTTCGCCATGCGCCGCACCGTACCGGCCCGAGCTCGATGGGAGTCAGCCGCTGTTTCTGAGGCCGGTGGCGATCGTGTTGAGCGTGAGCTGGATGCCACGCTCGATCAGCTCGTCGTGGTCGCCGGCGCGGTGGCGGCCGAGCAGGTCGATCTGGAGCACGTGCAGGGGGTCGAGGTACGGGAACCGGTTCCGGATGCTGCGCGCCAGAGCCGGATTGTCGACGAGCGGATCGTCGGAGCCCGTGAGGCGGGCATGCCACGAACGGGCGAGCGCATGCTCGTCGGCGATCACACCGAAAACGGCTTCGCGGAGCGGTACGTCGGCCACGAGCGCGTCCGCGTACCGGCGCCCGACACCGAGGTCGGTCTTCGCCAAGACCATCCCCATGTTGTTGAGCATCGCTCGGAAGAACGGCCAGCGGGCGTGCATGTCCTGGAGCACCGACAGTCGTTCGTCGTCGCCGGCGAATCGTTCGAACGCAGTACCGGCGCCGAACCAGCCCGGGATGTTGAGACGGCACTGACTCCATCCGAACACCCAGGGGATCGCCCGCAGGTCTTCGATCCGGTTCGAGTTCTTGCGACGCGCCGGCCGGCTCCCGACGTTCAGACTCGAGATCTCGCTGATCGGGGTGATCGCGTGGAAGAACGCCACGAAGTCGTCGGGGCCGTCGAGCAGTTCCCGATACCGCTCGTACGCAATGCCCGACAGCTGTTCCATCGCGGTCGTGAATCGTTCGGTGTCGCCGCCGAGGTCGTCGGCGTCGAGACAGCTGGCCTCGAGGGTCGCGGACAGCAGCGTCTCGAGATTGCGCCGCGCCGACGCGTGCTGCGCGTACTTGGCCGCCACCATCTCACCCTGCTCGGTGATCCGCAGCTCACCGTGCACCGAACCCGGCGGTTGGGCAAGGATCGCCTGGTAGGCGGGGCCACCGCCACGGCCGACGGTGCCACCTCGCCCGTGGAACAGGCGCAACCGCACGTCACACTGCTCCGCCGCTGCCACGAGCGCCCGCTGGGCCCGGTAGAGCTCCCACTGCGACGTGACGTAGCCGCCGTCCTTGTTGGAGTCCGAGTAGCCGATCATAACTTCCTGCCACCGGTTGCGACTCGCGACGATCTGGCCGTAGCGCTCATGGCGGAGCATCGCGATCAGCGTGCCGTCGGCGGCGCGCAGGTCGTCGACCGTCTCGAATAGGGGGACGATGTCGAGCGCGCTGGACAGGGCGCCGGTCGCCGCATCGATGCGCACGAGGCCGACCTCTTTGAGGAGGACGGCGAGTTCGAGCACGTCGCTCACCGACTCGGCCATCGAGATCACGGCGTGCGGGATCACGTCGGCACCGAACCGGTGGTGCGCCGACGCCGCTTCGCGGAACACCGCGAGCTCGCCCACGGTGAGTTCGGTGTACTCGGCGTGCGGTGTGGCGAGCGGACGTGGGGTGCCCAGTTCGTGTGTGAGCACGTCGACGCGGGCGGCCTCGTCGAGGCCCAGGTAGTCGGGTGCGACGCCAGCAACGGCGAACAGCTCCGCGACGACCTGCTCGTGGACGGCGGAGTTCTGGCGCATGTCGAGCCCGCACAGGTGCGTGCCGAACGTCTCCACGGCGCACCGCACCGGGAGCACCCGAGCGTCCGCGAGACCAGTGGCTCCGTGGGAGCGCAGCGATTCGATCACGATGTCGAGGTCGGCGACCAGACCGGCGGTTCCGTCGTACGGTTCGAGCTCGGTGTGGGGGAGCGGGCCGGGAACGGCGTCGAGCACGGACGTGGCCTGGGCCCACAGGCGGGCGTGCATGCCGCGCAGTGCACGGCGGTACGGCTCGTCGGCTCGGAACGGCGAATCATCGAACGATGCGTCGGCGAGGCGGTCGAGTGCGGCCGTCGGCGAGATCAGACGGGCCGACATCGAGAGTGCTCGTGACAGGGCGAACAGCGCGCCCAAGTGAAGGCCGTACGCCTCGGTGGCCTGCATTTCGACGGCGAGCCGCAGGACCTCGGCGGTGACGAACGGGTTGCCGTCGCGGTCGCCGCCGATCCAGGAACCCATCGAGATCATGTGCGGGTTGTGGACGCGCCGGCCCAGGCGAGTATCCGACAGTTCCTCGATGTCACGCTCCAGCGCGGTCACCGTGTCGAAGATGCTCGACTGGTAGTAGCGGAGCGCTTCGTTGATCTCGTCGCGCACGCGCAGCTTCGACAGCCGGACCTCGGCGGTCTGCCACAGCGTCAGCACCTCGAGCCGGAGCTGTGCGTCGATGTCGGCTTGCTCGGACGGGCTGTCGCCGGCCCGCCCGCGCCGGTCGAGGAGCCCGGCGACGGCGTCGACGTGTTCGAGCACGGTCTGGCGTCGGACTTCGGTCGGGTGGGCAGTGATGACCGGAGAGACCCGCAGGTCGGCGAGTTCCTCAGCGATTCGTGCGGCTGGCACCCCGTCGGCGAGGAGCCGGTCGAGGCTCGAGGTCACGGTGCCTTCGTGCGCGTGGGAGCCGGCGTCGCGGTGGAATCGACGTCGGCGTTCTGTGTGGAGGTCCTCGGCGGTGTTGGCGAGGAGTGACAGCCACCCGAACGCCCGGATCAAATTGAGCTGGGCGTCGATGTCCGTGTCGTCGAGCAGTGCCGACAGGGCCTCGATCGGGTTCTCGCCGGCACGCCGGCCGCTCACCGCCGTGCGTCGCACGTCTTCGACGAGCTGGAAAACTTCCTCGCCCGCCTCGTCGCGCAGGACGTCACCGATCAGGCGACCGAGGAGCCGGATGTCTTCGCTGGTCTCTGGAGCAGGGTGCTCCGTCATCAGCTACCGGCTTCACGGACGAGTACGACCGTCTGGGTCTCGCCGCCGAACCCGTTGACGAGGTCGCGTCCTTCGACGATGACCTCGGTGACGTCGTCGGCGATCTCGACGGCGGCCTGTCGTCTGGTGAACGGCTGCTCACCGGCGTGGTCGTGGGTGAGCGTATGGGTGCCGTACTCGGTGCCGTCGGCGCCCACGACCCGCCATCCGTCGGCGTACCGCTCGGGGGTGTCGTAGGGCGACCGCATGGTCACGGCGAAATCGAACGTGCCGTCGCCGTTGTACGTCGTCGCGACCTGGACGACCGACGGGAACTGGTCGTCGCCGTCGGACGATGTCGCGCTCGTGGCCGCGCTCGTGGCCGCGGTCGAGTTCGTCGGCTCGTCGGAGCCCGAACACGCAGTGATGATCAGCGCGAGCGCGACGATCGAGGTCAGACCCCGCCGGTCGGATCTCACGAGCCAGAGAGCGCGTCGACGACCGGGGCGAACGCGTCGACGTCGTTCTGGCCCACGATGACGTAGCTGAAACCCCAGCGATCGCGACGCTCCTGCAGGTCGTCGACGATCTTGTCGACCGGCCCGACGAGCGCGAACGGTGAGTCGGCGATCACGTCGGCCGGGGCGCCTGTGAACTCCGAGAGTGTGGCCAGCGCCTGATCGACGTCATCGGTGACGAACACCATGAACGCCCGCAGGTTCATCTCGATGTCGTCGGCCCGACCGGCATCGGCCGCGGCCTTCATGACGACCGCAACCTTCGAGTCGGCCGCCTCGGACGTCATCG
>JBDSBE010000151.1:0-13247 GCA_039921745.1 Ilumatobacteraceae bacterium | reverse complement strand
CAAACCACGATCCGCCAACGTCCGCGAAATCGCCGCCGTCAACGTCGTCTTCCCATGATCAATATGACCCATCGTCCCAATATTCACATGCGGCTTATTACGCTCGAACTTTGCCTTACTCATTGCTCTCTCCTCGGTGTGCTTTCTACGACGACTGTCGTTGTTGATTCAGATGGGATGATTCAGATGGGATGTCGAACAGCGGAGTGACCGGCGACTACTCGCCGCGCACGCGCTTCACGATGTCGGATGCGAGCGCTTCGGGTACCTGGGCGTACTCGGCGAACTGCATGGTGTACGTGGCCCGACCCTGGGTGGACGAGCGGAGATCGGTCGAGTATCCGAACATCTCGGACAGCGGCACCTGGGAGTGGACTTGCTGGACGTTGCCGATGGCCTCCATGCCCTCGATCCGGCCGCGACGGCGGTTGAGGTCACCGACCACGTCTCCGAGATACTCCTCAGGGGTCACGACCTCGACCGACATGATCGGCTCGAGCAGCACGGGGCCGGCCTTCGCGGCGGCTTCCTTGAAGCCGGCCTGACCGGCGATCTTGAATGCCATCTCCGACGAGTCGACGTCGTGATACTGACCGTCGACGAGGCTGACCTTGACGTCGACCATGCCGTACCCGGCGAGCACTCCGGATTCGAGGCCGGCCTGAATACCCTGGTTCACGGGCTGGATGTACTCGCGCGGCACACGGCCACCGGTGATCTTGTCCTCGAACTCGTACCCCTTGCCCGGGTTCGGCTCGATCGTGAGCTTGACGACGGCGAACTGACCGGAGCCACCGGACTGCTTGATGTGCTTGTACTGGTACCCGTCGACGACCTTGGTGACGGTTTCACGGTAGGCCACCTGCGGCTTGCCGACCGTTGCCTCGACGTTGAACTCGCGCATCATGCGGTCGACGAGTACTTCGAGGTGCAGTTCGCCCATCCCGGAGATGACGGTCTGGCCGGTCTCCTCGTCGGAGCGGATGCGGAATGTCGGGTCCTCGTCGGACAGCGACTTCAGGGCCTTGCCGAGCTTGTCCTGGTCGGCCTTCGTCTTGGGCTCGATCGCAACGTGGATCACCGGCTCGGGGAACTCCATCTTCTCGAGGATGATGTGGTGGTCGCGGTCGCAGAGCGTGTCACCCGTCGTGACTTCCTTGAACCCCAGCCCAGCCACGATGTCACCGGCCATTGCGATGTCGAGGTCTTCGCGCTGGTTGGCGTGCATCAGGAGGATGCGCCCGAGCCGCTCGCGTTTCTCTTTGGTGGAGTTGTAGACCTCGTCGCCCTTGCTGATCTCGCCCGAGTACACGCGGAAGTAGGTCAGCTTGCCGAACGGGTCGGCCACGATCTTGAACGCCAGCGCGGAGAACGACTCGTCGTTCGGACCGCGGTACACGTCGATCTCCTCGCCGCCCTCCGTCGTGATGCCGTGCGCGGGCTCCACGTCGAGCGGTGACGGCAGGAAGTCGACGACGGCGTCGAGCATCGGCTGGACGCCCTTGTTCTTGAAGGCCGAACCGCACAGGATCGGCACGAAGTCGTTGTTCAGCGTGCCCTGCCGGATTGCCTTCTTGATCATGTCCTGCGGAACGTCCTCGCCCCCGAGGTAGAGCTCCATCAGCTCTTCGCTCTCGGTCGCGATTGTCTCCATCAGGTGTTCGCGGTACTCGTCGGCCTGCGCCTTCATGTGCTCGGGGATCTCGACGACGTCCCACGTCGCACCGAGTTCTTCGTCCTGCCAGATGAGCGCCTTCATCTTGATGAGGTCGACCAGGCCGGAGAACGGCTCGTTGGACTCGGGGCCACCGGCACCGACCGGGAGCTGCACGACGAGCGGGTTCGCTTCGAGCCGGTCGCGGACCATGTCGACCGTGCGATAGAAGTTCGCACCGATGCGGTCCATCTTGTTGACGAAACAGAAACGGGGCACGTTGTACTTGTTGGCCTGCCGCCAGACGGTCTCGGTCTGCGGCTCGACACCGGCGACCGAGTCGAACACGGTGACGGCGCCGTCGAGGACGCGCAGTGAACGCTCCACTTCGATCGTGAAGTCGACGTGGCCCGGGGTGTCGATGATGTTGATGCGATGGTTGTCCCAGACGCACGTCGTCGCCGCGGACGTGATCGTGATCCCACGCTCCTGCTCCTGCGCCATGTGGTCCATGGTCGCTGCACCGTCGTGGACCTCACCGATCTTGTAGCTCTTCCCGGTGTAGTAGAGGATGCGCTCGGTCGTGGTGGTCTTACCGGCATCGATGTGGGCCATGATGCCGATGTTGCGGGTGCGCTCGAGGGGGAATTCACGCTTGGCCATCGTCAGATCACTTCCGTCTTTCGGGTCGAACTCTCAAGGAACAGGTCTCGTTCGCACAGGCGGTAACGCCCTCGAACACGATCGGCAAGTGTATCGGCCCATCCCGGACAACCACCGGGAGACGACGAGTTTCGACGGGTGTTCAGTGACCGGAGATGTACTGATTGAGCGCCGCGTTCTCGTGCTCCAGCTGCGTCAGGCGGGCCTTGACGACGTCGCCGATCGACACGATGCCGATCAGGTGGCCACGGTCGTCGACGACCGGGAGGTGACGGATCCGGCGCTCGGTCATCAGTTCCATCAACCGGTCGACGCCATCGTTGAGCGAGCACGTGATGACGTTGGTCGACATCACCGAGCCAACGGTGTTCCCGAGTGCGTCCGACCCCGATCGCGCCGCCGCGCGCACGATGTCCCGTTCGGACACGATTCCTTCGATCTTGTGCCCGTCGCCCGACACGACCAGCGCACCGATGCCGTGTTCACCGAGCCGTTCGATGGCATCGGTCAACGTCGCGACCTGTTCGATCGTCGCGACGACGGAACCCTTGGTACCGATGATCGATTGCACGTTCAAGACCACACCCCCAGTGTCTCTGCCCGGTCACGAACGTAGTGCACTCGTGAACACCGGGACAAGCGCCGTCGCGCTGCGACCGAACTGCGCCCGAAAACGACCGGACCGCCCGCCTCCGAGGAGACGTGCGGTCCGGATCGGATCGACGGGAACCCGTCAATCGTGCGGCGAGGCGAACCTCACCAGCGGTAGTGGGTGAACGCCTTGTTCGAGTCGGCCATCTTCTGCATGTCGTCGCGCTTCTTCATCGCAGCGCCGAGCCCGTTCGCCGCATCCATCAGCTCGTTGGCGAGGCACTCGGCCATCGTCTTCTCGCGACGGGCACGGCTGTAGTCGACGAGCCAGCGGATCGCCAGCGTGCCGGAGCGGCGGGGACGAACTTCGACGGGCACCTGGTACGTGGCGCCACCGACGCGACGGCTGCGCACCTCGAGCGGGGGCTTGACGTTGTCGACGGCCCGCTTGACGGTGTCGAGTGGCTCTTCGCCGGTCTTCGTGGCGATCAGCGACATCGCGTCGTACACGATCTTCTCGGCGATGCTGCGCTTGCCGTGCAACATCACCTTGTTGATGAGCTGCGTCACGACGACCGAACGGTAGATCGGGTCGGCGACGAGCTCGCGGCGGGGGGCGGGTCCTTTACGGGGCATGTCAGCGCTCCTGCTTCGCGCCGTAGCGGCTGCGAGCCTGCTTGCGGCCCTTGACACCGGCGGCGTCGAGAGCTCCACGGATGATCTTGTAGCGGACGCCCGGCAGGTCGCGAACACGACCGCCACGCACGAGCACGATCGAGTGCTCCTGCAGGTTGTGCCCCTCACCCGGGATGTAGGCGGTGATCTCGATCCCGCTCGACAGCCGAACGCGTGCGACCTTGCGGAGCGCGGAGTTCGGCTTCTTCGGCGTCGTCGTGTACACGCGGGTGCACACGCCGCGACGCTGGGGCGAGCCCTTGAGCGCCGGCGTCTTGCTCTTCGTGAACTTCGAGCTGCGCCCTTGACGGACCAGCTGCTGGATGGTTGGCATGAAGTACCTCGTGTTCGACACCGGCGACGCCGAACCGTGATGGCTCGGGTTGATCGACAGGTATGTGGTGGGTTGGCGGACGACCGGCCGGTCGCCTGCCGCCGTACGACGCAGGCGCGCCGAGAGGACGGAGCAATGCTACGGGGACGTCGGGGCGGGCACAACTCGCCGAGGCCGAGACGCGCACCGGCCCGGGCGCGAGCCCGGGCCGGTCGCGGCCGGTCGCGATCAGGTGCTGGCCGTCTCGCCTTCGTACGAACCGTGGAGGTTCGCCAGGAAGGCTGCCGGATCCTCGTCTTCGACGTCGCTGGAGTAGTACGTCATCGGCTCGTACTCAGGAGCCTCGATACCGAACTCCCGATACTTCATCATGCCCGTACCAGCCGGGATGAGCTTGCCGATGATGATGTTCTCCTTGAGGCCGATCAGGCTGTCCGACTTGCCGTCGATCGCAGCTTCGGTCAGGACGCGAGTGGTCTCCTGGAACGACGCCGCCGACAACCACGACTCGGTCGCGAGCGACGCCTTGGTGATGCCCATCAGCTCCGGGCGACCCTCGGCCGGACGATTGCTCGCCTCGACCATCCGGCGGTTCGTGTCACGGAACACCTTCGAGTCGACCCGTTCGCCGGGCAGGAAGTCGGTGGAACCCGGCTCCTGCACGCCGATCCGGCGCGTCATCTGACGCACGATCAGCTCGATGTGCTTATCGTGGATCGACACGCCCTGGTCGCGGTAGACCTTCTGGACCTCTTCGACCAGGTACACCTGCGTTTCGCGGATGCCCTTGATCTCCATGAGTTCCTTCGGGTCGGACGGCCCGTCGGTGATCAGGTCGCCGGCCTTGATCTCCTGGCCGTCGGTGACGATCGGCCGGGCGCCGAGCGGCAGCAGCGTCTCGTGCTCCTCGCCCTGGTCGTCGACGACCGTGACGGGGATGCCCTTGCCTTCGTCCTCGCCGAGGCGGAGCACGCCGGTGGCCTTTGCCAGGCGGGCAGCACCCTTGGGGGTGCGGGCCTCGAAGAGCTCGACGACTCGGGGCAGACCGCCGGCGATGTCCTTGCCGGCGACGCCACCCGTGTGGAACGTCCGCATCGTGAGCTGCGTGCCGGGCTCACCGATCGACTGGGCGGCGATGACGCCGACGGCCTCGCCGAGTTCGATCGACTTGCCCGTTGCCAGTGAGCGGCCGTAGCACAGCGCACACACGCCGAGTTCGGCGTCGCACGTGAGCACCGAACGCACCCGGACCCGCTCGATCGCGTCGTCGTCGCGCAGCGTTACGAGCTCGTCGTCGCCGACGATCGTGTTGCGGGCCATGATCGTGCCATCCGACAGCGTGATGTCGTTCAGGAGCGCCCGTCCGAACAGCTTCGTCTCGAGATAGGTGCGCTTGTTGGAGGTGTCCGACCCGACATTCGGGATCCAGATCCCGAGCGTCGTGCCGCAATCGTCCTCACGGATGATCAACTCCTGGGCGACGTCGACGAGACGGCGCGTGAGGTACCCCGAGTCCGCGGTACGCAGCGCCGTGTCGACCAGACCCTTGCGGGCGCCGGGCGTGGCGATGAAGTACTCGAGGGTTTCGAGACCCTCGCGGAAGTTCGACTTGATCGGGCGCGGGATCATGTCGCCACGTGGGTTCGCCACGAGGCCACGCATCGCCGCGATCTGGCGCATCTGCGTCATGTTGCCGCGAGCGCCCGAGCCGACCATCATCTCGATCGGGTTGAACTGCTGCGCCCGGAACTCCTGCTCCATGATGTCCTGGAGCTTGCCCGTGGCCTCGGTCCAGATCCGGACCTCCTGCTGACGGCGCTCGCCGTCGGTGATGATGCCACGCCGGAACTGGTTCTCGATCTTGTCGGCCTGAGCCTCGTAGTCGTCGAGCATCGCCCGCTTGATCTTCGGGGTCTTGACGTCGTCGATCGAGACGGTGAGCCCGGACTGCGATGCGAACCGGTAGCACAGGTTCTTGATCGCGTCGAGCGCCGTTGCCACTTCGACTGCGCTGTAGTTGTCGGACAGCCGTTCCACGATCACGCCCATCTCGCGCTTCTTGATCGTCTCCTGCACGTACCCGAAGTTCTCGGCGTACGTGGCGGGCAGCGCCTCCTGGAAGAGGGCGCGGCCGAGGGTGGTCTCGTACGGCTCGACGCCGCCACCGGGCCGGAGCGTGATCGAGGCATGCAGTGCGAGGGTCTTCTCCTCGTATGCCTTGATCGCCTCCCACAGGTGGCGGAACACGCGCCCCTCACCCTTGGCGCCCTCGACGTACTCCGTCAGGTAGAAGCCACCGATCACCATGTCCTGCGTCGGCGTCACGATCGGCCGACCGGACTGCGGCGACAGGATGTTGTTGGCGCTCAGCATGAGCACGCGGGCCTCGGCCTGCGCCTCGGCGGACAGCGGCACGTGGATGGCCATCTGGTCACCGTCGAAGTCGGCGTTGAACGCCGTGCAGACGAGCGGGTGGATCTGGAGCGCTTTGCCCTCGACCAGCACCGGCTCGAACGCCTGGATGCCCAGGCGGTGCAGCGTCGGCGCTCGGTTCAAGAGCACCGGATGCTCCTTGATCACGTCGTCGAGCACGTCCCACACCTGCGGGCGGCGACGCTCGACCATGCGCTTCGCGGTCTTGATGTTCTGCGCCAGTTCGAGGTCGACCAGCCGCTTCATGACGAACGGCTTGAACAGTTCGAGCGCCATCAGCTTCGGGAGGCCGCACTGGTGCAGCTTGAGGGTCGGGCCGGCCACGATGACCGAACGGCCCGAATAGTCGACGCGCTTGCCGAGCAGGTTCTGGCGGAAGCGACCCTGCTTGCCCTTGAGCATGTCGGACAGCGACTTGAGCGGACGGTTGCCTGGCCCGGTGACTGGACGACCGCGACGACCGTTGTCGAACAGTGCGTCGACGGCTTCCTGCAGCATCCGCTTCTCGTTGTTCACGATGATCTCGGGTGCACCGAGATCGAGCAGGCGCTTGAGGCGGTTGTTGCGGTTGATCACGCGGCGGTAGAGGTCGTTGAGGTCGGAGGTCGCGAAGCGGCCACCGTCGAGCTGCACCATCGGGCGCAGTTCCGGCGGGATCACGGGCACGACGTCGAGGATCATCGCCATCGGGTCGTTGATCCGGGTCCCGCGCTCGTTGCGACGGTTGAACGACGCGACGATCTTGAGTCGCTTGATGGCCTTCTGCTTGCGCTGGGCGCTGAGCGGCTTCTGGCCCTCCTGCGGGTCGATCGCGCCACGCAACTTGATCTCTTCCTCATCGAAATCGATGCGGTTGATCAGCTGCTTGATGGCGTCGGCGCCGGTGCCACCTTCGAAGTAGTCGCCGTACTTGTCCTTGATCTCACGCCAGAGCATCTCGTCTTCGATGATCTTGCGGGAATGCAGGGACTTGAACTCGTCCCAGGCGCGCTCGACGAGGTCGAGCTCCATCTCGTACCGCTCACGCAGCGCCTCGATCTCCTTGTCGGCGTCGCGCTTCATCTTCTTGGTGTCGGTGCCGTCTGCCTCGGCCGCCTCGGCCTCGGCCTCCAACTCCTTGAAGCGACGGTCGACGGCGAGCTCGAGCTCCTTGCGGATCTCGTCGCGCTCTTCGAGATACTCGGCTTCGAGGCTGTCGGTGTCTTCGTGGCGCTTGTCCTCGTCGACCCACGACACGAGGTTGGCCGCGAAGTAGATGACCTTCTCGAGCTGCTTTGCCTTGAGTTCCTCTTTGGGCTCGATCCCGGCGAGAAGATAGGCGAGCCACGAACGGGTACCTCGCAGGTACCAGATGTGCACGACGGGTGCGGACAGCTCGATGTGGCCCATCCGGTCGCGCCGGACCTTGGAGCGTGTCACCTCGACGCCGCAGCGCTCGCAGATGATGCCCTTGAACCGGACACGCTTGTACTTGCCGCAGTAGCACTCCCAGTCACGGGTCGGGCCGAAGATCTTCTCGCAGAAGAGCCCGTCCTTCTCGGGACGCAGGGTGCGGTAGTTGATGGTCTCCGGCTTCTTGACTTCGCCGTGGGACCACAGTCGGATGTCTTCAGCTGTCGCCAGCCCGATCTTGAGCTGGTTGAACATGTTGACGTCGAGCATGAAGGAATGACCTCGGGTTCGTTGACTCGGGGGTACGACCGATCCGTGCGGATCGTGTACCACTCACTGGTTCGCCTCCCGGAGTGTCACGGCCTCTGCTTCGATGACCGTGCCACCGCCGGATATGAGGGCGGATCGATCGGTCGCAGGTTGGGGCACAACACGCATTCTTCGGGTGCCCGGCGAACCGGACACAGCAACATTGAACGATATCGCCGCAACAGATCGTCTCCAACCGGGTTCGGTCGGTCGACAACGACCCGCGCCGGCGGTCGCCGTGTTCGCAGACGACGGCGCCATGAACCTCCTCGCGTAGTCAAGCAGCAACTTCGCCGGTGCTCGGGTCTGACGGGGTCCTGAGGTCCATGTGCTGAGCGCACTTGCGTGAGGAAGATGTGCCGTACTGCGTGACGGGAGGACGGCTGGGGATTCGGGTTGAAGCGCCCTCCACCGCTTTTTGGGATGCTTCAACTCGTTGACAGCTGCGATCCGCAGCGGGCTTCTGAACCAATGTTGCGGGCATGAAAGGTGAGCGCACGAGGTCGTCTCGTCGAAGAACTTCTGAACTCATCTCACACAACCCATCGCTCCGTCGTCTACGGGGCATGACGATCCATCTCGAAGCTCCTCCCGCCCGGTTGACACGTCTGACCACAACGCAGCTGGAAACGGTGCAGCGATTGTGGAATATCGCTGGGTTGCCACCGACAACCGGGTACGCCACGGCCATTCTTGCGGCCGCGGTGGCAGACGGCAGCGCCCTGAGCGCGACGGTCTCAACGGTCGATCTCGACGGTCGATCTCGACGACGCCGACTCGGTGGCCGATGCTGTCGGGGCACTGCTCCAGTGGCGTCGACGCACGTTCCAAGTGACGGCGTAACGTCGGCGCCACATGTCCAGCAAGTTGCCGTTCGAGACCATTGTCGAGGTGCACGGCCCGACCGTGCTCCGGGTCTGTCTCGCCGTGGTCGGCGGGTCCGACGCCGATGACGCCTGGTCGGAGACATTCCTGTCGGCGATGAAGGCATACCCGTCGCTCCCTGACGACGCCAACGTCGAAGCGTGGCTCGTCACCATCGCTCATCGTCGAGCAATCGACGTCGGACGCGCTCGCTCACGCCGCGCCGTGCCCACCGACTCCATCGCCGAACACGACCACCAACCCGATCACGTCGAACCAGATACCGACCTCGCGACCGCGCTCGCAGCGTTGCCCGACAAGCAACGCCAATCGGTGGCGTACCACTACCTGGCCGGCCTTCCGTACGCCGAGATCGCCTCGATCCTGGGCGGAACCCCTGCATCGGCACGACGCGCCGCCGCCGATGGAATCGCGACACTCCGACGCTCCGACGTCGGCCCCCACGATTCGCTCACAGAACGGAGCACCCGATGAACACCGAAACCGATCTCACCGACACACTGCACCAGGCACTCGCCGTGGACCCCGATCACCTCTCCCGTCTGCACCACAGGCTCACCGCCGCAGCCGAGACCGAACGTCTCCTCGACGTCGCCTACCGCACCATCGACAGCCCGGTCGGCAACCTGCTGCTCGCTGCCACCGAAATCGGACTCGTGAGAGTCGCCTACGCCCTCGAAGATCACGACCGTGTCCTGCAGGATCTGGCCGATCGGATCAGCCCGAGGATCTTGCGCCACCCGGCTCGTCTCGACGGCGTTGCCCGCGAACTCGACGAGTACTTCGTCGGACGCCGGCACGCTTTCGCCGTGACTCTGGACTGGCAGCTCTCGACCGGTTTCCGCTCGACGGTGCTGCAACACCTCGCCGAGATCGAATACGGCCATACGGCCAGTTACGCCGCCGTCGCCCGACTCTCCGGCCGCCCCAACGCGTTCCGCGCTGTGGGAACGGCGTGTTCGACCAATCCGCTGCCCGTAGTGGTGCCGTGCCACCGAGTGGTCAAGTCAGACGGCACCATGGGCGGCTACCTCGGTGGTCTCGAAGCCAAATCGACCCTCCTCCAACTCGAGGCTGCCGCATGAACACAGACCACCACGGGATCGAGTCGGCGACGAGACCATCGCTCAGGACCGTTGCCCGACGAGTCGACGACGTCGATTGGACATCGACCCTGACCGGCCTCGACGACGTCGGCGTCGCAGCCGTCGGGCCTGTACTCACACCGGCCGAGTGCGACGAGATGATCGGCCTGTACGACGTCGACGACCGGTTCCGTTCCACCGTCGACATGGCCCGACACCGATTCGGGCGGGGCCAGTACCGCTACTTCGCCAATCCGCTCCCCACCCAGATCAACGAACTCCGCAACGCATTCTGGCCGCATCTGCTGCCGATCGCACGAGAGTGGGCCGCTCGCCGAGACGAACACGCACCCTGGCCTGACGACCTCGACAGCTGGCTCGAACACTGCTCGACCGCCGGACAATCCCGGCCCACACCACTGCTGTTGCGCTACGGCCCCGGCGACTGGAACGCACTGCACCGCGACCTCTACGGCGAACTCGTCTTCCCGATCCAAGTCGTCATCGGCCTCGACGAGCCCGGCGTCGACTACACGGGCGGCGAGTTCGTCGTCGTCGAACAACGCCCACGAGCACAGTCCAGAGCCACCACCTCCGCGATCCCGCGAGGCCACGCCCTTGCATTGACCACCCGCGACCGCCCCGTGCGCACCGCCCGCGGGTGGTCCAAAGCACCGCTGAGGCACGGCATCAGCACCGTACGAACTGGCCGCCGACACGCGCTCGGACTCATCTTTCACGGCGCCACCTGACTCGCGACGCTCGAGACGATAACGCAAACGATCGAGTCGACCTTCGGTGTGTCGGTCGCCGAGGGATCGAGTTCATCGTTCGCGCCATGCCCGCCCGCGAGAAGTTCCTGGAGACCTGATGCCCGGCTCGATCCAAGACATCCTCGAACGAGCTGCACTCGCCCGGGCACGCAGCGAGCGACAGATCGTTGGCGCCGTCACGACCTGACGCGCGTAGAACGTGCCCTGGACGCGCATTGGCGAACTCCTCGGCACCTCTGCCCAAGCTGCTCAACAGCGCTACGGCAACGTGGTTCCAACAAGCTGATCTCGCGCACCTGAGCGCTCGCGGGACGTACCGATCTTTCGCTGCTGGGGAGGAATCGCTCGGTGATGTTCTGAGGGCTCCCGCTGGACAGCTTCAGCTTCGGCAGCCCGGGTGCAGTTGCACATCGGTATGTCGTGCGAGCGTGTCGAAATCCACGTCTGCGTGGAGGATCTGAGCCCCAGCACGGACGGCGACTGCGCCGATCAGGCAGTCCATGAGCTTGCGGACGGTTTTGCCCCGGGCTCGACAAGAGCGGTACATCGAGGCCGCGTTGTCGTAGTCGGCGGGAGTGGTGGGCAGCATCGACGGTCGGGCCAGCAACCCTCGCAGTTGGATCAGATGCCTTTCGTTTCGGGCGCCAGCAAGAATCTCCATTGACACGGCATCACAGATCGCAAGGTCCGCATCCAGCAATCGGTCGACGGCGACGCAGACGTCCGAGCCGGTGTCGCGTAAGAACTCGATCCACGCCGACGTGTCGACGAGGATCACGCCCTGCTCGTGCGGATCTCATCGAGGTCGCCGTCCCAGCCGGTTCCGCGCATCGACCGTGCATCGTCGAGGCTGAGAGGTTCGCCTGCGACAAGGCGTAGTGCAAGGTTGACCGCCTCACGTTTCGTGCTGAGGTGGTAGCGCTCCATCACTCGCTGGCAGAGTTCTTCGTCGACGTCGATGTTGGTGCGAGCCATACACCAACTATACACCAAACGTACACCAATTCGCCTCTCCGACGCTGTGTGAGACGAGCGCATGGCGTGCTTCGGTGCGGTCGACATCGCCGCACTCACATGCTCACGCTGCCGAGGGTGATCGTGCTCGGCCGGGACGCCACCCGCAGCGCGGCGATCGGCGTCGCAGCCCGTTGTGCTGTGCTGGTCGTGACGATTGCCGTGCTCAGTGGACTTCCTACTCTCACTGTTGCGCCTCTCGGCAAGAACCAAGACCGCTCTGTCGCTCACTCGCCCGTCCCCGGGAGAACCGGGTCGTCCAGATCGCCAAGGATCTGGGGATCACATCATCGATGTCACACCCTCGGCGTACTGTTGGCGGTACGAAATCTTCTCCAGAATCCACATCCTGATGAGCACCGCAACCGCACCCCGAACCGAATTTTCCGAACTGGCCGACGCTGCCGTCGCCGGGTTCGAGGCGGCCGGGCTCGATGCCGATTCGTGTGGGGATGCGCTCCGCCGTATCCGACGGGTGCGCGGTTGGCTCGACTCCGTCGAGGCCCAGGTGACTCGCCGCCTCGACAACCTCCACGAGCACGGCCAGGCCAGCCCCGCAGCCGACGAACACACCCGCTGCTCGGGCACATCGGCCGCCGAGGCCGGTCGTCGGGAACGCCGCTCCAAGACCTTGACCGAGGCCCCATCCTTCGACGAGCACCTCGCGACCGGCGACATCACCTCGGCCCGCTCGACACCCGACGCGCCACGACCTGTTGCGCCCACCACCACGTTGTTCTGACGCCCATGGACGACGCCACACCTGGCATCACCGACACGGTGACGGCCAGGAAGACTCGTCACGAGGCGCTGCAACGAGCCGCCCCGTCGCCTCCTCGCAGTTCTCGGAACTCGCTCGCACCATCAACACAGCTCACCGTCATCCGGGCTGAACCGTCGTGATCCGACCGAGCCGATCCGTCACGACAGCGGCAACGAGTCGCCATGCTGTCTCCTTGCAGTTTTCGCCCTCGGGTCGCACGCGACATGAACGCTTCTCGCCGCCGTCCGGCGCTGGAACGTGGTGATCCGACCGAGCGACACGTGAGACAGCCGGAACGCGCCACGGCCGGGGGCCGAAACCCCCGGCCGTGGCCGTCGTCCGAGTTCGGACTGCGTCAGCGGGCGGCGCGCTCGCGGGCGCGGCGCTCGTCGTCCTCGTCGGTTCCCCGCTCGGGACGTGAGATGTCGATGCCGAGTTCTTCGGCGGCGCGGAAGACTTCGTCGTCGAGATCACGCATTTCGATCTCGCGGCCGTCGTCACCGAGCACCTCGACGCTGATGCACAGCGCCTGCATCTCCTTCATGAGCACCTTGAAGCTCTCGGGCACACCCGGTTCGGGGATGTTGTCGCCCTTCACGATCGCCTCGTAGACCTTGACGCGACCGAGCACGTCGTCGGACTTGATCGTCAGCAGCTCCTGCAGGCAGTACGCCGC
>JBDSBE010000150.1:0-13142 GCA_039921745.1 Ilumatobacteraceae bacterium | reverse complement strand
TCATCGTCGCCGCCACAGGCGGCTGCCACGAGCGACAGAGCCATGACCGCTACGACTGGTTGTTTCCAGTTTCGCTTCATGCTGAGTATTTCTCCCCCTCCACGTCGGGCGTGGAAGATTACGACGGTGGCCGGGAAGGCCACTGTGTCCGATGGACGAGCCGGTCGGCTCCATCCGACTGTAAACGCTTGCAGAAATTCTGGTGCAACGCAAGTCTTGTGAGTGAAACTTTGGCTCGCGCGTGTGCGGACGCGACCTTCAGCCAGACGGCGAGAGCGATGCCCGCCGCCTACCGTGTGCACATGGCGTTCGCTCACCCTGCCTTCGACAACCGGGTCACCCGAGATCTCGGCGTCCAGATCCCGATCGTGCAGGCGCCGATGGGTTGGATCGCCCGGAGCCGGCTCGCGTCGGCGGTCTCGGCGACCGGCGCGTGCGGCGTGATCGAGACGTCGTCGGGCGAACTCGACGCCGTCAAGGAGGAGATCGCGGCGATGCGTGACCTCACCGACCGACCGTTCGGGGTCAACATCGCCCAGGCGTTCGTGCGCGACCCGTCGATCGCCCAGTTCGTGATCGACCAGGACGTCAAGTTCGTCACCACGTCGGCGGGGTCGCCGACGAAGTACACGTCGATCCTCAAAGGTGCCGGGTTGACCGTCTACCACGTCGTGCCGACGCTGGCGGCGGCGATCAAGGCGGTCGATGCGGGCGTCGACGGGCTCGTCGTCGAGGGCGGCGAGGGCGGCGGGTTCAAGAGCCCGACACCGGTGTCGACGATGGTGCTGCTCCCGCTCATCCGGTCACGGGTCGACGTGCCGATCATCGCCGCCGGCGGCATCACCGACGGTGCGACGATGGCCGCCGCGTTCGCGCTCGGCGCCGAGGGCGTGCAGATGGGAACCCGCATGGTGTCGGCGGCCGAGTCGCCCGTCCACGACAACTGGAAGCAGGCGATCGTGGATGCGGCCGAGACCGACACGCTCTTCTTGAATCAGCGCCACTCCCCAGCGCTGCGTGCGTTGCGGACCGATCGGACCGAGGCACTGATCGATGCGGAACACAACGTGATGGGCGAGTTCGGCTCGGCGAAGGATCTGTACTTCGGTGGCGACATGAACGCCGCGATCGCGCTCAGCGGACAGGTCGCCGGTCGGATCGACGCGGTGCGCTCCGTCGCCGACATCATCGCCGACACGGTCCGCGAGTTCGGCGAAACCGTCGCCCGTCTCCAGGGCTGAGCCCGTGTCGCTTTCGACGACCGATCCACCCGCTGGACCCGAGCCCTCTGAACCCCTCTCGTTCTGGGCAGGGTTTGGACGCCCCAGACGGTCCATTCCCTGCCCAGAACGGAGGACGGGTGGGTATGGTCGCCGAGTGCTGGAGATCGACGACGCCGACGACTGCGCAGCGTGGATCGCCGGCGGTGAGATCCGCCCGCCGGCGGCGTTCCAGGCGATCGACCTGCGAAACATCGCCGGCTTCGAGTCCGGGTCGTTCCGAGGCTGCCTGTTCCTGTCGTGTGTGATGTCGCCGGCCCAGGCCGGCTACCTCACTGCGACCGGTGCGACGGTGCTGCGCGACGACGACCATCGTCCGTACACCTCCCACCGCGCCACCCTGTACACACCGGCTGAGCTCTTCGAGGGTTTCGACCCCGCCCACGGTCACGGCTACGACGCGACGTTCGACGTACGAGTCTACCGGTACTGGCGCGACACGGGCGGCGCGCACCCGACGATGATCGACGAGTCGTTGGCCCGACGCCTCCACGACCACTCCATCACCGATGCGCTCGACGAGGCGACCGACGGCCGGCGACCGGTCGCGATGATGGGCGGTCACGGCCTCGAGCGGAGCGACCCGATCTACGGAGCGGTGGCCCAGATCGCCCGATCGCTCACACGCTCCGGGTTGCTGATGCTCTCCGGCGGTGGGCCCGGGGCGATGGAGGCCACCCATCTCGGCGCGTGGATGGCGCACTTCGACGACGCAGCCCTCGCCGAGGCGCTCGACGTGCTCGCACCACGTCCCGCCGGGTCGCTACCCGGGCAGGAGTTCGCCGATCCCGACTGGCTCGATCGTGCCTGGGCCGTTCGGGAGCGTTGGACACTCGACAGCATCCCCGCTGACGAACGATTCGAGTCGATCGGCATCCCGACCTGGCTGTACGGACACGAACCTCCGAACGCGTTCGCGACGATGATCGCCAAGTACTTCGCGAACAGCGTCCGTGAGGAGGGCTTGCTGGCGATCGCCACGTACGGCGTCGTGTTCGCACCTGGCAGCGCGGGCACGGTGCAGGAGATCTTCCAGGATGCGGCCCAGAACCACTATCAATCGTTCGGTCCGGCGTCGCCGATGGTGTTGTTCGGCACGTCGTACTGGACCGAGACCCACCCGGTCAGGGCCGTGCTGGACGCGCTGTCCGCCGGTCACGCCTACGCCGACCTGATCACCGTGACCGACGACCCCGACGAGATCGTCGACGTCATCACCGCCTACGAACGCACCTGACAGGCGTCACGGATGGTGTCGGATACCAACCGTTGCGCCGGTCATCAGCCACGGGCGTCGGGGGCCCGTTCGAGTCGACCTTCGTCGTCGACGGGGAGACCGGTCAGCAGGGCGACCGACGTCGCAGCGCACACGAGACACGCGATGATCGCCCAGCGGTACGTCCCCGTCCGGTCGATCAGCCAGCCGGCAGCGGGCGGACCGAGCAGACCACCGAGACCGGGAGCGGTGTAGAGCACGCCGAGGATCGAGCCGAGCCCGGCGACGCCCATGCGGTCGGAGATGAGGATCGGGCTGAGCGCGACGAATCCGCCGTACCCAACGCCGAGGACGAGGACGAACAGCACCAGCATCGTGTACGACGATCCGGCCACCAGCCACACCAGGAAACTCACGCCGTGGATGACGAAGCAGGCGCGGTAGAGGCGGAACGACCCGAACCGTCGAACCAGTGTCCCGAACCCGATTCGCGACACGACGCTCGATCCTCCGAGAACCCCGACGAGGACCGCTGCCTGGACGGCATCGATGCCCCGTTCCTTTGCGTACTGCCCGACGAAGACGAACGGCACGAACAGCGCGAGGCCGAGCGCGAACGCCGACAGGTGCACGCGCCGGAAGACGGGGCTACGGAGGGCGTCGCCGAACCGTGACGGTTGTGGCGAGCCGTCGCCTGGTGGTCGGTCGACGAGCGGGATGCACAGCAGCAGCACCGCCGCCCCGCCGAACGCGAACACGACGTACGTGTCGCGCCACCCGTACCGGCCGATCATCCACGCTGACAGCGGTGACATGACGAGCGTGCCCACACCGATGCCTGCGACCGCGAGCCCGACTGCGAGCGCGCGCTGGCGCACGAACCATCCGCCGACCGTCGCGACCATCGGCACGTAGCCGCAGGCGGCGGCCACGCCGACGCCGGCGCCGTACGTCACGTAGCCGACGCCCAGCGAGTCGACCCGGCTCGTCAGCATCAACCCGACGAACATCGCGACGGCGCCGACTGCGAGCACGACCCGCGGCCCGAAACGATCGGTCATCCGGCCGGTGATGATGCTGAGCCAGAAGAACGAGAACGTGGTGAGCCCGAAGATCACCGCGGTCGCACCCGCCGCCGCATCGAACTCGCTGCTCATCGACTCGAAGAACGCGCCGAAGCTGTACGCCGTCCCGAGTGTGACCGCTGACGAGAAGAACGCAGCGACGACGGTCAACCACGCCCGACGGGAATCCACCGCCGAACCCTACGCACGCAACGTCAACCGTCGCGTGTCCAGCCCCCTCGAACGCGTGAGAGTCGGCCCGCCACACCCGGGCCGACTCTCACGCGTTCGGAGGTGGTGGGGCTGATCAGTCGAGGCGCTGGCCGGCGGCGGCGTGGAAGGCACGCCGAATGCGTGTCGCGCTGACGGAACCGTCGACGCCGAGCGGCTGGGCGAACACGCTCATCCGGAGCTCCTCGATCATCCAGGCGACGTCCCTGACAGGGCCCGCCACGGCCGACCCGCCACCGACTGCGTGCGCGTAGCTCCGTTCGATCGGGCGGACCTCGGCCATCCGCCGCTGATCCCGGAGGACGTCGCCCGCGAGGTGGTCGAGGCGATACTCGACACCGCGCACGTACCGGTGCACGTCGGGCAACCTGGCGGCCCCGGCCCGCCGGACGAAGCCGGGAGCCACGAGTCGACCGACATGGGCCTCCGCATCGGCAACCGTCGCCGCAAGGCCCTCTGCCGGTAGCGCCGCCGTCCGCTTCAACACCCGCCCGGCTGCTGCGACGATGTCGGATGCGACGGCGAGGGCGTCGGCGGCGAGCTGCGGTGTCTCGGAACGGACCGCCCGCTCGATGCAGCCGAATGCGCCTTCGTCCCACGGCAGTTCGTAGCGGGCGAGAACGGCATCGACCGCCGCCTCGATCGCGTCAGCCGCGAGATCGGCGAGCGGGATCGAACCGGCAGCCACGGCGAGTTTGACGCGCTGGTCCAGCGTGCGTTCGATCTTGGCTGCAGTCGGTGCTGCGGCCATCAGCAGCAGTCGACGAACCCCGCCGCGCATCGCTCGCCGCTGCAGCGGCTCGTTGTCGACGACGCGGAGCGCGACGCTGTCGCCCCGGTCCAGCAGCGTCGGATATGAGCGCACCACGTGACCGTCACCGGCACGCTGTTCCACGACGCGCTCGATCGTGCCCATGTCCCATCGCACGATGTCGCGACGCTCCTCGATCGGCGATGCCGCCGCCAGCGCGGTGCGAGCGGGAACGGCCTGACGCTCGGTGATCGCGGCGAGATCGTCTCCGGCGTCGAGCACACGCCCGTCGTCGGCGACGACCACGACGTGCGTCCGCAGGTGGCTCGGCAACCGATCGGTGCTGAAGTCGTCGCCGGTCACGGCGATGCCGGTCGTCTCGGTCACGGCGACGGCCAACGCGTCCACGAGCCGCCCGGATGGCGCCCCGAGTCGGTCGATCACAGCCGCCGACGTCTCGTTCATCGGGATGAGATGGCGCCGGATGTCCTTGGGGAGAGACCGCAGGAGGAGCCCCGACAGCTCGGAGCGGTATCCGGGAACGAGCCAGTCGAAGCCGGCGTCGTCGACCTGGTTGAGCGCGGTCAGTGGGACGTTGACGGTCGCACCATCGAGCGGAGTCCCGGGCTCGAACCGGTAGCTGAGTCGACACTCGACGCCGTTCGTCGTCCAGGTGTCCGGGTAGTCATCGAGCCGGATCCCGCGCCGATTCGACAGCACCGTCGGGTCCAGATCGAGTCGCGCCGGGTCGTCGCGCCGGGCCGACTTCCACCACCGGTCGAAGTCACGGCCCGACGTGACGTCGTCGCCGACTCGTTCGTCGTAGAACGCGTACACACCCTCGTCGTCGAGCAGGTCGATCCGACGAACCCGCGCCTCGAGCAGCTGCACCCGTTCGACGAACCGGTGGTTGGCCTCGACGAACTCGTGGCGGGTGTCCCAGTCCCCGGCGACCAACGCGTGTCGGATGAACATCTCGCGCGCCAGACCAGGGTCCACCCGGCCCACGCCGATCGTGCGGCCGTCGACGATCGGCAACCCGTACAGGGTGACGGTCTCGGCCACGAGCGCCCGGCCCGTCTTCGCATCCCACCAGGGTTCGCCGAACGAGTGCTTGGTCAGATGCTCGGCCAGCGATTCCGCCCACTCCGGCTGGATGGTCGCGACCCGCCGCGCCCACAACCGATTCGTCTCCACGAGTTCGGCCGCCATCACCCACTTCGACGCCTGCTTGTTCAACACCGATCCGCGGGCGATCGCGAACCGGGCGTCGCGCGCACCGCGGAACTCGCGGGTCTGGGGATCCCGCATGCCGATCTGCGACAGGAGGCCCGAGAGCACGGCGCGGTGCACCCGGTCCGGGTGCGAGTCGTCCAGGCCCGGCCGGATCTTCATCTGACCGGCAACCTGGCGGAGCTGGCTGAAGAGATCACGCCACTCGCGCACACGGAGATAGTTGAGGTGCTCGTCCCGGCACATCCGCCGGAACCGGTTGCCCGACAACGCACGCTGCTGGTCGCGGAGGTAGTCCCACAGCTTGACGATCGACAGGAGATCGGAACCCTCGACGTCGAACCGTCGGTGGAGTTCCGCGGCCCGCTCCGGAGCGTCCTTGGGGCGTTCGCGCACGTCCTGGATCGACAGCGCCGCAGCGATCACCAGCACGTCTCGCACGCAGTGCTCGCGTTCGGCCTCGATCACCATCCGACCGAGGCGCGGGTCGATCGGGAGCCGGGCCAGCTGGCGGCCGACCTCGGTCAGGGCGCGGGGCGCGCCGATTCGCCCCTCGCGAAGCGCGCCGAGCTCCTCCAGCAACAGGTACCCGTCGCGAATCGCGGCGTTGTCCGGAGGCTCCACGAACGGGAATCGGCTGACGTCGCCGAGACCGATCGCCGTCATCTGCAGGATGACCGAGGCGAGGTTGGTCCGCAGGATCTCCGGTTCGGTGAACTCGTCCCGCAGCTCGAAGTCGTCGTCGGTGTACAGCCGGACACAGATGCCGGCGGCGACCCGCCCACAGCGGCCGGCGCGCTGATTCGCGGACGCCTGCGACACGGGCTCGATCGGGAGCCGCTGGACCTTCAGTCGCCGGCTGTAGCGGGAGATTCGAGCGGTCCCGGCGTCGACGACATAGCGCACCCCCGGCACGGTGATCGATGTCTCGGCGACATTCGTGGCCAGCACGATCCGCCGACCAGGGTGCGGCTGGAAGATCCGGTGCTGTTCGGCCGACGAGAGCCGGGCGTACAGCGGCATCACCTCGGTGTCGCGAAGTTCGGATCGGCGGAGTGCATCGGCCGTGTCGTGGATCTCGCGCTCACCACTCAGGAACACGAGCACATCGCCGGGCCCCTCCCGTTCCAGCTCGGCCACCGCGTCCAACACGGCACGAACCTGGTCGCGCCGGTCGCCGGGATCCTCGTCGTTGTCGGCGCCGAACGGTCGGTACCGGATTTCGACCGGGTAGGTCCGACCTTCGACGACGAAGACCGGGGCCGGGACGCCGGCGGTGGCGAAGTGGTCGGCGAATCGGTCGGTGTCGATCGTCGCCGACGTGACGATGACCTTCAGGTCCGGCCGCTTCGGCAGCAGCTGGGCCAAATAGCCGAGGATGAAGTCGATGTTCAGGCTCCGCTCGTGTGCCTCGTCGATGATCACCGTGTCGTATCGACGCAGCATCCGGTCGCGCTGGATGTCGTTCAGCAGGATTCCGTCGGTCATGACGCGCAGCAGCGTGCTGTCGCCGACCTGATCGTTGAAGCGCACGGTGTACCCGACGGCCTCCCCGATCGACGTCCCGAGCTCGTCGGCGACCCGCTCGGCGACCGTGCGCGCCGCGACGCGACGCGGTTGGGTGTGGCCGATCATGCCGTCGACCCCACGACCGGCCAGCAGGCACAGCTTGGGGAGCTGCGTGCTCTTGCCCGACCCCGTTTCGCCGGCGACGATGACGACCTGGTGCTCCTTGATCGCTTCGACCAGTTCGTCACGACGGTCGCTGATCGGTAGCGACTCGGGCACGGCGATCGCCCCGATCATGCCGTCGAACGCCGACCGGCGCGCGTCGACGCGAGCGGCGTCTGGTTCATCCGTTCGAGGTTGGCGCTGCGGTCTGGCCATCACCTTCAGCGTCGCAGCTCTCCAAGGGAATCCCCACCCGATTTCGGCACGGTCACCAGTTGGTTGCCAGACGGCCGGCCGACGGGATCATGACGACCAGCCATCCGTCACCGTCGTGGACCACGACCTCGATCTGTCCGTCGTCGACGTCCACGAAGGTCGTCGTGATCCCCATCGCGGCGACGGTAGCGACCGGGCGACGACACACTGACGTCGTGGCGAACTCGACCCGATCCGATCTCCGCTCGGCCGCCCCCGCCGAGTTCGACCGACTCTCCACCGACGAGCAGGAGCGGTTCATGCTGCACGGCGAGCGGCTGGTGGCGACCGCATCGTGGGAGGGTGCCCGCGATGTCGAGATCACGTCCGCCATGGTGCACGCGATCGCGGCGCACGCCGCGCTCCTCACGGCCGGGTTCGACCCCAGGACGCACCCGTACATGAACGTCAAGTCGGTGATCGTCCACGGCCGCACGATCGTGACCCGTGGCGACCGACCGGGCCCCGCCCGTGGCGTGTTCACCTCGGGTCCGCAGTACCTCGCCGGCCAATCCGGCCACGGCCGTGGCCCCGTGCTCCTCGACTGGCAGACGGTGCAACGTCAACTCGGTGACCCGGATCGAGGCGTCAATGTCGTCTATCACGAGTTCGCCCACAAACTCGACCAGCTGGACGGAGCCGCCGACGGGATGCCCCCACTCCCCACGACCGACGACGAATCGGCGTGGGTCCAGACCCTCGGCACGAACTTCCGGCGACTCCGGCGTCGCGGGAGCGACGGCTTGATCCGCGGCTACGGGGCGACGAACCCCGCCGAGTACTTCGCGGTCACCAGCGAGGTGTTCTTCACGCGACCGGTCGAACTCCTCGCTCGTCACCCCAGGGTCTACAAGCGGCTGGCAGACTTCTACCGGCAGGACCCAGCGCACCGCCGCTGAGCCGCAGTGCACCCGGGCCCTCAGCCGCCCGTGAAGTCCGGTCGGCGCTTCTCCGCGAAGGCCGCGATCCCTTCCTGGCCGTCGTGGCGACCCATCGACTCGGCGATCACGGCGCCCTCGAACTCGCCCGCTGCGGGCAGTGATGCGTCGTAGCCGTGGTACACGACGCGTTTCGCATGGCCCGTCGCCCAGGCCGGGCCGTCCGCCAGCTGCTGCGCGAGTTCCGCGGTCGCCGTATCGACGTCGTCGTCGGCGACCACCCGATTCACGAGGCCCCACGACTCCGCCTCATCGGCGGTCAGCACGCGGTTGGTGAGCGTCAGATCGAGCATTCGACGCAGACCGATGTGGCGGGCGACGAAGTAGGACGACGTCCCGTCGGGCGTCACGCCGGCTCGCGTGTACGCCATCGTGTACTTGGCGGATGTCCCCGACACGACGAGGTCGAACGCACTCATCAGCGACAGGCCGGCGCCGCCCGCCGCGCCGCGCACCCCGGCGACGAACGGTTTGGGGATCGAGTTCATCTTATAGATCGCGCCGTGGTAGTCGACGAGCATGTCGGCGGCGAGATTGGGGACCCCGGAGCCGGCCTCGTGGAACAGCTTGAGGTCGCCACCGGCGCAGAACACCTTGCCCTCGGCGGTCACGCAGACCGCGTTGACGTCGTCGTCGAACTCGATCTCGACCATTGCGGCGCGCAGGTCGGCCGAGAACGCCGGGCTCACGGCGTTGGCGCCTTCCGGCCGGGTGAATCGCAGGTGCGCGACCCGCTCGCGCACCTCGTACGTCATCGTCTGGAGATCCATCGGATCACCATATGCACCCGGCACTGGCGGGATCGACCGGAACGTGGTATCGTTGCGTTCACAACTAAAGGGGCTCTCATGAACGACATCACCGATCTCGCCGAAACCAGCTCGACCGACCCTGGCGTGCCGTGGCAGGGGCTGAACCATCTCGCACTGATCACGAACGACATGGACGCAACCGTCCGCTTCTGGCACGGCGTGATGGGAGCGCCGCTGGTCGCGACCATTGGCACCGACACGTTCCGGCACTACTTCTTCGAGTTCGGCCCGCAGAGTTCAGTCGCCTTCTTCGAGTATCTCGGCAAGCACACGCCGATGATCTCCAAGCCGGCCGGCGTGTACGACGAGCGGGCCGGTCAGTTCGATCACCTGTCGATGGATCTGCCAGATGAGCAGGCGCTGGTCGCGCTGCGTCGACGTCTCCAAGACGTCGGCACCGAGGTCACCGACGTGGTCGACCACGGGCTCATGCGGTCGATCTACTTCACCGATCCGAACGGGATCGCGCTCGAGGCGTCATGGTGGGCGGACGACCCGACGGCCGAGACGCCCGACTACACCGACACCAAGTACTTCCGCGATCCCCAACCGGTCGCCGCACTGCGCGAGCTCGCCGAAGGTGGCCTGCGCTCGCTCCCGTCGACCAAGCTCGTCGACGAGCCCACCCCCGTCTGACCCGGCCGGCTGAGGTCAGCCCCCTCCGGCGATGGTCAGGTGGCTGACGTGGTGGGTCGATCGAGCGCTTCGCCGATGATGCGAGCGAGTTCGATCGGGGCATCACCCTGAACGCTGTGGCCGGCGTCGACCTCGACCACCGACGCATCCGGTCGCCGCCTGAGGAGCTCGGCGACGTCGTCGTCGACGACAACGGACTGCTCGCGCATCCCGCGCACGAGTGTCAACGGCGCGCCCGATGCTTCGAGGTCGTCCCACAACAACGTCACGTCGCGCGGGACGTCGTCGCCGTCGATCATGACCCTCGAGTCGTCGCGACGATGACGCCACACCCAGCTGCCGTCGTCGAGCTGGAGCGCGTTGTGCAAAATCCCACGGCGCAGCGATCGCTCGGATCGGGTCGGGTTGAACTCGATGGTGCGTGCCAGCAGGTCGCCGAAACTCGCAAATGTGGCCGGGCCGCGCACGAAGTCGTGGATCGCCTTGGCCTTGTCCCCGCTGACACCGGGGGTGATGTCGACCAGCACCAGTCGGCGCACGAGATCGGGCCGCTTCGACGCCAGCGCGATCGCGGTCAGCCCGCCGAGCGACATGCCGACGATCAGCCCGGCCTCCGGCGCGAGCTGATCGACCGCCATGATCACGTCGTCCGCATTGGCCGCGGCGCCCGTGCCGACACCGGGCGCCGGGCTGTCGGAGTGTCCGTGCCCGGGGAGGTCCGGTGCGATCAGCGGACGGTCGAGCGCCAACGCGACCGTGTCCCAGGTGTGGGCATTCTGCGCACCACCGTGGATCAGCACGATCTCCGGTGAGGCCGTGCCCCACCGCAGCGTGCTCAGCCGTCGCCCGTCGCCGAGTTCCGTCGCCAGCCGCTCGACGCTCGGAGACGATTCGAATGGGAGCCCGAACTCGGAGGCGTTCTCGTGGAACATCCCGAACTCGTCGTACTCGACCCGTTGCGCCATGGGACCGAACGTAGGGTCTCGGGTCCCGACCTCACGATCTCGGCGGTCCGATTCGCACCACATCATCCAGATCCGATCGAGTCATCCGGACGCGATCGATCGAGCGATCAGCCCGACGACCACCGCCGTGACGGCCGTCGCGGCGACGACGACGGGGATCCGGGCGCCGCGACGGAGCGAGATCGCCACCACCACCAGGACTGCACCGAACGCCGCCGTTCCGAAGACATCGTCGGCGAGCAGCGACGGCCGATCAGCCGGGCAACGCCCACCGAACGCATCGCACCGTCCGATCCGCGATCAGCATCATCCCGAGACCCACGACCACGCTGGTGACGAAGGCGACGAACACGACCGTCCTGCGTACGTGGGACGCGGAGGTGTGGGAGCGATCAGGCACGCCCCATGATCGCATCGTCCGCGCCACAGCGGCCCTGCGAACCCGCGCCCGTCGAGCGCTGACTGCGGTGCGGACTCTGCTTGACTGACCGACATGCGGCCTGCAGATCCGGCACCCTCAGACGTCGACGAGCACGAACCGACGACCATCGTCGAACTCGTCGTCGACCCCGACGCCCTCCGGGTCGAATGGAGCGACGGCCAGGTGGCTGCCCACCTCTGGCTCTGGCTCCGCGACCACTCCCACGACGACGTCACGATGCATCCCACGACGATGCAGCGACAGCTCTTCACGGCCGGCGTCGACCCCGCGCTGCGCGGCACCGACGCCGTCCTCGAACACGATCGGGTCGTCGTGCACTGGAGTGACCTCACGCAGTCGCCGTCGATCATCCCGGTCGATTTCCTGCGCGAGCACTGCGAGCCACTGGTCGGCAGCGACCTGCACGACGAGCGGATGCTGTGGGACGGGGCGTCGATCGTCGAACACTGGCCGACCATCGGTCACGACGAGGTGATGGGCAGCGACGACGCGCTCGCCGAATGGCTCGACCGCGTCGCACGGTTCGGGTTCTGCTTCGTCACCGACGTCCCGACCGATCCGGTCGCGACCGATGCGCTGATCCGGCGCGTCGGCTACGTGCGTGAGACGGTGTTCGGTGGCATGTGGGACTTCCAGGCTGATCTCGCGAAGGCCGATACCGCGTACACGTCGCTCGAACTCCGTCCGCACACCGACGGCACCTACAGCCAAGATGCGCCCGGCCTCCAGCTGCTGCACTGCCTGGCGTTCAACGGTGACGGTGGGGAATCGACGATGGTCGACGGGTTCCGGGTGGCCGCGCAGCTGCGGATGACCGATCCATCCGCCTACGACGTCCTGTCGAGCGTGTCGGTGCCGGGTCAATACATCGGCGACGGCGTCCACCTCCGCGCCGAGCGGCCTGTGTTCCGTCATCGACGCGACGGCGTGCTCGAGCAGGTGTCGTTGAACAACCACGACCGCGCCCCGTTCTCACTCCCCCTCGCCGAAATGGCGGCGTTCTACAGCGCGCTCCGGGCACTCGAAACGCTCGTCAACGACCAACGGTTCCAATGGCAGCGGGTGATGCAGCCCGGCGACGCGATGGTGTTCGACAACTGGCGGGTGCTCCACGGGCGGCTCGCGTACAGCGGCCACCGCCACCTCGCCGGCGGGTACGTGAACCGTGAGGATTACGAGAGCCGTCGCCGCATGCTCGCCCGCGTCTGACCGACCGCGACGCGTCTGACGGGCTCGACGATTGAGCAACCGCCGGTTCGCGCTGCGGTACCGATCGGGGCAACCGAGACACCGCGATCGAAAAACCACGACCGGCTGCTGGTACCCGCCGGGCCTGGCGACTATGGTCCCGTCCATGCATCGGGGCCATGCGGGGCGAGTGACACGTTGAGCACTCCCGACGCGGCCGATCGGACCGTCCTTCGCGTCACCGACCTGGCCACAGAGTTCGACACGCCCGACGGCACGGTCCACGCGGTCAACGGAGTCAGCTTCGACGTCCGCCCGGGAGAATTCCTCGGGGTCGTCGGCGAGAGCGGTTCGGGCAAGAGCGTCACCATGATGTCGCTGCTGCGCCTGATCCCGATGCCTCCCGGCCGGGTCGTGAGCGGCACCGCGGAGTTCGACGGCGACGACCTGATCGCGATGG
>JBDSBE010000149.1:0-12264 GCA_039921745.1 Ilumatobacteraceae bacterium | reverse complement strand
AGCGCATGGTGTCTTGGACGGTCTCGAAGTCGTGGCGTGACACGAGTGCCTCGTGGGCGGGCTCGGCCGACCACGTCCAGTCGGTCTCGTCGTTCCAGCGCATCACGGACTCGTGGCCGGCGGCCACGTCGTCGACGTCGACGAGGACCTCGTCGCCGTTCATGCCTCGTTGGCCGGTCTTGATCTGGGCGGTACGTTCGGCGTAGTCGTCGATGGAGCGCCCGGCGTAGGTCGTGGACTCCGGCGTGAGCAGCTCGGTGCGGAAGTAGCCGGGCTCGACGAGCATCGTGCGAATCCCGAACGGCTCGATTTCGGGCGCGAGCGACTCGATCCATCCCTCCGCCGCGAACTTCGAAGCGGCGTACGCGCTCGAGAACGCTTGACCGACGATCGCGGCCGTCGGTGTGATCGTGATGATCAGGCCGGACCGCTGCGCGCGCATGACGGGGAGCGCAGCGCGGGCGCCGACGCCGGCCAGACACTTCTGACCTACACCGCCGAGCCTGGCTCGCGTTCTCAGGACGCCCTGACCCTGCTCGCCAGCTGGTCAACCAACACCGACACCCATGAGCAACTGGCATCCATCGACGACGCCGAGAGGCCTGAAGCGGCATCGATCGACCACCCGGACCGATAGTCCGCATCGTGAAGCTTGGCGCCCGATCGCAGTCACTGGCCAGGCTCGAGCGGGCACAAGCAGGCATCTGCCCGCTGGCAGGGCGGGCGGTGTGGAGCCCGAACAGCTCCTCGTATCGCGGCCGCAGTCGCGCCGAGCAAACCCTTCGGTGCCCGGTTGAGGATCGACATTGATACAACGCTCTGAGGGTCTCGCAGCAGATGGGATGGAGTGGGGGCGGGACAGCTACTCGTCGAACGTCAGTGATTCCGACATCGTTCGATGCGACTCGATGTCATCTTCGAGATGTTTGATCTTTCGCTGCGCCAGCGCGATGACATCGGCCCCGGCGATGAATCTGCGAGGCGGCGGATCTTCACTCGCGATGGACAACAGCGCGGACGCCAACTTGCTGGGGTCGCCCGCCTGGTTTCCGTCCTGTGCGGCCCACCACTGGCGTTGGGCGGCGCTCCGGTCCGCGTAGTCATCGACGGACAGGTCGGGCCACACCAGCGACTCCGGGCTCGCGAGCCCCGTCCGAAAGAATCCAGGATTCACGATCGTCGTGTGGATTCCGTACGGTTCGACCTCTTGCGCAAGCGCACTCGTCCACCCCTCAAGTCCGGCTTTCGAGGCCGCATACACCGATGAGTACTCGAAACCCATCAAGCCTGCACCCGACGAGATCGCGATCAGGTGACCGGACCGCTGCTGGCGCATCACCGGCAACACGGCTCGCGTGACGTTCATCGGACCCAGCAGGTTCACCGCCAACTGCTGCTCAACTTGTGGAGGCGACATCTCCTCGAAGTAGCCCTTGAACGACGCTCCGGCGCTGTTCACGACCACGTCGATTCGCCCGAACCGTTCGACGCCAGCAGCGACGGCGGCGTCTGCGTCGGACATGCTCGTCACATCGAGAGTGTGCACAAGCAGACGATTCGAGGCTCCGAGTGCGTCGGCGACCTCAGTAGGTCTACGGCCAGTAGCGACAACCACATGCCCAGCGTTCAGCGCGGCTGATGCAAACTCCGTGCCCATCCCGCGACCCGCCCCCGTGATGAGCCAGACCTTCATGTCGGCCATGCGCCCGCTCCTCGCTCTCGTAGGGTTCCGACCCTATCCAATGGTCGAAGCTCGTGGTCGCTGCCGAGAACGAACGGCATCGGAAGCCGATGGCCATCTGCCAGCACCGGACGCTCGGCAACGAACATGACTGTCCGGTTGGCGATCCTCAATCGAGACGTTCCCCCGTGCGCGAACTCGGATGACGCCGCAATGGATCGTCCGTTGGACGTTCGTCTATCGGACGCCTGCCCGGGCACTCGCGACGGACTGATCCGAATGAGGTCTGTGACGTACCTCAATGGCCAGTCCGAGTGGTCGTCCGACGTCCGTGCTCGGGTTACGGCGCTCGCGTTATCAGCGGCAGCGACCGCACCGCCGATGCGCGTGTTTGCCGGCTGAAGTGCTGCCTGGGTGTCAGTTTCGGCGCGAGGAAATGCTTGGGTGCCGAGATGTGACGCGAGCGTCAGTTTCAGCCGTGTGCTCACGCCGCGTTGCCCGAGATGCGTGCCAGCAGCGCAACGCCGACTGGTCCATCCTGGATCGAAAGCCCGACTGGATCAGATCGCAAAGCGGCACGAGCGCTCGAGGCCCTCCACCGCAACGACATGCTCGGCAACCACGAACACAATGCCAAGTGCGCCACGCCGACTCCCGGACCGATTTACGTCTACCTGGTCGGCGTACGGCCACGACGCGTACCGTTCGACGATCGCTGTCACGAGTCCACCGTCGGTGATCCTTCCCGTCCGCCGGTGCACGCACGTGGCTCGGCATCACCTGGCTCGTCGTCGTCGGCCTCCGCGTCAGCAATACAGTTCGAAGGGTCGCTCCAGTGGACCTCTTGGTCGGCGTTGTGACCGAAGACCGCCGCGATTCCGAGTGCGGCCGCGCTGGCCAATCGGGTGAGCAGCGTCACGATGACATTCGACAGAGAGGGATTGTGCCGCCAAACGAGTTCCTGATGGCTTCGGGCCCGGTGGTGTCGACCAGGCGACACGACGCCCGTGTTGTTGCGTTGACCGGCAATGTTAGGGCAACTCTCTGCTTCAGAGCACGACTCGCGGCCGTGAATTCCCCCGACCCATCAAGCACGCGGTTGTTGGCAGAGGAGGGACCGCCTGCCGCCCGACCCAGCATCTTGTGGTACACCTGATCCGAGAGGACGGGCAGTAGCGATGGCGTTCGATGTCGATGAAGTGCTCGCAATGTTGACACTCGAGGAGCGAGCGGCACTCACGAGCGGTTCGGGTTTCTGGTGGACGCACCCGGTCGAGCGCTGCGGGGTGCCACGAGTCATGGTCGCTGACGGTCCGCACGGACTACGCGTGCAACCAGGTGAGGGCGATCACATCGGAATCGGCGGGAGTCTGCCGGCAACGTGCTTCCCAACGGCCTCAGCGATCGCCAGTTCGTGGAACCCGGCGCTGCTCTACGCGGTCGGCGAAGCGCTCGCCCAGGAGGCGCGGGCATGCAACCTGTCGGTCATCCTCGGGCCGGGCATCAACATGAAACGTTCACCACTGTGCGGCAGGAACTTCGAGTACTTCTCCGAAGACCCGTACCTCGCCGGTGAACTCGCCGTCGGCATCGTTGACGGCATCCAATCGTGCGGTGTGGGCACGTCAGTCAAGCACTACGCCGCCAACAACCAGGAGGACGACCGCCTCCGCGTCGATGCGCAGGTTGACGAGCGGACCTTGCGAGAGATCTATCTGCCGGCGTTCGAACGGGTCGTCACGGCGTCGCAGCCGTGCACGGTGATGTGCTCCTACAACAAGGTCAACGGCCTGTCCGCCTCGGAGAATCCGTGGCTGTTGACGACGGTACTGCGCGACGAGTGGGGCTTCGACGGGTTGGTGGTGTCCGACTGGGGTGCCGTCTACCACCGGGTGCCGGCACTCGAGGCCGGCCTCGATCTGGAGATGCCCCCGAAGCGGGGACGATCGCCCGAGGAAGTCGTGGCGGCCGTCCTCACCGGCGACGTATCAGAGGCGCTCCTCGACGAGCGCGTCCGCACCGTGTTGCGCCTCGTCGATCGGGGAGCCCACGTGCTCGAGCTCGACGAAACCTTCGACGCCGACGCCCACCACGCGCTAGCTCGCCGGGCGGCCGGCGAGTCAATCGTGCTCCTCCGCAACGACGGCGACATCTTGCCGCTGGCAGGCGGCTCGTCGGTGGCGTTGATCGGCGAGTTCGCCCGCACGCCACGGTTCCAAGGCGCCGGCTCGTCACAGGTGAACCCGACGCGCGTCGAGAACCTCGTCGATGAGTTGGGTACCGCCTTGTCGACCGAAGTGCGCTTCGCAGCCGGCTATCGAATCGACGAGGAGGCAGACGATCCTGAACTCGTCGATGAAGCCGTCGCGTTGGCACGATCCGCCGACACCGTGGTCATGGTCATCGGTCTGCCCGGATCATACGAGTCCGAGGGTTTCGACCGGACGCACATGCGTCTTCCCGGCAACCAGCTCCGCGTCCTCGACTCGGTCGCCACCGCAAACCCGAATCTGGTGGTCGTCGTCGTGAACGGATCAACCGTCGAACTTGGACAAGTCGCCGAACAGTCCCGGGGAGTCGTCGAAGCGTGGCTGGGCGGTCAAGGAGCCGCTGGCGGGATCGCCGACGTCCTCACCGGGCGGGTCAACCCGTCGGGTCGCTTGGCCGAGACCATCCCCCACCGCCTCGAGGACAACTCCTCGTTCCTGAACTTCCCCGGCGACTCACAGGTCGTTCGCTACGGCGAAGGTCTCTACATCGGCTACCGCGGATACGACAAACAACACCAAGACGTCGCCTTCCCGTTTGGGTTCGGTCTGTCCTACACCACCTTCGAACTCAGCGAGCTCACCGTCGCGGTGTCGGGCGACGCATCCGACGGCACCCTGACCACCGCCGTGTCCACGATCGTCACGAACACCGGCAACGTTGCCGGTTCGCACGTGGTCCAGGTGTATGTCCGCGACCCCGAATCGAGCGTGCACCGAGCGATCCGCGAACTCGCGGGCTTCGCACGCGTTGAACTCGGCCCGGGGGCCAGCGATGAGGTGCAAATCAACCTCGACCAACGCGCATTCTCCTTCTGGTCCGAGCGATTCGGTCGATGGGTCGTCGAGCCTGGCGATTTCGTCATCGAGGTCGGCCACCACTCCCGAGATCTCCCCCTCGTCCATACCTGCCGGATCGACGCACCGTCGCTGCGACTACGCCTGACCGCCGACTCCACCCTTCACGAGTGGGTCGCCGACCCCGTCGGGCAACAACTCCTCGCCGAAGCCGCAGCCGCCGGAACACCCGATCCCCTCAGCGATCCCGAACTCGCCAGGATCGTCGGCACCATGCCGATGTCCACCCTTGCAGGATTCGGCCAAATGGCGCCCGAGTACCACACCCTCGATCGACTCGTGGACGAATGGCGCCTACGGACAGAAACTGCGTCCGCCGACGCTCGGAATCTCGCGTCGCGACCGAACGACGATTGATGCCCATGAGGGCTCCTCACCTGAGGTCGGAGGCCGCCAGGCAAGTCACTCAGTGCAGATCGTTCAACAGGGCAACTCGCAGTTACTCCTAACCGCATACCAGACCGCTCGCGTCCGTGATGCAGCACCGGCGAAGCCGCAAGCCTTCGCCACGGTTTAGACCACCCGATAGTCACGGCCAGCCTGCGCCCGCAGACCCGCACAGTTCGGCACGTACGCGAGCGGCAACCGACCCATAATCGCGTCTCCAAATCTCGGCCGATCACCGCCCCACAACACCGGCTTCGGGGCGTGCATGCCCGAGCAAGAATCGAGATCGCGAGGCCGGTGGTGTCGACGGGTGCCGGGGACGTGGAACCTTTTGATGGTGTCGACTGTCAGGTCTGGGTGGCAACCACTGCGCGCTTTGCGTAACGAAATCAATCCGGCGTTCGGTGAGGGTGGACCTTGGTGTGAGGCATGATGTGTTGACGTCGATCGATCGGAGTGTGGGCATGGCGAGCATCGCGGATTTCGCGCAGTTGGTTCCCGTCGAGCACGGGCTGAGCACAGTTGCGATCAGGCGCGGTGATCGCGCCCCACACGTCACGGTGGTCAACGCCGGTGTCGTGAACCATCCGGTGACCGCTGAGACGCGGGTGGCATTCGTGACCGCTGGAGGCGCTCGCAAGCTCTCCCTCTTGCGACGGGATCTGGCAGTCGCGATCACAATTCGTGCGGGCTGGCAGTGGGTCACTGTCGAGGGGACTGCCGAGTTGGTCGGCCCCGACGATTCACATCCCGACATCGACGACGATCGGCTTCGCCTTCTGCTTCGGTCGATCTTCGCTGCAGCCGGTGGCACCCACGAGGATTGGGACGGCTACGACCGAACGATGCGCGACGAGCGACGAACAGCGGTCCTCGTCGCTGCCGATCACGTGTACTCGAATCCGACCTGAGTCCGCCGGGACCGATGAGCTGAGCCGGCGTTCTGGGTCACTCTTGCAGCCGATCGTTCCGCTCGATGAGGGCGCGGCCCTCCCGACACCGACCTGTTGCGCTCGCCGATCGCCACGGTTCGATGAGATCACGCACCGCCGCTCGTCTACATACAAAGAAGAGAGGAAACATCATGGAGACCATCAACTTGGGTATTGGCGACGATCTACCGCCGGTCGATTGGAGCAGCATCGTCGAGCGGATCGCCGACGGTTCGCCGCCCGCTCACGACGCCCACAACGCGCGCACGACGTGGCTCACGACGCTGAATAACGACGGGAGCCCGCATGTGACCGCTGTGGGTGCGCTCTGGCTTGACGGCACCTTCTGGTTCCAGACCGGTGCCCGCACGAAAAAGCATCACAACGTCGAGCGCGACCCACGCTGCTCGATCGCCGTCGCGGTTCGTGACGCCGACGTCGTCGTCGACGGCCACGCCTCGCGGGTGACGGACCCCGCCGACTTGGCACGGGCGGCCAAGGGCTGGGCGGACGGCGGATGGCCGGCCGAACTCGACACGAGCGGAACCGGGATCACCGCACCCTTCAATGCGCCAGCCCAAGGCCCGCCGCCATGGCACGTTTATCGCATCGAGCCCCGCGCTGCGACCGTGGTGCTGGGAGTCGACCCAGGCGGGCTCACGCGCTTCAAGTTCTGACGTGCGCAGAGGACCATCGTTGGAGCGTTTCGGCGCCAGTCCGTGTCGAGGTTCGGCCTCTGGTCACACGGATCGGCCGGCGAAGGCGGCGATGCGCTGGTATGCGTCGGCGTCGGCAGGTGCCGACTGCTCGGGACCGAACGCGTCGCCTCGCATGTCGTCGGTCATCGAGGAGGTCATGAAGGCGTGGCCCACTTCCGCGATCTCGGGATCGAGACTGACGGTCGCTGTGTCCAGCGCCGTCGACAGGTCGTAGGTGTGAACGGCGAGTTCCGCGGCGGCCATCCCTTCCGGGAACGCACCGCTGCTGGCATCGAGCGCCTCGACCAACGCTGCGCCCTCCCGGTGGAGCGCCGATTCGGGGTCATCGTGATGGGGCGAAGCCGCCCAGTCGGGGTCTCCGCCCCGCGCCATGGTGGCCATTCCCGCGACACTGTTGACGATGTGGTCACTCAGCTCTGCGACGGTCCATTCCGAACACGGAGTCGCTCCCCCGGCGTTCTCGGGCGTGACGGCGCTGAGCAAGGCACCAAGCTGGTCGAGCCCACGGGAGACGATGGAGGTGGTCATCACCCATTTCTACCCCAAGCACACAGCGCGCTGGTGCCGCCCAGCGATCCCCGTGGTAGGACTCGAACCGAAGGAGGGCGCGCGTCGGCCGGACGAGTCGACCCGGCTCGGTAGCGTGAAATGAATGCCCATCAAACTGGAGAACGTTGGCATCGCAGTCCGCGACATCGAGGCGACGATCGCCTTCTTCACCGACCTCGGGCTGACCGTCGTCGGCCGCGACACGGTCAGTGGAGAGTGGGCTGACACCGCCGTCGGCCTCGACGGCAACCACGCCCTCATCGCCATGCTCCAAACCCCGGACGGCAACGGTCACCTCGAACTCTTCGAGTACCTCCACCCCGACGCGATCGAGACCGAACCCACCCGACCCAACGAGATCGGCATGCACCGCGTCGCCTTCTCGGTCGACGACATCGACCAAGCCCTCGAGGTCGCCGCGAGACACGGCTGCCATCCGCTGCGCGGCGTCGCGACCTACGATGACATCTACAAGCTCACGTATGTCCGCGGCCCCAGCGGCATCCTTGTGATGCTCGCCGAGGAGCTGTCGAAGGGCTGAACGGCCGAACAACTTCGGGTCGCCGAACGCCTCCCGGTCGTGGCGTTGTTCCTCCTGGCTGCGAACGTGTTGGTTCGTGTGACTCACCCCGTGGTTGCGCTCGCAGGTTCGGTAGTTCTCGCCGGAGGTCTGGCCATCGGCTGCTTCGTGTGGGCGGACCGAGCGAAATAGCGGCCGACGCTGGACCTGGGGCCTCATGGTTTCAGGTAGGCGCAGTTCGGGGCGCTGCTGATACCGGCGACCGGTCCGGGAGAGCACCACGCGCTTGGTTGCATATCCCATACTGCGCGCCCCGAAATCCCGGCCGCCGACTGCCCCCGATCACCGGCTTGGGGACACGGTCTCCGAGTACTTCAGAAGCGCGTGGAAGGCCGGCCCGGATTCTTCAGATCGTCCCTTTCACGTCCCGTGATGCATGTGAAAGGGTGTCGTCGTGAACGGTGTGGCCGCGTCGTCGGTGCCGTGGTCGACGATCCCACGGACTCGTGATGGAGATGTCGGTATGAAGGTCGTCGCCGGAGCCGAGATCCAGACTGGCGAATGCGGCGAGGACGACATCACGTCTGCGAATCTCGAACAGATGGCCGACACCCTCGAGACGAGGCGGCCGACCGACGATGATCGGCGCGAGTTGGTCGTGCTCCTGCGATGGATGGCGAGACTGGTACGGAACATCGAACTGTCCTCGCCGGACGGGGCGCCCGAATCAGCGACCACCGATGCGCTCCCATCGGGCGAGTCGTGAATGAAGCCGTCGCTGAACGGCCATCGGCGGGGATGCACCAGTCCCCTCCGATCGTGCCCAAATGCGCGTCCCAGAATCCCGGTGGGCGGGCGTCTCCGAAACTTCGGCTGCGGGACATCGCCGATGCGCCGTTCGGGCGCGATCTCTATGTCGATGACCTTCGTCGTTCTGCGACGCGCGTTGTGGGTCGCATAGCGGATGTCGTTGGTAGCGCGGATCGGCAGATCGGAGCGCGTGACGGTCCCGGTGAACTCATTCATCGGGCGATGTCGGCCAGAAGGCCGACATAGGACGCGCCGCCACGATGAGCCGTAGCGCAAGTTAGGGGGCGAAACTAGGGATGGCAGCGCCTCAGGAGAAATTCTTTTGGAAATTTGCGGGGGCTTGTTCGTTGTAAGGGGTGTGATGAGCGCTGACGCCAACCTTTCGGCGAAGGCGTTCGATGGCGTCCCGTTCGACGATTTCTACGATCGGGCCCTGCCCGTGGTGTACGGCTACCTACTGCGTTTGTGTGGCGGCGACCGCGACGAGGCCTGGGACCTCACGCAAGACAGCTGGATGACTGTCGTCGATCGGCTCGGGCAGGGACGGATCGAAAATGTGACGGTCGGATTCCTGCTCTCGGTCGCCCGCTCGCGCTATCTGGACTCATGGCGACGCCAACGGAGGCTGCAACGCAAGCTGCGGCTGGTCTGGGCCGGTGCCCGCGAATCCGAGTCTTCGGATCTGTCGGCGGCCAAGATCCTCGATCATTTATCGGTCTGCTCGGCCGAGCATCGGGTGGTGCTGATGCTGGCCTATGTCGACGACATGCCCATTGCTGAGATCGCCCAGATGTTGGGGTCATCGGTGTCATCCACCTATTCGCTGCTGGCGCGGGCGCGCACCGAGCTTCGCAGCCACCTCACCGAGGACCTGACATGACTGATCGCTACGACGAGATGAGAGTTCCACCCGACCCCTCGCTGGCCGAGGCATTGCGACAGCGCCTGCATGCACGCATCGCGAGCGCCTCGCGGGACGACCACGAAGGCCGACCTCATCTCCAACTCGACGCCACTCGCCTCGAACGCGAACCACACCTCGTCCCAGTAAAGGAGATCTACGTGTCCCTCGACTCATCACCCACCAGCGACACCGGAAACCGTCGGCGCGTGTCGATGGCTGTTGCGGCTGTCGTTGCTGTCATCGGCGTCGCCGCAATCGCCATCTACAGCACGAACTCCGACAACGACGATGAACCGGCGCCCGCGGCAGAACCGACCGTCGCACCGCCGACGACCGTCGCACCGCCGATGACCACTGTGGCACCGACTACCACCGTCGCAGCCACAACCGGCACCTGGATCCTGTCGGAGGACAACGCCCTCGGTGCGACGACTTCGGATGTTCGCGTCACGTTCGCCGTGCCTGCCGGCTGGGTGTATTACGACAACTGGTACGTGGCCAAGCCGGACGCCGACCCGATCTTCTCGGTGGGCTTCAATTATGTGGCCAATATCTACACCGATTCCTGCCCGTCGGTGCTGGTCGACCCCCCGGTCGGACCGACCGTTGATGATCTCGCCTTGGCGTGGGCGAACCTGCCCGGATTCGACGCCACCGCTGCGAGCGACATCACCATCGACGGGTTCCGTGGAAAGCAGGTCGAGTTCACGGTCCCCGACTACAACGAGGCAGACTGCGCCTACGGAGATTTCAAACTGTTGAACGCGGTAGGTGGCGGCGACTACTGGGCACAAGGACCCAACCAGCACCACAAACTGTTGATCCTTGACGTCAACGGCACCCGACTCGTGATCGCCGCGACGTACTTCCCGGACACCTCGCAGCAGGACCGAGCCGCCATCGACGAGATCCTGGCCTCCATCCAGATCGGCTGAACCTCTCCGCCAGACGGCCGTTCCGCCCCCACCACGGCGGCACGCCGAGACTGTCCCCCTTCTGCGACATCGCGAGCGCAGATTGCGCTGATAGAGGATGTGAAGCAAGTTCATCGGATCACTTCCACGGCATGAGTCGAGTCACAGTTGAGTTCGGCGATGTCGTTCCTCCGACATCAAATGACCAGGCCAGAAGCCCTGGTCATTGCCTATTTCGGGAGGCGATGGGACTCACCCAAGACCCATGATGATCCTTCACCAACCGGATCAAGGATCCCACGGAAGCGGACCCGGTCCGGGACTCTCGAGTTGTGGCAGCAGAGCAGATGCTCATGGACCGGGATCGGCCAGATCGGTTTCAGTACCGGCGTGACCGTCGATCAGCTCGGCGATCGAGAGGGGCCTGGAGTCGGCCATCCTGCACGTGCTCCCTCACCTCGGCTGACGGAGCCCCGCTCGGCGCGTTTGTGTCACCGGAAGGGGCGGGAATTCAAACCCGGGCGCGAAGTAGGGTCCGGCTACATGACTGACGGGCACCTCTGGGACGAAGCGAATGTCACCTATCCGGACATGAAAGGGACAGCCCAACTCGACGTCTCGATGACGCGGGCCCGGATTGAACAGTTGGTCGGCCTCGACGACAACATGTGGCACGTCATCGGGCTAGACATCGGAGGCGGAGAGACTGATCACGACCTGCGCGTCATCGCCATTCCGACGGACAACCTGCCCGACGGCGGCGACGTGCTGCGCGAGATCTCAGCGGCAAGCGGTGGCGAAGTTCAGGCGACGGAGTTTCTGATCCACGATGCCGACCCGTACGAGGTCTTGAGAGCCATCAGCCATGTGTTCGAGCTGCGCTTACGTGTCGCCAGGCTGACCGATGATGACATTCGGGTCCGGATCGTCGCCCACGGTGACGTTCCCGAACAAGAGCACTTGTAAGAGGTCACCGAGATCAACAGGGCGTGATGCTCGCTGAAGCGACCTCTCAATGCTCGTTGCTTTCTGGTTCTCCCAGGGCCGTAGCGTGGTTGGTGGCCAGGGTCTGGGTGTGAGCAAAGAGCCGATTCAGGGTGAGAGTCCACAGCGCTGAATGGTCTCGCTTTCGCAGGCGTCTGTGTCACTCCCTGCGTGTCGGCCGCGGGCCTGCGTCGCTTCAAGTGGCGGCGAGTTGCCCAACGTTGATGGACCCCAGGGTCCGAGCCCTGGCAGCCTTCGGGTTCTTGTTGCTCATAGACAATACGTGATATGGTTTCACCGTGAGGTCGGGAACGCTGATCCGTGACGCTCGTCGGCGGGCAGGCCTGTCGCAGACGGAGTTGGCGCGACGGGCGGCGGTGGCGCAATCGGTGATCAGTGCCTATGAGTCGGATCGCCGCGAGCCGGGCCTTGCGATGCTGACGAAACTGGTCGAGGCGGCCGGCCATGAACTGGTGGTGGATGTTCGGCCGTCGACCACGTTGCGGCGGGGGTTGCCTGACACGCCGCTGGGTCGTCGTCTCCGCCGTCGTCGCCGGGCAGTGATCGAGGCGGCTGCTCGAGGTGGGGCGAGCAACGTCCGGGTGTTCGGGAGTGTGGCTCGTGGGGAGGAGACCGAGCAGAGCGACGTCGACTTGCTCGTCGACTTGGACGCCGATGTCGGCGTTGTCGGTTTGGTCGGGCTTGCCCGGGTGATCGGTGACGTGCTCGGCGCGGACGT
>JBDSBE010000148.1:0-7386 GCA_039921745.1 Ilumatobacteraceae bacterium | reverse complement strand
TCGAGGGTCTCGAACTGCTGCAGCGCTCCAGCTCGCTGCGGCAGTTGTCGCTCATTCTTCCCGTCGTCGTCACGATCGCAGCCCTCAGTGGCCATCCGCTCGTCGCTGCCGGCTTGTCCGGGTCGGACGGCGACCCCGCGTCCTCGGTTCACGATGCCGTCAGCCCTGCAAGGCGCCTCACCTACACTCAGCTCGTGGCCGATCTGCGCTGCCAGCTCGGCGATGCGGAGTTCGAACGCAGCGCGGCATGCGGCCGGCGCAAGCAGTGGAACGACGTGGTACGGACCGCGATCGATTTCCTCTCGCAGTTGTGCGTCGAGCTTGAGCCGACTCAGACAGGGCGGACCGGGCAAAGCCCGTCGTCGATGTTGCCGCTGAGCAGACGCGAGCGCGAGGTGCTCACCCTGCTTGCAGACGGCTCCTCGAACAAGGAGATCAGCCAGACGCTCTGCATCTCCGCCAAGACCGTTATGCATCACACCTCGAGCATCTATCGCAAGCTCGGGGTGCGGGGTCGTGCCGGTGCGGCCGCGAGGATCGCCCGCGGCGAAGTCTGAGCCTCGATCCACCGAGTCGGCTTCTGTGATTGGCTGGTGAGGTAGCTCACGACCGCAGGCGATCCGACCGAGCCTCGGGTCGCTGACGAGCGGACCGCGACGGCACGCACCCCACCTCGAGATCGGGCGACGAGTCCGCGCCCTCGACCGCGACAACTTCGGACAGGTCATCGACCTCGACGACCAACACGGTGCATGCGTGATGCATTTCGTCAACGAGCACGGCCGAACCAGCGACCAGGACCATGCGCTGGGACGAAGTCGTCGTCATCGACCATCCCCGACCCCGCTGCCATCATGCCGCACGCAGCGACGAGCTGAACCGGTACGACGACGTCGTGGCCGCGTCAGGACACGCATGAACCAAGGCACTGAACGAGATCGACGAGACGATCCCGGGCTCGGACCACAACCCACCGAGGCCGAGACGTGGCAGCAGCTGATGATCCGAACACTGAAGGACCGCTGTATCTCACCGACCGCCGATCGCCACGCTGTAGACGCCACCAGGAACGCCACACGCCAAACGGGCTTCGGAGGCGCTACGACCGGTCCCGAAAAAAGCCAACAACCAGGGCTTTTCCCCTGGTTGTTGAGTCTGGAGGACAGATCTGCACGATCCCGTACCGGTCGCTGGCGCCTTTGAGAACTGGCGCACGTATAGGTGCCGTACATGACCTGAGGAGGTCACGCGGGCTGCAACGACCGTCGACATGGGTGCCCTCCAACTGGCACCGACGTAACATTCCGATAGCTGTGCCGTTGATGCTTTGTGCTCGCCGACGACGCTGTCAACAACGAGCACCGAATCTCTCGCAACTCGGACTCATCACCCTGCGAGATCACGGGAAGCGCAGATGACCCCGGTAGTTGAATTCGCCGGTCACGACATCGTCTTTGAAGTCGACACGGCCCGTCACGCCCTCGAAGTCACCGGTGCCGCTGCCGCTGACAATCGGGTGTTCGCAGCGCCCGCGTATCTCGGAGCCATCCGCCGCGAACTTCGCGGTGAACTTGTAGGTCGTGCTGAAAGTGCCGCAGGTAACGCCATCGGTCAAGCACCCGATAAACGTTTCTGTCCCGCGCTCTTGGTACACACCGCTCGTGGTTTCTTGCACAACGATGAGCGTGTCCGTGTACCAGCAACCGACAAGGTCTCCGTTGCCGGCCTCCATCGTCAGGGTGAACTCGCTGAAAATCTCGTTGCAGACGCCCAGATCGTCCACAGAGCTCACTCCCGATATCTGATTGGACCCACTCGCTGCTGCCGGTTCCCCTGCGACAACCGACCCAGAAAGAGTCGCCATCGCCATCAACGCGATAGCCGCTGACTTCTTCATGATTTTCCTTTCACCAAACCACCCCCGTGGTCTCGGCACCTCCGTCTTACACGAGGATTCACAAACGCGCAATGGGCGATCTGCGCGAAGCCCAGGTGGATTCCGACGAAGCAAGACGCCGATCTGGGGGCGTCCGCTGTCATCCGGCACTTCTGAGCAGCCGAGGTCTCGTCGAACTCGACGACGTTGGACTCCGCCCCACTCGTACGGAACCTGTTGTACCTGAGACAAGTCAGTTTGATCGCTCACTTCCGTCCGAACAGGTTTGATCGGTTCGAGCGATGATCGAGGGTTTGCGATCGGTATATCCCATACGCTGGGGTGTTGTGACTTGAATCGAACATTTGTACGATCACTGAATGTCCGATTCGACGACTCCGACACGGGAGGTTGAACCGGATCTCGACGCCGAGTTGGGTGAGATCGCCGGCCAGTTGAACGTGTTGAACGCCCGTCTCGTCGAAGTCACCGAACGCCTGAGCGCCTCCGATGAATGGAGCCAACACGGGATGCGCACACCGGCCCACTACCTGGCATGGCGGCTCGGCATGTCACCAGAGCGGGCGAGGCAAGTCGTGCGGGTCGCCGAGCATCGCCGCTCATTCCCCACCATCATCGGCGCGTTCGAACGCGGTGAACTCGCCCTCGAACAGGTCGTCGAAGTCGTCAGAGCTCCCGCCTGGGCCGACGCCCAACTCCTCGACATCGCCACCATCTCGACCGTCACCAAGCTCCGCCGAGCGATGCGCTCCACGATGTTCGACGGCGAACCAAACCCGACCGATGGACCCATCGAACCGCCGACCGAACCGACGACCGCACCGACACCACCCGTCGATCGCTTGTCGTTCGGTGTCACCGACGCTGGTCGTTGGCGGCTCAACGGCGACTTCGGGCTCGACACCGGCCGCCGGATCGAAGCCGCGCTCACCGAACGCAAAGATGCACGCTTCACCGATGGCGACGAAACAGTGACCTGGGCCGACGCACTCGCCGACTGCTGCGCCCGATCCCTCGACACGATCGAATCGCCATCACGTCGAGATCACTACCGGACCTGGATCCACATCGACGTCACAGCGGGCCAGGCAACGACGACCGACGGATGGCACATCCCGATGGCGCTCGCACACCACGTGCTGTGTGACGGCATCGTCCAGCCGGTGTGGGAACGCGACGGCACCCCGTTCTCCGTCGGGCGCAGCCACCGAATCGTGCCCGATCGAACCCGCCGCATCATCGAACGCCGCGATCGTGGCTGTCGGGTACCGGGCTGCACCGGCGACCGATTCGTCGAAATCCACCACATCCGCCACTGGCTCGACGGCGGAACGACCGACACTGCCAACCTCGTCAGCCTCTGCCCGAAACACCACAAACTCCACCACCTCGGCGAACTCGGCATCGCCGGCAACGCTGACAAGTTCAACGATTTGGTGTTCACAACCAGCCGGGGTTCACCGTTACCAGGCAGCGCACCACCCACGACGAGCACGACTCCACCCCCGAAACCTGTCCGGCCCTACGAACCCGCACTCCGCGGTCGCTTCGACTGGAACTGGATCGGCCTCGGCTGGACCCACCCCGACGAAATGAAACGCCGCCAAACCCGCTGGCGAACCCCCCACGACGAACAATCCGACGCCGCCTGACCCGCCACGACGCCCGGACTGGCAGAATCGCAAAAACTTTTCGTTCACGCTGCGCACGACCCCACGAACGCGCGCCTACCGTCGTCCTATGGAGGAGTGTCGTCAGCCCAGCGCTCGTCTGGTGGTGATGGCGTCCGGGAACGGGTCGAATCTGCAGGCCATTCTCGACGCCTCCGCCGAGGGCTCGCTCACCGACCGTGCCCGGGTGGTCGCCGTTGTCTCCGACCGTTCCGACTCCCGGGCGCTCGCTCGGGCAACCGAAGCGGGGATTGCGTCGCTCCACGTCGGCGCCGAACCCGACCAGGATCGCACCGAGTACGACCGCCGACTCGCCGAGATCGTCGCCGGGTTCGAGCCCGACCTCGTGGTTCTCGCCGGTTGGATGCGGATCTTGACCACGGAGTTCATCAGCCGGTTCGCCGACAAGATCATCAACCTCCATCCGGCAAAACCGGGCGAACTCGCCGGGACTCGGGCGATCGAGCGGGCCTGGCAGGAGGCGCTCGCCGGTGAACGCACCGAGACGGGCGTCATGGTCCACCGAGTTCCCGACGAAGGCGTCGACACGGGCCCGGTCCTCGCATCCGAGACCATCCCGATCGAACTCGACGACACCCTGGACGTCCTGACCGAACGCATCCGGCGAGTGGAACACCGCCTACTCGTCGACACCATCCGCGCGCTGTGCGCGCAACCGAAGGAGATCACCGCATGACCGCCATCAATGACGAACTGTTCGACCGGTACGACGCACTCACCTTCGACGACGTGGTGATCATCCCGGGGTACTCCGACACACTGCCCGATGCGGTCGACACCTCCGCCACGTTCGCCCGCGACATCGAGCTCAACGTGCCGCTCGTCTCCGCTGCGATGGACAATGTGACCGAAGCCCGCATGGCGATCGGGATGGCGCGCTACGGCGGGATCGGGGTCATCCACCGCAACGTGTCCATCGAGGATCAGGCCGCCGAGGTGCAGAAAGTCAAGCGCAGCCAGAGCGGGATGATCTCCGACCCCGTGACTCTCATGAAGGATTCGAAGCTGTTCGAAGCCGAGGAGCTGATGAACCGCTTCAAGTTCTCGGGGGTGCCGATCACGAACGCGGGTGGAGAACTCGTCGGGATCCTCACCAACCGCGACATCCGGTTCTGTGAGGGCAGCGACTACGAACGCCCGATCAGCGAGTTCATGACGGCGGAGAACCTCGTCACCGCGAAGGTCGGCACGTCGCTCGACGAGGCCAAGGTGCTGCTCCAGAAGCACCGCATCGAGAAGCTTCCGCTCGTCGACGACAAGGGCAAGCTCGCCGGGCTGATCACGGTCAAGGACATCCAGAAGCGTCTCGACTATCCGAATGCCTCGCGTGACGACTTCGGTCGCCTGCGCTGCGCCGCGGCGTGCGGGGTCGGCGACGACGTCGAGGCGCGGGTCGAGGCGCTGGTGGCGATGGCCGTCGATGCCGTCGCGATCGACACCGCCCACGGCCATTCCGCCGGTGTGATCAAGACGATCGAGCAGATCAAGGGTTCATGGCCCGACCTCGCCGTCACCGCCGGCAACGTGGTGACCGAGGAGGGCGTCGAGGCTCTGGCGAAGGCCGGTGCAGATGCGATCAAGGTCGGGGTCGGCGCCGGTTCGATCTGCACGACCCGCATCATCTCCGGGGCCGGGATGCCACAGCTGTCGGCGATCTACTTCACCGCGAAGAAGGCCCGGGACCTCGGCGTGCCGGTGATCGGTGACGGCGGAATCACGTACTCGGGCGACATCGTCAAGGCGATCGCGGCAGGGTCCTCCACCGTCATGCTCGGCTCGCTCCTGGCCGGCACTGAGGAGAGCCCCGGTGAAACCGAGCTGTTCGAGGGTCGCCGCTTCAAGAGCTATCGCGGCATGGGTTCGATGGGTGCGATGCAGGGGCTCGGCGCCGACCGGTACGCCACCGCCCAGTCCGATGAGGGGTCGGGGCAGTCGGCGCTCGCAGCCACGAGTCGCAAGCTGGTACCCGAGGGCATCGAGGGTCGGGTGCCGTACTCCGGCCCGCTCGGCGACACCGTCTATCAGCTCGTGGGCGGCCTGCGATCGGGCATGGGGTACGCCGGCGCCGCCGACCTCGAACAGTTGCGGACCGGGGCCCGGTTCATGCGGGTCACGACCGCTGGGCGTGAAGAGAGCCACCCCCACGACGTGACAGTCACCAAGGAAGCGCCGAACTACCAACGCAGTTGACCGCGTTTGACTTCAGTTGACCGACGTCGCCGTCCTGCGGCCTGCCCCCCGATCGGCGTCACCGGTCCCTAGCATCGTCCCGGTGCATGTGGACGAGACGGCGCCCCCCGCCACGCTCGCCGTCCGCCGCCTCCCGCTGTTGGCGACGTTGATCGGCGTCACGCTCGTCCGATTGTGGTTCTCGTCGGCACGCCACGTCGTCCACATCTCTCCCGACGAGCCGAGCCAGCTTGCGATCGCCCGTTTTCTCGCCGGTCGTCGTCGCTGGAACATGTTCGACCATGCGACGTGGCAACCCGGTCTGGGCACGCTGATCACGCCGATCTACTGGTTCACCGACCGGGCCGAGACCGTCGTGCACTGGGGTCTCGGCGTGAATGCGGTGCTCGGCGGGCTCGGCGCGGTGCTGCTCGTGCTGCTCACCCGCCGCTTGACCGGGCTCTCCGACTGGACGTGTGCGGTGCTCGCGACGGTCGTGGCGCTCGCCCCCGCTTCGCTGTCGGCGTCAGCGTTCATCTGGGCAGAGCCGCTCATCTCGATCGCCGTGGTCGCGACGCTGCTGGTCCTCATCCGCTACTACGACTCCGGGCGGCTCCTGACTGCCATCGCCGCCGTTGCGTGTGGCGTCGGTGGCTACACCTCACACTCCCGTCTGCTGCCCATCGTGGCCACGACCGTCGCGCTCACGGCCGGTCGCGAGCTGTGGCGACGGCGGTGGATCGCCGCCGGCGTAGTGACGGCCTCCGCAATCGTGATGTTCGGTACGACGGCACTGTGGAAGGACTGGCTGCTCGACCGGATCTGGGACAACCCGTCCGACCAGAACACCGTCGACGCAGTCATCACCCGCGCTCAGCAGCCGCTCGACGTCGGCGAATCTCTGGTCGGCCAGCTCTGGTACCAGCTGGTCGCAACGCTCGGAGTGGCCGCACTCGGTACGGTGGTGCTGACGGGCCTTGCGATCCGGCGCCGTCGCGCCGACGACCCGGCCGGATCGACCACCACGACCCTGGCTCGGCTCGTGATCGTCACGACGGCGCCGCTGGTGATCGTCTCCGCGATCTTCATGGCCGACCGTGGGCGCCAGGATCAATACATCTACGGCCGCTACAACGATGCGGTGATCTGGCCGATCTTGGTACTCGGCCTCGGCTGGCTGATCGCGCGGGTCCGGGGCGGATTCCGTCGACGGGATCTCGCGACCGTCGCGGTCACGATCGGGGTGACCCTCGGGCTCGGTGGCGCGATCGAGGCCCTGCACGGCGACTCGATCCGCAAGAGCTACGGGGTGCGGGCGATGATCGCCGGGGTCCTGCCGTTCGTGAACGGCAAGGACACCCTCGACGTCTGGCACGCCACCCTGGTCGCCTCTGCGCTGTTCGCCGTCGTCATCGCCGTGATCGTGGTCACCCACCACGTCGGACGGGCCGGGGCGCCGCTGCTCGCGATCGGGACCGCGCTCGGGTTCGGGTTGTTCGCAGTCGGTGCCGTACGGACCCACGACGTCGCGGACGCCAAGTTGAACGGCTGGGACAAGGCGGCGGTGGTCCGCGAGGTCGACTCGCTCGTGCCCCCTGGCCTGCCGCTCGGGGTCAGGACCGTTCCGAC
>JBDSBE010000147.1:0-37713 GCA_039921745.1 Ilumatobacteraceae bacterium | reverse complement strand
CGCGAGACGTCGGGATGATGAACGCCCCGGCGGTGAGCGCGAGGATTCCGAGCGGGATGTTCACCCAGAACACGGAATGCCATGAGAAGTGCTCGAGGAGGAAGCCGCCAGCCATCGGGCCGATCGCCCACGCACTGTGACATCCGTCTCCCACCCGCGATTCACGTGGTGATCATGCGACTGAACCCTCGATGACGGGGGCCGGCGACTGCTCCATGGCACGATCAACGGCCGTCCGATAGGTCGCTTCATCACGGGTTCGCGCCGTCGTGACCCGGAGCGCACCGGACTCTTCGATCCGCACCGTGTGCGTCACCGCCGTGCCGACCGGCAGCGCATCGACCGACGCCCCGGCCGCCCGCAACAACTCGAGCGTGTGTTCCCATCGGCGATCGAGCGCAGCCGGAGCGAGCGGCGGGAACACGAACAACGTCTTGGCGAGATGACGGCCTTCGACGATCGCGTTCAGCTCCCACGTCAGCCCTTCGGTCTCACCCGGCGCCAGCGCGATCAAACCGGCGTCGACCATCCGATCTGCGATCTCGCCGTGCCACGTCTCGTTCGACAGGTGTTCCCGAGCGGCACCGAGCGAGCGCAGAGATCCACCGGGGCGGCCGACGGCGACGACGGGGCCGTAGCTGTCCAGCTCCCACGCCACCGCCTCCTCGAACGGGTCGGCTCCCCGCAGCGAGAACAGTTCGAAGAGCGGCCGGCGCGCCGAGGCGATCGTGGGCAGCGGCACGCTGTCGTCCCCGAACGATCGGAGGTAGAGAATCGGTGACCTCGGATCGGCAGCGAGCACCTGGGCGACTCCGGCCCGAGCCAGGGAGCGCGCGATCCGGTAGAGGATTGCGCCGATGCCGGTCGTGACGAGGCCACCGATCGCGAACACCACGCCGACGGTCCGCGGTGAGAACCCGAACAGATCCGACCAGCGCAACTGGGCGATCGTCGGGCTGAGGATGATGTACCGAACACCCTTGAGGAGGTATGCGACGCCGACGCCGAGCACACTCATCGCCGCCACCCCGGTCACTGCGCCCCAGAAGCGCGGCACGAGGAACGCCGGCGGCGCCGCCGCCGGACCGAGCAACTCGTGTTCGTGACGGAGCCACCAGCGGCTGAAGCCGAGGCCACTCAGCAGCGCGACCGCTGCGACGCCGACGCCGACCCATGCGAAGTCTCCCGCCAGGGCCACGACCCCGATGTTGACGGTGACGATCTGCACGACGGCGACGACGCGACCTCGCCGACGCAGCGCTGCGGCGTCGTCGTCCAGCTCCACCACGTGACCGGCCATCGAGCCCGGGGCCGACCATCCGGCTGTCGGCGTCGCTCCTTCGGTCCAGCCCCGGCGCACACGTCGGGCCCGAACCCGAGCCACCGCCGTGGAGCCGCCGAACGCGGCAGTGACGAACATCGCCGTCAGGAAGAGACCGACGAATCGAGCCGGGGGATCGGGAAAGGTGTACGGCGACGTGTCGCCCCGAGGGAGCCGATCCGATATCAGCGCAGCGGTCTCGTTCGCAAGATCGAGCGCATGCTGTGCAGCGGACGGTTGGAAGTAATCGGCGAGCACCGTCACCACGACGTCGCCGCGACGGAACACGACCGCAACCTGCTGGCCGACCGGGTCGTTGAACGAAACGGCGTTCGGGAGAACGGACTCCAGCTCGACGGCAGCCTCGGAACGGTCGACGCTGTTCGACGCGCCGAGTGCTGCGGCGGCGAAGATCTCGTACGGGTACTGGGTGATGCCGACCCCCAAGCTCAGATCGCTGCCGACCCACACGCGCGCAACGTTCTTCGCCCGGTCGTTCAGGAAGGCGACGGCCTCCGGCGCCGAGAACTCGTCGACCTCGAGATCGTCGGCCCCGGCCACCGTCATCGGGACGGGGCCCAACCCGTAGCCGGCCGGAGGGCTCTCCGGCAGGAAGGGCAGCAGATCGGCGTCATCGACCGAACGCGTCCGGACCGCCTGGTCGAGACGTCCTTCGCCGCCGGCGATCGCGACCTGGCGACCCGCGACCTCACGCACGAAGCTCGGGCCGTCGAATCCATCGTCGGCGGGCTGGTTCAGCGTGATCGCGAACAGATGACCGGCCGACGCGACGACGAGCGCGCTGAACCCGAAGTCACCCGGTGCGCCTCCGGGCGGGACGAGCCAGACGCCGAGTTCGAACTCCGGCTCAGGAACGGTGTCGATACCGACTTCTGTCGTCGTCAGGGCATCGAACATCACACGTGGGCCCGGCGGCGTCGTGACCGCGAATCCGGTGATCGTGAGACTGCGGGCGCCATTCGTGAAGTTCCGTGTGAACGAACCCGTCTGACCCGGTGCGTCATCGGTCGGTGCGAACCCGCCACCGACGTCGGCGAGCACGACCGTGGCGATGTCCGGTGACTCGGATCCGGCGGTCGTCGGCGACGGCGAACCGACGATCACGAGAGCCACGAGGGCGCACGTGAATCGGTGCATGACGTCACAGTAGGACGGAATGACCGTGCCGTGCCTGCGATTTTCGACACGCGACGCTCCGGGTCACAGGGTGACGATCAAACCGCTCTCGTCCGTGGGGTAGGCCGTTGAGTACCGGTACCGATCCTGCAGACCGGGATCCTCCCAGAACGAGTTGAGGTCGGTGCGGTAGCTGAAGTGGAGCGTCGGGTTCGTTCCACCGTGCACGACCACCCTGGCAATCGCCTCGCGGTCCGGATGGTAGAACGTCGACCCGTCGGTCGGTATCAGGTAGTTGCTGCAGACGACCTGTTCGAGCAGTTCCCTGGTGGTCGCATTCGCACTCCCGTGATGGGACAACTTGAGGGCATCCAGACGGAGCCGTTGACCGGGTGCGCCACGCTCCGCCTGCAAGGTGCGGATCGACGCCGCGAGGACATCGGCGTGGGCGTCTCCGGTCAGCAGCACGGCGCGACCACCGAACTCGGCGAGCACGGCGATGCTGCTGAGATTCGGAATGCTCGTGTCCTTGGTCGGCCCGCTCGCCGCCAGTGCTTCGAGATCGAGCGTCGACGGCGACTCAGGAGGGCTCGGGCGAGCGCGCCGCCCGAGCATGGCTCGCTGCGGGTCGAGTTCAGCCAGTGCTGCATGCCAGTGCGAGGCGAGTTGGCGCAGGCCGGCAGGTGTCGGAGACATCACCGTCAACCGCATCCCGCCGCCGAGTTGGACCGTGGGCAGACCCGTCGGGTCGGTGACGATCGGCGGGGGCGGGTCGTCGGCGCCGGACGTGCCGTTCCAGGTGAACGGCCGGTCGGCCCGTTCGAGAATCGCCGAGAACGCTTCGCCCTGCGCGACGCTGAGGAACCCTCGAAGTTGCCGCCATCCGTTGAACCACACATCGTCGAACCGGCCCGCCACGTCCGCGTCTCCGAACAGCGGGATCGCGCCACTGATGTGGTCGGCGTCGATGTGGGTGAGGATGAACAGCTCGACGTCGGTGACCGAACGCACCCTGTCCGCGGCGAGATCGGCGGCGTCGACCGCGCCGCAGTCGATCAGGACGTGATGGTCGGCGCTGTCCGCCGGTCCGTATCCGAGCCACAGACAATCGCCGTTGCGGGCGGGCAACATCTCGATCTCGAACGTCCCGGATCGCGGCTCGGATGCGACGACCGCGTCGGCGAGCAGACCGCCCGCCGGGACCGCAGCCGATGGTGAAACCGTGCGCTGCGCCGCGCGGGACGTCGCCGACATGGCCGAACGGCGGGGAGGGAGCAGGACGTCGGCAACCGCGGCGGCCGTCGAGATCACACCGAACGCTCCGTCCCACGACACGGGCCGATCGACGCCGAGATCGTGCAACATCCTCACGAAGCCCTCATCGCCCCACCACGTCGCGAACCGCCGCATCTGTCGTCGAGTCGTCGCGATCTGCTCGGCATCGTCCCCGACCGCACGCACGAGTTCATGGGCACACCGCAGCGCACGTTCGGCGACGTCCTCCGATGCCCCGGCGGCGGCCAACTCCAGGATCGCCTGTTCGATCTCGCTGACCGTGGCCCAGGCCCGGACCATGGCGTCCGGGTGATCGCAGTCGAAGTTCATCGTTGCGCGTGCAATTCCGCCCAGGTCGATGTCGACGTCGCGCCCGAGGATCGCCTGCAACAGCATGACCTGACCGACGATCCAGTGCGTCGTCACCTTGCGGTGCGCCTGGTCGTCGGCCGTCGAGAGCAGCGAGCGGACCCCGTCTCGGTAGAGGCCGAGTGCGGTGTCCAGGTCGTGCAGGCAGTGCTCGAGCAACTCGTCCCGTCTGGCGGGCGTCACGTCGGGGGCACGGCCCAGCCAGTACGCAACCTCGGCGGTCCGTTTGGCCCCGGCCGCCCGCAGACCGTCGCACTCGACCGCGTAGAAGCCCGTGCAGGGAAGTTGCTCGGCGGCGGCGCCCACCCGCCGGAACGCAGCGGCGAGATCGGCAGGTGCCGGTGATCGGAAGTCGTCGGCAAACGGGACGCCCGACCGTTGGAGTTCGTCCATCCGTGACTCATCCGACAGCACAGACCGCTCGATCTGCGTCATCGCGTTCTCGTGGGCGCGTCGGGACTGCCAGTAATTCAGCTCCGACAGGCAGGAGTCGAAGTTCTCGGGCAACGCCTCGTAGACGACGAGGCTGGCCCACGCGTGCTCGTCCGCGAACTGGGTCGCCAACAGCCGCCTGACCTTCGTGAGCGTCTCGAACGGGTGGATGCCGCGCATCTCGCCCGAATAGAACGCCTCGGTGAACGGCACCGAGGCCTGCTCGCTGATCGGGAACTGCGACGCCACCACGAGCGGGATCCCCGAGGCGTGCAGATCGTGGGCGACACTCCCGCCCGGCGTGACGATCGAGCCCTGGGCCGCACTGTCGCACGCCGCGAGGGTGACGACGCTCGGCAGGTCACGCTCTCCGGCGATCGACGATGCGAGCGCGAGCGCGAGGTCGCCGCCTGTGACCACCCGGTCGCCGAGGGCGATGCCGTGGCGAGCCGTGCGCCGGCCCTCGATCTCGGCCCCGTGCGCCAGGACGTGCACGTGCGTGAACGCCTGGTCGACGGTCGCCGCGCGGATCTCGTCGAGCGATGCGCGTTCGATCACCGTGAGGAGTTCGCTCGACCAGTGGCGGTCCGAGTCCGGGTCGCGACAGAGCTCGTCGGTACGCCATGGTTCGAGAACCCGTTGGAACACGTCGAGGTGCTGCTCGAACGGCACGTCGTCTCCCGACACGAACAGGATCCGGGGCTTGTTGGGCCACCCGTTGGGTGCTGGGACACCGCGAACGTGGCGGGTCATGCAGAGTGGCCGGTCGGGCTGGAGCGCGAGCCAGTCATCGCCGACGCTTCCGGCGCCGACCGGAACCTTCGCCAGCTCGAAGGGCAGCAGTGCGAGCTCGGCGGCGGACAGGATGACGCGAAGATGCGTGATCGACCCGTTCTGCGAGTGCTCGCCGGCCAACACCCCCGCCAGCCCGGGAACCGAGGCGAACATCGCGGCGAGCTGCGTACCGGCGCGGTCCTTGACAACGGAGAGACGATCGGACGGTTCCGCCGACGAGACCGTGTAGCGGAGGTCGTCGAGCAGGTTCTGGGCCTCCGCATGTTCGTACGGCACATGCACCACGCCGCCCGGGAAGTCGCCGCACACGGCGAGGTAGTCGGTGAGAGGAGAGAGCAGTTGATTGTGACGCGGACCGTGGCGGAGGAGTTCGACCGCGACGCGTCGGATGTCAAGCGGCATGAGGGCTCCACCCCGCAGTCGTGCGTTCGCCGGTCACGTCGGAGGCGCCGCGAACGAGGCAGGGTCACCGAGCCGAACCGGGTGGTACATCGCGAGCGCGGCCCCGGTGAGCCACCACCCCCGGTGCACGAGTGCCCTGCACAGCGACTCGTCGAGGCGGTCGAACACGGTCGGCACCTGCGCAAGGTGCTTTCCGTCGTGTTCGATGATCTCCCGGTGGGTCGCACGCCAACGTCGAAGGCCATCCGGGCCGGGGTCGGGGAACTCCGTGGCGAGCCCGGTGAGCACACCGCGACGAGCGCCTGGAGGCAGTGGCCGCCCGGGCGGAATCTCTGCGGCATGCTCGAATCGATCGACCATCCAGCGCGTGCGCAGTGCTGTGCTCTGCCGATACAGCAGCGAGTTCGAGCGTGCCAGCTCACGCACGAGCGGCACCTTGCCGTAGACACCGGGCCGGAGCAGCCCTCCCGAGTTCAACGTCATGACGAAGACATCGCGGTACCGCTCCGAGTCGATCGCTTCGAGACCCGTGTTGTCGTACACGCCGCCGTCCAGCAGCGCCGGCGCGACCGTCGCGCACGGAAACGTGACCCCGTTCAACCGGATCGGTGCGAACGCGCCAGGCACGGCGGCGGAAGCCGCGACCGCCGTGCTCAGTCGCAGTTTCGTGCCGGCGGTCGACGCCAGCCCGATCGTGTAGTCGCCGACGATATCGCGCTCGAAGGTGAATCGGACACCCGTCACCAGGTTCGACGCGTTCACGATCCATCGCACCCCTGGGTCGAGTTCGGCGAGCTGCGTGCCGTCGAAGAACCAATCGTCGAATCGACGCGCCAGCAGGTCGGTCCGCGTGCTCGAACCGATCGTGCGCCAGATGCCGATGATCAGCGAACGCTTGAGCGAACGCTTCGCGATCCGCTCGACAAACGGATCGATGACGAGTTCGTCCACGGCAGCCGCACTGAACCGGCGGGCGCGCAGTGCCGGCCAGACGTGTGCGATCAGACCGTTGGCCACCGATCCGCCCGACACGGAGGACAGATACCGGAGGTCCTTCAGCGCTCCGACGTCGGCCGCGAGTCGCGCCATGCCGAGCGATGCCAGTGTGGCCCTGAATCCGCCACCGGAGAACGTCATCGCGATCGGATCGTCCGCACGGGGTGGCACCGCTGGGCGGATCGCATCGCCGCACGGTCGCGCCTGGAGTCCGGTACCGATCGCAGGGGAATCCACGACCCAGATGTCGTCGTCGAGTGGTTCGGTTGCCATCGCATCACCCCCGGGCTCGTTGGCGCTCGCCCCGGGCCGTCGCAAGTCTGTCACACGTCGGGTTGCGGCCGTCCCGATTTCCGTCGGTCGAGCCGGGCGAGATGCCGGTCACGGTGAGTTGATGGCAACAACGCCTCCGGCCATCGCCAGCTGGAACAGCGCGCCGTCGGTCTCGCGGGTCGTGTCGTACCCCACTCGCGACGGCACCGCCTGAGTCGGACCGAGCTGGGCACTGCCGCCGCGCAGGTTGGCGCACGCGACGTCCTCGCTCGCGACGCCGTCGACCCACAGGCCGTCAAGAGCGTCATAGGAGTAATAGAACCCCAGCTCGGTTCCGGGCGTCGCTGGGTCGGTCACATTGGTGACCAGGAGGTCCAGGACGATCCTCGGGGTCCCGTTCGCCTCTGGAACCACATAAGCATTCTCCACCCGCACGCGGAGGGTGCGCACGTCGTAATCGACCTCCAGCGACGGGTCGTCGACGAGCGGGATCATGGTCCACGAGGCTCGCGGTTCCGGACACACCGGCGGTTCGGGCGTCGTGGAACCCTCTTCGCCTCCCCGTCGGGTCAGTACGAACGCTGAAACAGCGATCAGGATGACCGTGGCGACCAGTGCAGCGATGAGGCCGACCGACATCCGCCGGCGCTCGGGCACGCCAGTGGGTCGCGGTTCTCCCTCCAGACGTCGAATCAGCGCGTCGACGTCCTGGTGCCACGACACGTCGTCGATGCTGACGGCCTGGCGTTCGAGCAGTGGCACGAGCCCATCGGGTAGCTCCTTCGCGGGCGGGAGCGTCGCGCCGTCGACGAGCACCGGCACCACCCGCACGTCGGCATCGAGGGCGACGGAGAGTTCGCGACGCACGAAGTCGTCGGGTTGGTCGACGCGCCGACCGCCGTCGGGCGCCGTACTCGAGAGCCACCTCGGACCGATCACGACGAGCACCACGTCGCTGCTCTTGATCGCCACCTCGACCTGCTGCACGAAGTTCAACCCTGGCTCGACCGTGTTGACGTCCTGGAACACGGCATCGCGCCCATAGCGCATCGCGAGCGAGTCGAACAAGCGTCCGGCGCGGCCGCCGGTGTCGTCCCGTCGATAGCTGAGGAAGAGCCTCATGCGTGCCCCTTTGGGTCGTCGCGAAAACTACCACCGGCCACCGACGTGATCGATGGGAATTCCGGGCTCGCCGCTCACGCCGCTGCGGTACGTTCGTGGTCGATGCTCGACGACACGATCGACGCACTCCGGGGGGTCGCACTCGACGCCGACGACGCCTCGGGCTACTTCCCGGCGATGTACGCGCGGGTCACCGATCGGATCCGGGACGCTGCCACCGCCGGTCGCTTCGACGACGGCGCCGGCATGGCGCGGTTCGCCGAGGCGTTCGCCGAGTGGTATCTCCGAGCGATGACCGGTACGACCACCCCACCCGGGTGCTGGCAGGCGTGCCGGAACGTCGCCGACGACGGCCGCCTCCTGATCGTCCAGCATCTGCTCGCCGGTATCAACGCCCACGTCAATCACGACCTTCCGCAAGTCGTCATCCAGCTCGCAGCCGACCGCGACGGCATCGGCGGCATGCGGGCCGACTTCGACGCGGTCAACGACGTGCTCTCGGAGACGATGCCCGATGTGCTCCGCGATCTCGGGCGCGTCTCGGCGTGGGTCAACATCGCGGCTTCTCGCGGCGGCGGCCGTGTCTTTCATTTCTCACTCGAAGCGGCGCGGGCGCAGGCGTGGCGCTCGGCGGTCAGACTCGAGTGACTCGACGGCCCGTCACGGGTCGGCGACGTCGCCGAGATCGACCGCCTCGTGAGCGTGCTGACCGATCTGGTCACCCATCCGGGCAGACCGACGACCTGGGCGATGCGGGTCGGTCGCTGGCTGGAGGAGAGCGATCCTCGGCGCGTGACCCGTGACCTGCTCGGGCACCTGGCCTGACCGCGCCTCGCACGAACGTCAGATCACGAGTTGGCCGCCACAGGTGCGCCGGGGTCGTCGAGGAAGACGACGTCGCCTGGGTTCAGGATCCGATGCTCCCCTCCGTTGAGTTCGTGGAAGCGCGCGAGACACGCAGCCGGATCGGTGCCGGGCCGCAACCGACCGATCAGCGCCCAGGGTCGTTCGCCGGAACGCACGACGGTGGTGCAACCGGCGACGCCCGGGAGACGGATCTGATGGTCGGCGGCGACGAAACCCGGTGCGACCGGGTCGGCGGGCTCGAGCATCCCGAACTGGTCGCCGCGGCCATAGACACGTTCGGCGACCCGCCACGGGGAATCCCCCCGCTGCACCCAGTAGTACCCGGTGGTCACTCGCTCGACCGGCTCCGCCGCCGGCGTAGCGGGTGGCCGCGGATGACCCGCCAACTGGTCGATGAACTGCCAGGTTCCGTTCCAGTCGACGACGCCGGTCGGGGCCAGTGAGGCGAACGCCTGCAGGTCCTTGACGCGAGCGTCTGTTCGTGGACCGAAGTCGCCGTCCGGAACGAGACGGCCTCCGGCCTCGGCGACGATGACGAGCTGAACGTATCGAACAAGTTCGCCGTGCCAGCCGAGCTTGAGCACAGGCTTGTCGTCGTTCTCGGGATGAGGCTCGTATTCGGGATGGGCTGCGTGGCCGACCGGCGCATCGCCGGCAAGGTCGATGCGTCGCGGATCCAGCGAGCCTGCCGCTTTCCACGAGGTCACTCCGGCCGGGATGTCGTTGCACTGGACGTGCCACGGTTCGCCGTTCACGTCCCAGAACGTCCGCAGTCCGAACCGTCCACCGTTGTCGCGCAACCAGGTCCAGGCCCGATCGTTCTCTCCGTCGCGGCCAACCGTGTCGACCGCTGCGTAGACATCGACCCCGGACTGGAACCGCTGGCTCTCGTGGAACGAGGTTCCTGGGCGGGCGAATGTGTTGGGGTCGCGTGCGTAGCTCTCTGCCTGCTGTTCCGACGATCGCCAACCGCCGCCGATGCCCACGAGACCACCGGACGCCTCGATGCAGGCGAACAGCCGGCGTGCGAACTCGGGGTGCATGTTGAGCGCGTGACGACGGTGCAGTTCGTCGAGGCTCAGCAACTGGTTGCGATACCCGGTCGGTGCGGTGATCGCCATGACAACCTCGCTCTCAGCCGGTCGATTCGCTCGACGGGACGCCGCAGCCCGACGGATTGCAGAAACCAACGTCGGACATCGATGCGCTGGCGCCACGGTGATCGCCGTCGTTGCTCAGCGCAATGGGGCTCGGATCGGTGTTCCCGGGTTCCGAACCGATCACCCGCTGTTCGGGCTGTCGACGTCGACACGACATCCAGTGTGACATCCAGGCGCGAGCTGCGCACTCGATTTTCTGCGTCTGTGACGACCACGCACCGTCAGCCCGATCACCGTCCGTCGCCAGGCACGAAGGGACATCGATCAGCTGCGGTGCATCACGTGATGGCGAACCTGGGCGATGACCCGTGCAGCCTGTTCCGGGGAGATCGAATCGATCTCGCTGAGCAGCAACCGCCGCTCCTCCGACGAGATGCCGGTGTCGCACCCCTGCCGCTCGCACTCGCGCAGGGCGGCCAACGCGACCACGACCGCTTCGTCGAGAAAGTGGTGATCAGCGAGCGTCTCGGCCCGCATCAGCAACCGATCGCACAGCGGCGTCGCCACGACGGGTCTGAGCAGTCCCATGCCGACCCGGTTCCGGATGTGGGCGATGGACACGAGGGCGAGGAATGAGGCGAGCGCCAACACACCGATCCATGGGGCGACACGCACAGCGACAGCCAGGCACGCAGCGATGACCCACGCCAGCTCCAACCAGGTCTCGATCCCGGCGTAGACCTGGCCGCGTCGCGCATGCGGCGCCTGCCGCTGGATCGTCGCGTCGAGTGCTCTCCGGCTCACGCTGACCGCGAGCCCGAGCACGAACACAGCGCCGACGAGCGTCACGCGACCGAACGCGACGCCGGCGGCGAGCATCGCCGAGGTGGCTCCGAAGAGCGCGGCCGTGAACATCGAGCGCTCGCTCATCGTGCGCCGAAGGAACGGTGACACGATCGTGCCGACGAATCCGCCGGTGCCGTTGGCCAGAATCACCGCACCGACCACCCAGGCCGGATCGCCAGCAGCTCGCAACGAGAAGCTGAAGTGGAACAGCGCGTAGCCGATCGACGCCCTGAGTGCGACCATGTCACGGACTGCGCCACTCACATCGGGTTGAATCAGTTCGACGTACGCGTCGGCGTCGACCGGTTCGAGGATGGGCGCGACCGGCCGGACACGCCACGCCGTGATCGCGCCGATCGCGTAGACCACGGCGCCGGTCCGCAGGGTCCATGTTCCGGACGTCGTGCTGTACAGCGCGAGAGCGGCAGCGGCCGCCACACCGCCGACGATCGTCGCCGTGCGCGACAGACGGGCGTTTGCAGCCACCAGGTCCTGCTCGTCGGCGACGAGCGACGGGACGAGCGCATTGCGGGCGACCGTGTACGTCTTGGCGATCACGAGAATTCCGAACGCGAGCGGGAACAGGAGTAGCGAACGGAGATTCTCGGCCAGGAGCAGGGCGAGGCAGCACCGCCCCACGAACGTGACCGTCATCGTGCCGACGAGGCCACCGCGCACGCGGTCGACGAGCGGTCCGATGAGCGGCGCCATCACCAGGAACGGCGCAAGCGTCACGACGAGGAACAGCAGCACCCTGGGTCGCGCCGCGTCGGGCGACACGCTGAAGAAGACCGATCCGGCCATCGACACCGTGAAGAACGCCTCGGCCGCGGAGTGGACGCAGTGCGCAAGCGTCAGACGGTCGATGCCCGGCGGGCCGAGTGCCCATTGGCGCGCACCGTCGGCGAGGCCCCGTCGGCGGGGCCCCTCGCGTGTGGCCGGGACACCCGCCTCAGTCGTCAAGGACGAGATCCTCGGGGTCGACGACTTCGCGACCGTCGATGCGCCATCCATCGTCGCCGACGGACATCGTCAACAGCTCGGCACGGACACGGCGCCGATGGGAGTAGACCTCGACCCGCACCGTGTGCGGCGATTCGTGGCGAATCGTGCCGATCCCGAGCAGCAAGCCGCCGTCTCGCAGATCGCCTTCCTGATCATCCACAGCTGCGTCGGGATCGTCCACGAACCGCAGGTCATGGGTCGCCGCCAGCTCGGCGATCATGTCGACCTGATCGCTGAGGGAGATCGGCTCCGTGCCGAGCTGCGTGATCCAGACCACAGGGCGCTCGTCACCGTCGGGAGCCGGCAGGAACGGCGTGAGCACCGCCGCGTACGCGCTGGCATCGACCACGCTCGGTTGGTCGACGGACGTCGGGCTGGTCTCACCCTGCGCGCTGCACCCAGCCAGGCACGCAGCCACGAACACGACCGACCAGGTCACGGGAGCATAGACTCTCCCCCGTCGAACTCGGGCGGTACGATCCCGCCAGCGGTGGCTCACCGAGGGGAAGTGTAGTCGACGACGGGAACGCGCCGCCCGATGTCGCCGGTGTCAGACGGTGCTGTCGTCTCGAACCTGGAACATCGTGAGGTCGCTGTAGAAATCCAGCGCGAAGTCGCCACCCTCACGGCCGATGCCGCTCCATCCGATGCCGCCGAACGGGGCCGTCAGGTCGCGCACCAGGAAGCAGTTCGTCCAGATCGTGCCCGCTCGCAACGCCCTGCCGAGCCGCTCGGCACGCGCCGCAGACGATGTGTACACGACCGCCGTCAACCCGTAGTTCGTTGAGTTCGCCAATGCGATCGCCTCGGCTTCGTCGGCGAACGTCTGGAAGGTCAGCACCGGCCCGAAGATCTCACGCTGGACCACCTCGCTGTCGTTCGAGGACGGCTCGATCAGCGTCGGCTCGTACCACAGACCCGTCGCGCCCGTCGCCGGGTCGGTCCACACCCTGCCACCGCGCACGATCGTGTCGCCGCCGGCGCGTGCCCGCTCGACGAAACCGTCGACCCGCTCCAGGTGATCGGGATGGATCATCGGCGAGATCGTCGTCGCAGGATCGCGAGAGTCGCCGAGCACGTGCGCATCGGTGTAGGCGTTGAACTTCTCCAGGAACTCCTCACGAATCGACTCGTCCACGATCAGGCGCGTCCCGGCCAGGCACACCTGCCCCGAGTCGTCGTACTGGCCGGCCGCCTTCGCCGCAGCCGCATCGACATCGGCATCGGCGAACACCACGAAGGGCCCTTTGCCGCCAAGCTCGGCCGTGAACGGCACGATGTTCTGCGCTGCAACGGCACCGATCGAACGAGCGGTCTCCGGCGACCCGGTGAACGAGATCCGCTCGAGTCGCGGATCGCGCACCAGTGCGTCGCCGACTTCTTCACCGATGCCCTGCACGACGTTGAAGACGCCGGGGGGCATGCCCGCCTCCAGCACGAGATCGGCGAGCATCGATGCCGAGAGCGGAGACCACTCGGCCGGCTTGAGAATGACGGTGTTTCCGGCCGCCAGTGCGGGAGCGCACTTCCACGTCGACAGCATGAACGGCGCGTTCCACGGCGTGATGACCACCGTTGGGCCGGCCGGTCGCCGCAGCACGCGGTTGTGCGTCCCGTTGGAGTCCCAGACACGCTCTTCGTACGCCTCCGCCAGATCGGCGTAAGCCCGGAAGTTGCGTGCTCCGCGAGCGATCACCCGCAATCGCAGGCTGTCGTGGAGCATCGCCATGTCGTGGCACTCGACCGTTGCGATCGGCTCGACATGGGCGTCGATCAGGTCCGCCACCCGCCGCAGGATCTCGCCTCGCCCTCGACAACCGAGCTCCGCCCACACCGGGAACGCCGCCACCGCTGCGGACACCGCGGCGTCTGCCGTCGCTGCGTCGCCGCGAGCCACATCGGCGAGCGTGATCGACCAGTCGAGCGGTGACCGATCCTCGAACGTGTTCGGCGACGAGACCCGGACGCCGTCGATGAAGTGATCGGTCGAGACCACGACGCCGCCGACCTCGGCCGACCGGCCGGCGACACTCACGACGTGAACCGCGGACGGATTTCGGGGAACGGCAACTCGTCGGCCGCAGTCCGGTTCGGCGGTCGTCGACCGCGAAGTTCCCAGTCGCCGCCGAGCGCGGTCGACAGAACCTCTTCGGTCGCCGTCGGTTGTGCACCGATCTCAGAACTGACCGGCGTCGGGCCGTCGACGATGGAGTTGGTGAGCGCACCCAACCCCTCGACCTCGACGGTCACGACGTCGCCCGGCTGCACGGGCCGGCTCATCGCCGGCGTCCCCGACAGGATCACATCGCCCGGCACCAACGTGATGAGGCGAGCGATGTCGGCGACCAGATAGTGCATGTCCCACGCCATCTCGTCGGTGGAACCGTCTTGCCGGACTTCACCGTTGACGAGCGTCCGCATGGACTTGCCACGGAAATCCCAGCCGGCCACCAGCCCGGGACCGATCGGGCAGAACGTGTCCGCACCCTTGACCCGCAGCATCGAACCGGCGTCGGTGTCGCGGAAGTCGTGCAGCCCGAAATCGTTGGCGATGGTGTAGCCGGCGATGTACTCGCCGGCGTCGGCGTACGAGACGGAGCGGCACGTGCGGCCGATGACGATCGCGACCTCACCCTCGTAGTTCAGCCAATCGCAGTTCGACGGGCGCACCACCGCGCCCCCATGAGCGTTCAGCGCCGAGACCGGCTTGTGGAAGTAGGTCGGTGCCGGCGGGAGCGATACACCGAATTCGTGCACGCGCGACACGTGGTTGAGATGACAGCAGATGATCTTGGTCGGCTCCACCGGCGGGAGGTGGATGGCCGTGGCGGCATCGACCCGCCGCCCGTCGGGGGCGACGAGGTCGTCGCCGTCGAGCGTGACAAGGGCTGCGAAGCCGTCGATGAGGATGCGCCTGGTCTCGGTCGTCATTTGGCACCGAACGATAGTCGCGAGTGACCGCCTCGCCGTCCGTCGCATGCCCAGACGATGATGCGATGGCACTCCTGGCATCGTTCGCGACTCACCGGCCGTCAGATTTCGACGAGATAGGGTCCGGCCGTGCGACGAGCGATGGGTGGTCCCGGCGACGACGACCTGCGAGCAGCCGAGCGCAGCGTGGCCGACGCGCTCGGCGACCTGCCACTGGATTTCCAAGCGCTCACGGTCGTCAGCAACATCTTCCGGACGGCGACGGCCGCCCGTTCGCACTTTGAACGGACGGTGCTCGCCAAGCACCGACTCAGCTGGAGCGCATTCGTCAGTCTGTTCGTCCTACGGGTGTGGGGTGACCTCGAGCTTCGTCAACTCGCGCACGAGGTGGGCGTGACGCCCGGAACGCTCTCCGGTGTCGTCGACACCCTCGAACGCCGAACGTTCGTCCAGCGGGTCGGACATCCGACCGACGGCCGTCGGGTGATCATCCGGTCGACTCCGGCGGGCGTCACGGCGGTCGAGTCGGTGATCGTGCTGTTCAATCAGGAGGAATCGTTCATCACCAAGGAGCTCGGCGCAGCCGACCGTGACGAACTCGCCCGGTTGCTGCGTCGAATCCTGCGCACCCTCGACGCAGCCGACAGCGAGATGTGACGCGTCGGTCGCAGCGCTGGCGTCGCCGCACCGGTCGGGTGGGTCGGCAGGTGGTACAGTCGAAGTTTGTTTGGTACCGAACGAATTGTCGAGGAGCAGTGTGGGTGAGATCGTCGGTGCGGCGCTGGTGTCGCACATTCCGCCAATCGTCTGGCCGGACGAGGCGCGCTTCGAGCTGTACGGAGGTGTCGACACGACACTCGTCGCCGGGCTGCACGCGCTGCGAACCGAGTGCTTCGACCGGCTCGACATCGACACCGTGATCGTCTTCGACACGCACTGGTACACGACGGTCGAGCACATCATCACCGCGCACGAGCGCCGCCAGGGTCTGTTCACGTCCGACGAACTGCCCCGCGCGATGGCGTCGGTGCCGTACGACATGCAGGGCGATCCCGAACTCGCACAGGCGGTTGCGGCGCTTGCTGCCGAACTGGATGACACGTGGGTCCTCGCGTGCGACGAGCCGGGCCTCCCCGTGCACTACCCCACCATCAACCTGCTGCCGTTCTTGCAGCGCGACGAGGCGTGGCTCAGCGTCGGCATCTGCCAGACCGGGACGCCCGCCGACTGGCTGCTGTTCGGTGACCTGCTCGCCACGGCGATCGGCGAACTCGATCGGCGCGTCGTGCTGCTCGCTTCGGGCGGCCTGTCACACAAGTTCTGGCCGCTCACCGAATTCCGTCAGCATGAGACTGCCGAGCTCGTCAACATCATCACTCCGCAAGCGCGCTCTGCCGACGAAGCAGTGCTCGCCCGGTTCGAACGCGGCGACCACGCCGGCGTCATCGATGAGTGGCCCGGCTACCGACGTCACAGCCCAGAGGGCATGTTCGCCCACTACCTGATGATGGTCGGAGCGATCGGCGGGCGTGACTGTGCGGCACGCGGAACACTCTACGGCAACTACGAATCCGCCGCCGGAACCGGACAGGCCAACGTCTGGTTCGAACGGCCAGAGAAAGGATGGACAACGTGAAATTCGCAAACGTCTCGGGGAGGGCCACCCTCGTCATCGACGACCGAGCGGTCGACATCGAGCACGCCACCGAGGGCCGAATCGCATCCGATCCAATGGTGTATTCCGACCTCTCGCTGCATCCGGAGCTTGCCGACCTCGCGACGACGGTCGACCCCGCCGCGTGGCCCGCACTCGATCTCTCCACCATCGGTGCGCCGGTACCTCGGCCGCCGAAGGGGTTCGGGGTGGCGCTCAACTACCGCAGCCACGCACTCGAATCGAACAAGGACATCCCCACCGAACCCCACTTCTTCGGTAAAACCGAAAATTGCGTGTGCGGCCCGTACGACGAGATCGTGGTACCGGCCGGGCGGGACATGATCGACTACGAGGCCGAAATGGTCATCGTCTTCGGACGGACATGCTCGAAGGCAACCGAAGACGATGCATGGAGCTACCTCGCAGGCGTGACCTGCGGCCAGGACATCTCCGATCGCGGCGAGCAGTTCCGACTGCCCGTCAAGCAGTTCACGATCGCGAAGACGTACGACACGTTCGGGCCAACCGGTCCCTTCCTCGTCACGTCCGACGAACTCGGCGATCGGGACGGGCTCGGCGTCCAGGGTCGCATCGACGGCGAAGTCGTCCAGGACGGCAACACCGACGACCTCATCTTTTCGGTGCCCGGCCTGGTGGCCTGGCTCTCCCGGTTCATCACGTTCCGCCCCGGCGACTTGGTGTGGACAGGCACGCCCGGCGGTGTGGGCGAGGCACGCACCCCTCCACTTTTCCTGCGCGACGGGATGATCCTCGAAACCGAAGTCGAGTGCATCGGCACCATGCGCAACCCGGTGGTGGAGCGATGAAGCTCGTCCGCCAGGGTGACCGCAGCGACACGTACGGCGGCCGGTTCACCGGCCCCGTCGAGCTGGAGATGCTGCACGAGGCCGAGACCTCCAGCGAGCCCGACCTCGCCCACGTCCACTTCCACGACGGCGCCGTGAGCAACTGGCACCAGCACCCCGGCGGTCAGCGACTGTTCGTGAGTCGCGGCGTCGCCCGCGTCGGCACCGAGTCCGACGGCGCGATCGAGCTCCATCCCGGGGATCTGGTCGTGTCGCCACCCGACGAACGCCACTGGCACGGCGCCGCCCCGGGCCAGGACGCGTCGTTGCTGGCGATCACCTGGGGCGTCACCGAATGGGAGGATCTGGCGCCCGAGTGACGGTTGCACCGGACCGAGGGCGCCGACGTCCCACCCACAGCGCTTCGTCCACCTGGCCGTCCGATGACGACCGGGCCAGCGACGACCGGGCCGACGTCGCGATCGTCGGTCTCGGTCCGGCGGGCGCCGTCCTGGCCAACCTGTGCGGACTCGCGGGTCTCCGGACCATCGTGTACGAACGCTCGCTCGAGGCGCATCCCGACCCTCGCGCCGTGCACCTCGATGCCGAGATCGCTCGAATCCTGCAGCAGTGCGGGTTCGAGGCGCATCTCGAGCAACTGCTCACCGTGTCGGCGGGCATGGAGTACGTGGACACCGCCGGCGACCACCTCTTCACCTTCGAGGGTTTCGAACGGGCGCCGCTGCTCGGTTGGCACGAGGACTACGTGTTCCACCAACCCGACCTCGACCGCATGTTGCGATCCGGTCTGGACCGCTTCGATCACGTCGACGTCCGTCTCGGAGACCCGGCGCCTCCGGTCGATCAGCTCACCGGCTCTGCGCGCTACGTCGTCGGCTGCGACGGAGCGTCGAGTGGGATTCGCGAACAGCTCGGGATCGGGCTCGTGGATCGCGGCTACGACGAGGAGTGGTTGGTGGTCGACCTCGTCCTGCGGGACGACGCGACGATCGATCTGCCTCCGATCATCCAGCAGGTGTGCGATCCGGCGCGACTCGCCACTTACGTTCCCGGGCATTCACCGCACCACCGATTCGAGTTCCGGATCGATCACGCCGACGATCCGCTCCCCCCCACCTGGGATCTCGTCGCGCCGTGGGGTTTCACGGAGGACAACGCGAACTTGGTGCGAGCGGCCTCGTACCGGTTCCACGCACTGATGGCCGACAGCTGGCGCGACGGATCGGTGTTCCTGGCCGGTGATGCTGCCCACCAGATGCCACCGTTCATGGGGCAAGGGCTCTGCTCCGGCGTTCGCGACGTCGCCAACCTCGCATGGAAGCTGGTCGCCGCGTGCGCTGGAGATCAGGGCTCGTTCGACGACATCGAAGCCCTCCTCGACTCGTACGAAGCCGAGCGACGCCCACACGTCGACGCCGTGATCGAACTCTCGATCCAGGCCGGCCGGCTGCTCACCCGCTTCGCCGACGATCTGGCGGCGGGTCGGCGACCGGGTGCGCCGGCGGCGGACACCGCCGACACGCGACGCTGGAGCCGGCTGCCGGGGCTCGAACTCGGTCTGCCCTTCCCGGTCGGACACCTCGTCCCGCAGCCGGTGATCGACGGCCGACGCGCCGACTGGACGCTGCCCGCTGGGTGGGCCGTGATCTCCCGCGCGTTCGATGCGGACATGACCTACGACCACGATGCGGTCCTCGTACGCCCCGATCGGTACATCGCAGCCGCCGGCACCGTCGAGCACGTGTCCGCCGCCGGCCGACCGTGGGGCGCCACGACCGTCGAGCGAGAAGCTCCTACAGCGGCGTCCAGGTGAGTGGCAGGCGCTTGATGCCGTTGATGAAGTTGCTGCGTACCCGTTCGACCTCGCCGTCGAGTTCCATCGAGTCGACGCGCTCCATCAACGCTTCGAGAAAAATGCGGACCTCGAGCCGAGCCATCCACTGACCCAGGCACAGGTGGGGGCCGCCCCCGCCGAACGTGACGTGGCGGTTCGGGGAGCGGCGGATGTCGAACGTGTGCGGCTCCGCGAACTGATCGGGATCGAAGTTGGCGGCAGGGTAGAACGTCACGATCTTGTCGCCCGGCGCGATCGGGACGTCGGCGAGGGTGGTCTCGATCGTGGCGGTCCGGCGGAAGTGGATCTGTGGGCTGGCGACCCGCAGTACTTCCTCGACGGCGGTGTCGATCAACGTCGGGTCGTCCCGAAGCTCACGCAGCACCGAGGGGTGCTCGGCCAGTGCGATCAGTGCGTTCGACAGCGAGTGACGCGTGGTCTCGTTTCCTGCGATCAACAGCAGCAGGAAGAAGGTGTCGCGCTCGCGATCGGTCAGCCCGACGCCGTCGACCTCTGCGGCCGCGAGGATCGAGATGACGTCGCCCGATGCGTGGTCACCACGGGCGTGCACCAGTTGTTCGACGTAGTCGAAGACCTGCAGGCTGACCGGGCTCCGGAACGGGAGCAGGCGATACGAATCGGTGTCGACACGGTCGACGACCGCTGCGGAGTAATCGGGATCGGCGTTGTAGGTGATGCGGTCGGCCCAGTGGAAGAGTCGGTCGGCGTCGTCGTCGGGGACGCCGAGGATACCCGTCAGCAGCTGGATCGGGAGCTGACGTGAGATGTGTTCGACCGCGTCGAATGAGCGACGATGACGGGCGTCGTCGATCACTTCGTCGATGATCCGCCGGGCAGACGACGCGTAGGTCTCGACGGTGACCTTCGAGAACTGCGGATTCACGAGTTGGCGCAATCGTGTGTGCCGGGGCGGGTCGGTCTCGAGCATCGTCTGACGCGCCACGAGGGCGTCGGGCTCGAGTTCCTCGATCTCCGTCCCACCGACTTCTGACGAGAACGTCCTCCAGTCCTTGTGGACCTGGGTCAATTCGGTCCAGCGCGTGACCGCCCAGAACCCCTGACCGTCGTGGCCGTTCGCGTCGGTTTCGTTCACCCACGCCACCGGAGCCTCACGGCGAAGCCGATCGTATGCGTCGTGGGGCAAGCCGCGCTCATAGACGTCGTGCGAGATGATGTCGAGCTCGGGGAGCGAGTCCGACCGCTGGGCGCGCGATGCGTCGGCGATTGCCATCAGCCGGCCACCTCGTCGACGAATCGGTCGAGCATCAGGTGCAGATTCGCAGCGGAACGTTCACCGGAGTTCGTGAACCCCTCGAGCATGGCGCTGCGATCAGCGGCGCGAGCTGCGAAGTAGTCGTCATCGCACTTCGACATCCATCCTGCGACGAGATCACGGTCGACTTCCGGGTGGAACTGGACCGCCATCGACGATCCGGCCCGAAACGCCTGGGGTGCGATCGGCGAGCGCGCGAGTTCGACGACGCCGGATGGCAGCACACATCGGTCGTCGTGCCACGTGAACCATGGCCCGGCCGGCACGATCGATTCATCGTCGGAGTCGATCTCGACCCACCCGACCTCGGACGATGGCGATCGCTCGACCGTCCCGCCGAGCGCGACACACAGCGCCTGGGCCCCGAAGCAGATGCCGAAGATCGCGGTCCCACCGTCGTGCGCCGCGCGAAGCAGCTCGACCTCGCGTCCGATCCACGACCCGATCCGGTCATGGTCGTAGACGCTGTGCACCGACCCGGTGGTCATGATCAGGTCGAATTCGCGGGGGTCGGGGAACTCGACATCACTGTGCGGCGAGTCACCGTCCAGGACCTGCACGGTCTTGAGGTCGAAACCGTGGTGCACGAGCCGATCACCCGCCAACGCGGCGGGTCCGTCCGGTTCGTGCTGCATGACGAGAGCAGTTGGCATCGGGTCGACATTACGTGGTCGGTAACATGCAACCGATGTCCGCCAAGCCGCGAATTGCGATGACGACGTGGCGGCGCACCATGCCGACGTTCGTCCACGACCTAACCGATCTGTACACGCTCGGCGCCGAGTACCCGCAGTCGGTGCTCGACGCCGGAGGCCTGCCCGTGCTGCTCCCTCATCACGACCCCGCCGATGCACGGCGAGTCCTGGACGGGTTCGACGGTCTCGTCCTCGTCGGCGGCGACGATGTCGATCCGGTCAGCTACGGCGAGGTCGATACCGGAGTCAGCAAGGGCACCTCGGCGACTGCCGATGCGAGCGAGATGGCGTTCGCCCGGGCGGCATTCCAGTTGGACATCCCGATCTTCGCGATCTGTCGCGGCTGCCAGCTGCTCAACGTGGCGATGGGCGGCACCCTGCACCAGGACGCCACGGCCCCGGGGCACTACGCACCCACCGATCAGCTCGGTGCCGACCGAAGTGATGGGGCAACGACACCCGATCACGATGTCGCCGGGCAGCACGCTGGCCAAGGCGTATGGCGGTCAGACGGAGCGCGTCGTCAACTCGATCCATCACCAGGCGATCGACGTGATCGCCCCCGGCTACCACGCGGTGGCGTGGGCGCCCGACGGCATCGTCGAAGCGATCGAACCCGACGCGTCAGACCATCGGGTCCTCGCCGTCCAGTGGCACCCGGAGAAGATCACGGGGGAAGGCGACGACGTCCTCTTCGATCACTTCGTCAACGAGATGATCGGGCGCCGATAGCGCCGATCACGGCGCTGCAAGTCGTTCGGTACCGAACGAGCAGCGGGGCGCGAGTGCTACCGTCTGATGACCATGGGGAACCGACGGGTGCGCACTTTCTGGTCAGATCTGAACGGTCTGTCGCACGGCAGGTACATCCCCGCTGCGCGCGTCACCGAACACACCCACCACGCGATCACGACGCTCGTGATGGGCATCGACGGCGAGATCCAGCCGGTCGCCGGATACAGCGGCGACGTCGGGTTCCCCGACATGTCCGCCACCGTCGACCCCGGCTCACTCCGACCAGGGTGGGAGCCCGACACCGATGTCGCCGTGGCGTCGCTGACGAAAAGCGATGACACCCCGGTCGCGATCTGCCCCCGTACCGCACTGGCGACGGCCGTCGACGGCTGGCGGGCGCTCGGGTACGAGGCGCACATCGGCTACGAACTCGAGTTCTACGTCTTCGAACCCGACGAGGCGAGCGAGAGCGGTTGGCGACCGGCGGCCGGCCAGGCACATCGCGTCTACGGAACGGGCCCCTTCAGCGACCCGACCGGGCTCCTGCTGGACTACTTCGACCTCGCCGAGAGCATGCGTCTCGACCTGGAAGGCGTCATGGCCGAGTTCAGCCCAGGACAGATGGAGATCAACCTGCGGTACGGCCCGGCGCTGGACGCCACCGACCGCGCATTCCTCTGTCGCGAGATGGTTCGCGAGGTCGCCGCCGCCAAGGGCTACCGGGCGAGCTTCCTCGGTCGGCCCGATGCGATGCAGGTCGGAAGCGGCCTGCACATCAACCTGTCGTTCACGCCGATCGAGGGCGCCGACAACAGCATGGCCGATCCATCGGATCCGGACGGTCTGAGTGACCTGACCCGCCACGCGATCGCCGGTCTGATCCGCCATCACGAGGCGATCTCCGGATGGTCGGCACCCCTGACCAACAGCTACAAGCGGCTGCGTCCGGGTCTGATCGCCGGGTACTGGGCGAACTGGGGTCTCGACAACCGCACCTCGACGTACCGGGTGCCTGCGCAGCGCGGCGCGGCGACGCGGATCGAGAATCGCATGCCGTGCGGCACCGCCAACCCGTACCTGGCCGCGGCCGCGATGCTGCATGCGGCCCGCCTCGGATTCATGGAGGCGTTGCCCTGTCCGGAGCCCCAGGCCGGCGATGGCGACGGGGAACCGAACACCGATCGACACACTCCGCACACGTTGCCCGAGGGGCTCGCTGCGCTCGAGCGCGACGAGGCGCTGTGCGCCGAGATGGGAGTCGACCTGACCCGTGCGTTCCTTGCACTCCGCCGCTACGAACTGGGTCGGGCCGAAGCGAGCGGCGAACCGTGGAACCCCGACGAGATCACCACCTGGGAACTCGCGAGCTACCTGCCGTTCTACTGACCGGCTGACCTTCGCGCGCTACTCGTCACCGGCCGCCGCGGCATCATCGCGGGCCTCGCTCCCGAGATAGGCCGCCATCACGTGTGGATCGCGGCGGATGTCCTTCGGGGTCCCCTCGGCGATCACCGTCCCTTCGCCAAGCGCGACGATGTGGTCGCTGATCATCGTGATGAACGCCAGATCGTGATCGATCACGAGGACGCCGGCGCCGACGGCCGCGCCCATCGTCCGAATTCGTTCGACCATCTCGATGCTCTCGTCATCGCTCATCCCAGACGTCGGCTCGTCGAGCAGGAGGAATTCGGGTGACAGCGCCGCAGCACGCGCCAGTTCGAGTCGACGCTGGTTGCCGTAGTCGAGCGTGCTCGCCGTCCGGTCCTCGAACCCGGCCAGCCCTGACACCTGCAACAGCCAGGCGACGTCGATCGGCGCCTCGTCGGGACGGTACTTCGCGCTGACGAGTGCAGTCAGCGTGACGTTCTCGAGCACCGTCAGGTTGCCGAACAATCGGAGGTTCTGGAACGTGCGCGCCAGCCCGGCCCGTGCGACCTCTTCAGGGGCCGCGTTCGTCAGTTCCTGCTCGCCGAGCCTCACCGTGCCGTTCACCGGGCTCACCAAGCCGGTGACGACATTGAAGAGCGTGGTCTTCCCTGCGCCGTTCGGGCCGATGATTCCGACCACCTCACCGGGGCCGACCCTGACATGGGCGTCGCGCAGCGCGGTGAAGCCACCGAAGGTCACGCCGATCGAGGACGCAGTCAACGACGCGGTTCGGATCGGGTTGATCCGAACCACCGGTTGATGTGGTCGGCGCGTCCGGCGCCGCAACCAGGCACCGAGGTCGATGTCCCCGAGCAGGCCGCTCGGCCGCCACAGCATCGCTGCCAGCAGCGTGACGCCGAGGAAGAGATCCGGGAATCGATCGATGTCGAGGCGCTTGGGGTCACCGAGCTGACGGAACACCTCGTTGCCGACGGTGATCAGGATGGTCCCGACGACCGCCCCAGTCGGAGTGCGCATGCCGCCGACGACGAGCATCGCGAGGAGCAGCACGGTGACGTCGAGCGTGTACTGCTTCGGACTGGTACTCCCGATCGCCTGGACCCGGAGCGCGCCCGCCAAGCCCACGAGACCGATCGACACGATCCATGCGACGTATCGCGATCCGAACAGTCCGATCCCGAGTGACGGCGCTGCGATCTCGTCCTCGCGGGTCGCAACGGCGAAACGCCCCGGCCGGGTCTCCGCGAACCAGTGCGCCACGACCAGTCCGACGATCCCGCCGACCCAGAGCCCGAGCGTTCCCCCGAGGGGCGGAACGCTCGACAATCCACCGGCGCCCTTGGTCAGCTCCTGCCAGTTCTTCACGAGCTGATCGACGACGAACAGGACCGCGAGCGTGATCATCGTGGCGGCGATGCCACCGGCGCGTACCACGGCGATGCCGATCAGCCCTCCGACGAGCAGCGCCATCCCGATCGCGACGAGGGTCGCCGGGAACGCACCGAGGTGCATCGTCCCCAATCCGAACGGGATGTCGGGGAGCTGCTGCTGTTTGACGGCGACCGGAATCGTGAGCAGGGCGACCGTGTAGGCGGCGATCTGGGCGAACGCGAGGTGACCGAACGAGAGGATGCCGGTGTTGCCGATGAAGATCTGCAGGCCCAGCACGAGCATGAGATTGATCAGGAGTTCCTTGACGAGCAGCTCGCGGGCCGAACCACCCGTGGCGGTGTACAGCGTCGACCCGGCGAACAGCACCACGACCATCACCGCGGACGCGCCGAGCGAACGACCCAGGCGGAGCCAGGTCGGGTCGGTCATACCCGCTCCGCCGTCTTGACCGTGAAGAGGCCCGCCGGACGAACGATGAACAGCGCGGCGATCAGCATGAAGACGACCGCATCGGTGAGTCGTTGCGCCGTGCCGTCCGGCAGGTACGAGCGGAAGAACACCTCGGCGAGCCCGAGCGACAATCCGCCGACGACGGCGCCCGAGAAACTTCCGAGCCCACCGATGATCGCAGCCACGACCGCCTTGATCAGCCAGTCGGATCCGAGCGTCGGTTCGGCGGTCGGGCTACGCATCACGATCAGGGCGGCGGCGATGCCGGCGAGCAGGCCGGCGAACCCGAAGGCTCCGGAGATCACCCGGTTGGCTCGTACGCCCATCAGCCTCGCGGCGTCGAAGTCTTCGGCTGAAGCGCGCACGGCGAGACCGAACAGCGTGCGCGTGAACACGAGCGCAGTGATGGCCAGTACGACGATCGTGACCACGATCGTGATCACGTCCATCACCTCGACCCGGATCCCTCCCAACTCCCAGGTGTCGAACGCCCAACCGGGCCCGGCGAAGGTCTGCTTCTTCGGGGAGACGAGCACCTGCCAGAGCGCGTGGGACAGCCGTTCGATGGCGAACGACGTGAGGAGGAGGGTGAACGGGCTCGAGTTGCGAACCCATCGGAACGCCGTGATCTCCACCGCCATCGACGCCAAGACGGCCGAAGCGATGATCGCAGGCACGAGATACCACCAACCGAGACCGAGCGTCGACAACCCGTATGCGAGGTACGCGCCGACCGTGATCAGCTCGGCGTGTGCGAAGTTGACGAGGTGCATGACGCCGAAGATCAGGGAGATCCCGAGCGCCAGCAATGCGTAGGTGCTGCCACGACCGAGGCCGTCCACCACATTCTGGACCAGCGTCGTCACTCGCCGACCCCGATGAATGTCGCGAAGAGATCGGCTTGGGCTGCGAGCTCGGGTCCGGGCCCCTCGCTGACGATGTGACCGGTCCGTAGCACGTAACCGCGGTCGGCGAGCTCGAGCGCACGTCGCGCGTTCTGCTCGACGACGAGGATCGTGCGGCCCTGGTCGCGCAGGTCGACGAGCAACTGGAAGATCACGTCGATCAATGACGGGGCCAACCCGAGCGTGGGCTCGTCCATCAGCAACATGCGCGGGTCGGACATCAGGGCGCGGGCGACGGCGAGTTGCTGCGCCTCACCTCCCGACAGGTAGCCGGCCGACGTGTGCCACTTGCTCGCCAGGACGGCGAAGAGCTCGCGCATCTCGACGAGGCGGTCGCGGCGGGCGCTCTTCGATGCGGTGATGCCCGCCAACCGCAGGTTCTCCTCGACTGTCAGGTCACGAAAGATCCGGCGGCGCTCAGGAACGAGCGCCAGACCGGCGTGCACGAGTGCCGCTGGGTCACGACCGGTCACTGCCCGGCCGTCGAGTTCGACCGACCCCGTGGTCGGGTGGAGCAGCCCCGCGACGGTGTTCAGCAGCGTCGTCTTCCCGGCCCCGTTCGGGCCGACGAGCGCAACGAGCTCACCCTGTTCGACGTGGAGCGAGACACCGTGCAGTGCGGTGATCGCTCCATACCTGGTGGTGACCTCGTTGACCCTCAGCACAGGTTCGGCGACACGGGACGGTTCGGACGCTCAGGGCTCGGGAATGAAGGTTGGGCGCAGTGACGTGACGAACGCCGGCGCGGCGTCGGTGACGGTCAGGATGACCACGTCCTTTTCCGGGACGCCACCGGTTCCTGCGTACGTGACGTTTCCTGTCGTCACCTCGAGGTTCTTGATTTCGTTGATCGCCGAGATGAGCGTGGGGCCGTCGACGGAGCAGGTCGACTCCGCAGCGTGGGCGAGCACCTGGACGGCGTCGGACGCCAACGCTCCGAAACTGATCGTCTCGATCTGGGTGCCCGCCGCCGATGTCTCGTCGAGGAACGCCTGCACGTTGTTGTCAGCGGTCGGGAAGGTGTGGGCGGCGAAGTAGACGCCGTTGGCGACGTCGCCTGCGCTCCAGACCACCGTGGCGTCGAAGCCGTCGACTCCGATGACCTTGACGTCGGCGAGCCCCGCAGACTTCATCTGCTGGAGCAGCGTGGCGGTCTGGGGCATCACCATTGCGGTGAAGAGCACCTGCGGCTGCGGGTCCATCGAGCTCAACTCGTTGACCTGCGATGAGAAGTCCTCGTCGGCCAAGCTGAACGAGAAGTCCTTGGACACCGTTCCGCCCGCTGCTTCGAACGCCTCGGCGAAATACTTCGGATTCCCCGAGAAGTAGACGTCGTCGGCCGAGGAGAAGGTGACGGCGTCGGTCCAGCCTTCGCTGACGGCGAACTCGGCTGCGGCCGCCGACTGCACCGGGTCGCTGAAACTGGCGAGGAACGCACCGCGGGCGGGGTCGGCGAGCTGCGGATCGGTGGACGCCATGAAGATCACGGGCGCCACGCCGTTGACCGTGTCGAGCAGCGGAATGCCGGTGTTGCCGAACGGCGGCCCGATGATCGCGTTCACGCCGTCGTCGAGCAGTTCCTGGGTGCCGCGCTGGGTTGCGGCCGGGTCCCCCTGGATGTCTTTAACCTCGTACTCGACGGGAAGCCCACCGACGCCGCCGGCGGCGTTGATGCTGTCGACTTGCACCTGGGCCGCTTCGCTGCCCGGTTGATCGGAGAAGGCACCCAACTCGCCGAGGTCGGCCGCAAACCCGATCTTGAGCGCCGTGTCGAGCGTGCAGTCGGAGGCGGGAGCCGTGCCGGAATCGGTTGCGACGTCGGTCGCCGGAACCACTGACTCTGTGGGAACCACCGTGTCGGCCGGCACCGTGTCGACCGGAACCGTGTCGGCAGGAGCGGCTGTATCGGAGTCGCCGCCGCACGCGGCGATGGCGAGTCCCATGCCCACCAACAGAATCGGAATGGTCCTTCTCACGATGTCTCCTTCACAGGTCGTCCAGCTCGCGGGATGCGCCGAACAGTAGTCGATGGGAGATCGTTCGTTACCAAACGATCAACGCGACGTCACGGTGAGGCGGACCGGGAGCGACTTGATCCCGGCGATGAAGTTGCTCCGCATCCGTTCGACCGGGCCCGCCAACTCCGCCCCGTCCAACCGCGGGAGCAGTTCCTGGAGGAGCAGCTTGATCTCCATTCGTGCGAGTTGCGCTCCGAGGCACAGGTGCGGGCTCATCAGGCCGAAGGCGACCTGTGGGTTGGGCGAGCGCCCGAGGTCCAGTTCGTAGGGGCGATCGAATGCGTCCTCGTCGTAGTCGGCGCTGACGTACCAGATCACGACCTTGTCACCCGCATTGATCGGCACGCCACGCAGCGTCGTATCGACGGTGGCCGTCCGTCGAAAGTGCATCGTGACCGTCGCCCAACGAATCAGTTCCTCGACCGCCAGGTCGACGGCCACATCGTCCCCCCGCATGATCGCTTCCCGCAGAGCGGCCATCTGGTCGGGCCGTTCGACGAGGGCCTTCATGCCGGCCGCCATCGTGTAGCGGGTGGTGTCGTTTCCGGCGCTCACCAGGAGCACGAAGAAGTTCTTGAACTCCCGCTCCGTGAGGCGGTCACCGTCGATCGTCGGCGCGAGCAGGTGACTGATCACGTCGTCGGTCGGGTGACGCCGGCGCTTGTCGGCCTCCGACTCCGCATACCGATACAGGTCGAGCGCAGCGGGTGAGCGGAACGGCACCGACTTGTACTCGTCGGTGTTGGTCAACCCGACCGGATGATCGGTGAACTCGGGATCGAGATTCCCGAGCAGAGCGTCACCGCGCTCGACCAGCCAGGGCCCATCGGCGTCGGGGACGCCGAGCAGGCGGCCGAGCATCCGCATCGGCAACTGCTTCGCAATGCGATCGACGAAATCGAGCGTGACCTGTGCGCCGGGGGCGAGGGCTTCGTCGACCACCGCCCGTGCGAGCAATCGGATCGCTGATTCGTAGGCATACACCTCACGCCTGCTGAACGGTTTCGACGCCAACCGCCGATACCGCGTGTGCTCGGGTGGGTCGTACTCGAGCATGTTGCGACGAGCTTCGAAATCGTCCGGCTCCATCTCTTCGAGGGTGACGCCGCCGCTCGACGAAAACGCTTCGACGTGACGACTGACGTACTTCAGGTCGTCGTGCCGGGTGACCGCCCAGAAACCCGCTCCGTCCGGTTCGTCCCACCAGCTGACGGGCTCGTCGTGTCGCAGACGACGGAACGTGGCGTGCGGGACGCCGCGCACGTAGGTGTCGGGGTCGACGATGTCGGCATCGTCGGGCCCGAGGTCGACGACGCCGTCGTCGGCCGGTGCCGGGCCGGTCACGTTCGGCGCTCCAGCGTCGTCCCGCCGTTCCAGCTGGTGCCGACTTCGCGCCAGTAGCCGCCGATCATCTCGACCGGCCGTAGACGGGTCAGCTCTTCGACGGGCGAATCGTGGAGTTCGATGGTGGCCTCGCCCTCGTAACACGGCCCGACCTCGGAGTCGTAGCCACGCATGGTCACCAACTCGTGGAGCGAGTCGGTGCCGTCGCTCTCGATCGACGGCATGAACCGGTGGTGGATCATCGGGTGCCCGTTGACGAATCCCGCCGTCTCCGATCGTCCGGTGATCGTCATCGTCGCATCGATCAGTCGACGTCCGGCGGCCGAGGCCGTCGCGCCGAACCGGCCGCCCGCGACGAGCCGTGGGCCGGCGCGCCCCACCGAGACCGCTCGCGTCATGTAGAGCTCGCCGAGCTTCTTCGGATACCCCTGGTGGTGTCCACGCACCATCGCGAAGTCACGGTCGACCCAGATGTAGACGCACCGGCTGAACGTCTCACCGCGATAGGTGCAGCGCACGACGACGAACACCTCCATGTACTGCGAACGCACCGGGTCGAGCAACTCGTCGAACGAGTCCGAGCAACTCTGCCAGTCCGCCCACACCACTGCGACCGCGCCAGGGTCGTCTGCGGCGGGTTCCAGCGGTGCGGGCAGGAGTTCGGCGACGGCGGCCGGGTCGGTGCGGTACTCGACGGTCAGCATCTGGCCGCTGTAGTGCCACGGCGGCGGTGGCACCAGCGACGCACGACCGGTGGCCGATCGGGGAAACATGAAGCCTGAGAGGTCCGACATGGGCCGACTCTAACTCATTTGGTCCCAATCGATTTTCGGTGACAACTCTTCGCAGAGCACACCGTCGCTGACCACCGGCACCCCGTCGAGTTCGACGGTGCAGTTTCGCATCGGGAGATCGAAGTGACCCGCGGTGAACCGACCAGCGACCTCGTTCGCGCCCGTCGAGTACAAGAAGTTGCCGGCGAACGCGCGGGCCTCGGTGCCCCAGACATCGCGCATGTCATACATCGCCAGCGAGTCCCATCGGGCGGCCGGGTTCATCCCCCAGCCGACGTGACTCGTGGCGAACGCCGCCTGATCGCCGAACGCCCCGATGTACGACTCGAACAGCGCAGCATCGAGGCCGTCGCCCGAGATGTCGACGATGTGATCGTCGACCACGTCGAGGTGGACCGCGGTCTCCATGTAGCGGTTGAACGTCAGATTGATGTCACCCGGCGCCAGCACGATCACACCGTTCACGGCTCCCGCCGACGGAAACGCGAGCACGAGACCGCCGGGCCAGTGGGCGATCGATCCCGGCCCGTCGGTGACACCGGTCGACCCGGCAGTCACCGCGTCGGTCAGCTTCACGTTGAGATCGGTCCCGGCCACACTCGTCACGTGCATCACCGACGCACTCTGCAGACGTTCGTGACCGACCCCGACCCGGCGCGGGAGGTCGTCGTCCCACGCCAGCCGATCGAAGGTGTCCAGATGTTCGTTGGAGATCATCAGCACCCGCGACTGACCGGACAGGATCTGGCCGAGCTCGGGGGCATGCAACAGCCCTTCCACGGTGCAGTCGATCACCAGGTCGACCGATCCGAGCGCACGCACGATCGCCTGATTCCCTGCCAGCGCCTGGGAGGCTCCGGTCGATCGGATCGGGACCGCATGGCCGCTGCTCGGTGTTCGAACCACGATGTCGACGACTCGCGCGCCGATCGATCCAGCTGCCAAGCGGGCTGTCTCGACCAGCGGCATCCGGCTGTCGTCCTCGCTGAGCACGACGACGTCGTCGCCCGCGGCCAACCCGCACCGGACGAAGTGCGCACGGAACGCATCAATGTGTCGCGACTGGATCATGCGTGTGCCTCGATGTGGGAGCGGAGTTCGTCGTTGACGGGTCCGGGAGCTTCGGCGTTGAGGAGGTGTCCTGCGCCGGCGACGGTCACCAGGCGGGCAGCCGGGATGTGATCGGCCAAGTACTGCGAGTACGACGACGGGGTCTCGCGATCATCCGCGCCGACGAGACACAGGGTCGGCGCCGCGATCGTGTCGAGCAGCGCGCGACTGTCGTGCGTGATCAGGCAGTCGATCGACGTGCGCAGCGCAGACGCAGACACCCGGCCGGCCGCCGACACCTGGCCGCGCAGGGCCTGATCGCTCAGGCCGGCCCCGCCGATCGCGCGCAGCACGTGTTCGGCCAGGTCGGCCGGTTCGGCACCGCCGTCGAGTGACGCGAGTCGAGCCCGCCGCCACTCGTCAGGTCGAGTCCCGTCGAGGCCGAAGCAAGGGCTGGTCGAGATCAGGCTCAGGCTCCGGACGCGCGGATTGCCGGACGCCGCCGCGTACTGGGCGACCATCCCGCCGAACGAGATGCCGACGAGGTGATATCCGTGGGCGCCGATCGTGTCCGCGAATCGATCGACCGCCATGGCCAGGCCAGCGAAGTCAGTGGTTTCCAGCGGCCGGGAGCCGCCGTAGCCGGGCATGTCCCATGCGACCGTGCGGTGCGCGCCGAACGCTCCGAGCTGCGCTTCCCACGACAGCCGACTCCCCATCAACCCGTGCAGGAAGACGATCGGTTGGCCGCCGTCCGATCCGCCACGGTTGGAGCCCGGGTGTTCTCGCCACGCGAAGCCGTTCTGCTCGACGTCGAGGGTGCCGCCGTCGGTCATGACCATCGAGATCGAACGTAGCAGCCGCCCGTCGACGTTGACAGGGCTCATCCGGGGCTGGAACTCTGTGCTCCGATGAGCTCCACCGACGCCGGATCAGCACACCTCCCGAGTTCGATCCGCGACGACCTGGTCGGTCGAGTTCGCTCGCTCGGGCCCGAGATCCAGGCCCGCGCCGTGGTGACCGATCGGAACGCCACCTTCCCGACCGAGAATTTCGAGGACTTTCGACGCGTCGGGCTGTTGGCGGCCTCGGTCCCGACGGCCTATGGGGGCTCCGGTGCGTCCTTCGCCGACTACGTGCGGGTGTCCGAAGAGGTCGGCCGCTACTGCGGCGCGACCGGGCTCACGTTCAACATGCACAACGCCACGATGCTCTGGTGCGGGCAGGTCGCCGACCTGCTCGACTTCACCCCTGACGAACGCGCACGCCACGAGGAGATTCGCGCCGAGATGTTCCGCAGTGTCGTCGAAGACGGCCTCATCCACAGTCAGCCCTTCTCGGAGGGGCTGGCACCCGGAGCGACCGCCGGTGTCAGCACACGGGCCGAGGTCGTCGACGGCGGCTTTCTGGTGACCGGCCGCAAGATCTTCGCCTCGCTGTCGGGGGCCGCTCACTTCTACAACGTGACGTGCCAGGTTCCCGGCGACGACCGCATCCGCCTGCTCGGCGTCCCGGCCGATGCCGACGGGGTGTCGATCGTCGACGACTGGGATCCGCTCGGCATGCGCGGCACGGTCTCACGGACACTGCTGATGGATCAGGCGTTCGTGCCGGCTCGCAACGAGTGGATGCCTCCCGGCGCGTACAACCAAGCCGCGAACCGGTATCCGTGGTTGTTCCTGTCGCTGTGCCCGAGCTATCTCGGGCTGACCCGCGGCGTCCTCGATTTCACGGGGGCCTACCTGCGAGGCGAGTTGTCGGATCAAGCGAGCGGGGCGCGTCGAGATCACCCGGTCAAACAGTCGGGCTGGGCGGCGATGAATCTGCGGTACGAGCAGGCGCGTGCGCTCCTGCACGCCGCGATCGACGATGCCGTGATCGACCCTGACGAAGACCAACTCGCGACCGGATGGGCCGCCGCGGCGACGGTGATGGAGAACGCGGCCGAGGTCGCATCGACGGCCGTTCGTGTTTGTGGAGGCCAGGCCATGCTCAAGACGTTCCCGCTCGAGCGGATGTACCGCGATGCCCGGCTCGGCTCGACGATGCTGCCCTGGAGTGCCGAGGTCTGCATCGAGCGCCTCGGACGCGTCCGCCTGTACCCCGAAATGACCTGTATCCCGAATGAAGGGCGGACGGTCGGGCCGCCGGCCATCGCGAGGACGACGGCCGAGTCGGCGGTGTGACACCCGACCGGCGGTAGGCGATTGACTTCGGTCGGTTGTAGGCGCACGATTCGAGAGGCGGAAGCGGGAACCTCGGCAACGGGCGGGGACCCGAACACGAACCCACCATGGTGCCAGTGCGGAGACGCCATTCATCGAATGGAGGACCATGATGAAGACCAAGTATTTGGCATGTGCCGCGCTCGCACTCGCTGGTGCCGGACTGCAGGCGAGTGCCGCCGGAGCGGCCCCCAAGCCGTCGCTCGACATCCAACTGACCTGTGGGGACGAGGTCGTCGATGTCTCGGTCGCCGGCAACGGCGACTGGACCCCGGCGCACGACCTGAACAGCCCGCTCGTGGGCGTACCGATCGCGTTCGGCCCGTTCAGTGGCACGTTCACGCCGACCGTTGGTGATCCGGTGACATTCACCGATCCGCCGTTCGAAAAGCGGAACGTGCCCAAAACGCGCAACCTCGTGATCGATTGCACGTACACCGTCTCCGGGGAGGATGCCGACGGCACCTTCACCGGCGCCGGTTCGGTGACCATCATGGTGCCACGCATCCACGTGTAGGACCGATCCGGATTCGACACCGGTAACAGCCCCAGGCCAACGATCCGAGGCGGGTGGCGCTGACGCCGTTCAGTAGCGAGCCCGCCGGCGACCGCGCGTCGAACCGGCGATCGGTGGCGTACTGTCATCGATCATGAGAATCGGCGTGCAGCTCCCCGAAGTCGAGTGGGAAGTCCCGTTTCCCGAGTTGATCGGCATGGCCCAGGCCGCCGAGGCGGTCGGGTTCGATTCGCTGTGGCTCGGAGATCACCTCCTCTATGAACTGGAGGCGGGCCATCGCGGGCCGTGGGAGGTGTGGACCTCGCTCGCCGCGATTGCCGCGTCGACGACATCGATCGCGATCGGGCCGCTCGTGGCATCGACGAGCTTCCATGCTCCGGCGATGCTCGCCAAGCAGGCTGCGACGGTCGATGCGATCTCGGGCGGCCGCTTGATGCTCGGGTTGGGTGCCGGCTGGAGCCGCCGCGAGTACGACGCCTTCGGGTTCGCTTACGACCACCGGGTCAGCCGGTTCGAGGAAGCGTTCACGATCATTCGCACCCTTCTTCGAAACGGGGAGATCGATTTCCACGGCACGTATTACGACGCCGACCGCTGCGTGCTGCACCCACGGTCGAGCGAGACCGGACCGCCGTTGATGATCGGTTCGATCGGCGATCGCATGCTCGACATCACGCTCCCCCACGTCGACGCGTGGAACATGTGGTGGAGCCAGTACGGCAACTCGGCCGCCGGGTTCCGACGCGAGAAGGAGCGGGTCGATTCGCTGATCGTCGCCGCAGGGCGTTCGATCAGCGACGTGGATGCGACCGCGGCGATCGCCGTTCAACTCGAAGGCGGCCGCGGTCGACAGATGGGCGACTACGCAGCTTTCGACGACGTCAAACCGCTCAGAGGCAGCCCGTCCGAGTTGGCCGACCAGCTCCGCGAGTTCGACGCCGCCGGCGCCGACCACGTCCAGTTGGTCGTCGATCCGATCACCCGCGACTCGATCGAATGGCTGGCCGACGTGCTCGTCGCCTTCGACCCCCATCGACCGGCCCCGAGCTGATCATCCACGCGATGTCGCTCAGGCCCATCTACCGAAAGCTCCTCGAGCCATGACCTAGCGAACGTACGGACACACCGAGACGGGCGACGCCATCGAGAACGAACTCATCGACAGGTTGGCAACCGAAGCCGAGGCGGCTACGACGCCGACGAGATCATCGCCCGGCGGGCGAGCGCGGCCGACCAAGGTTGGGTGCTGCTTCCTCAACGGTCAGTCGGTCCGACGGGACCCCAACCTCAAGGAACGGCTCGTGCGGCGCGCCGAAAACGACGGCGTTGCCGTGTCCGAAGTCATTCGAGATGCGCTTCGCACCGCCTCGAAGAGAGCTGACGCCCCGTCCCTCAGACTTCGCCACCGGTGCGGTCCGAGCAAACTCGCGACCCGACCGATCTATGAGCATCCGCTGCGGTTCTGTTATCTTCTGACTTTCCGGACGAAAGGTGATTCCAATGTCTGACAAGAACCGAGTAGCAGTGATCGCTGCGACGATCTGCGCCGGGGTCACCCTCGGTGTGGTCGGCAGCAGCACCGCCGGGGCAGGGCAGCCCCTTCGGCCGGTCTCGTACATCAACCCGGACACGGGGGCGGCCACGGCGAACCCTGACGTCGACCCGGCCTCAAAATGTGCGACGCCGGATCAGAGCGACACCCAGACCGTTGGTAACGAAGCGACCGGCGCAGGCAACGTGCACAACGACGCATGTCTGCTCGACGGCCTCGGTGCCAATGTCGACGCCCAGGTTGCGTTCCAGTCCGCCGGCGTCGGCGTCATCTCGGCCTGTCCGGACCCCGACGGTGCAGGCCCCAAGACGGCGACGAACTCGACAGACAGGAAGCTGTGCGTGCAGTCCGGTTTCGAGACCGGTGGTGCCAACGGAACCGCTGGTGACGGCGAGTACCATATCCGCCTCGTGTCAGCCACGCCTGGTACGCAGACCGTAACCTTCTGCGCCGACCCCGAGGGCGACGGATGCGCCAACGCGACGACGACCAGCACGATCACCGTCACCTGGGTCGCAGCAACCGTGGTCACGACGACCACAACGGTGGCACCGACGACCACGACCGTGGTACCGACGACCACGACGGTGGCACCGACGACATCATCGCCGCGGTCCACGACGCTGCCGCTCCCGCTTCCGGTGACACTCCCTGCGACCGGCACTTCGACGACATCACAGGCGCTGGTCGGCCTTGCGCTCGTACTCGCCGGCGGGTCACTCCTTGTCGTCCGGCGTCGCCGCATCGCCTGAATCTTGCGGGCCGGTGCGGGGACCGTGCGCTCCGTGTTCAACACGCCCTGAGGGGCGTCGGCTTCGGCCGACGCCCCTCGCGCACTGGGTATTGCCTGGCGACCGCTGATCTCAGCGGTGACCGTCGGCGCAACACAGAGTGGTCAGCGTCGCGTGCACTGCGTTGCCGAAGGCCGGCTCTGCTGCGCCGTGCCGCCGACGACGGACTCCCCCTCACTCACCGAGGGCCCGATGACGCTGGCGGAGCTCTCGAAGGTGTAGACCGACACGGCGCTGCCCAACCGAGCGCTTGCTGACTCGGCGATCACCTCGCACAAGTGGGCGATCAGGATCCTGGTCGAGGAGATCGGCAACGTGAAGGTGCGGCGACTCACGCCGGATCATGTCGAGGCAGCCTTCCTTCAGCCGCACCAAGACCATCGACGTCGCCAAGCGAAACGGCCGTGGACGAACTTCGGGTTCGACGCTGTCTCGTAGCTCGCTGATCAAGATCCGCTCGATGTTGAGCCAGGCACTCAAGTGGGCGCAGCGTCGCAACCTCGTTGCGCGCAACATCGCCGGCCTCGTCGAGATCCCCGCCGACGCAGCAACACCGAAGTCGGGCAAGTCGCTGACGGTTGCCGAGGCCAAGTTGTTGCTGATCGCTGCCGCTGGGACCCGGAATCAACGCTGGTAGCTCATCGAAGTCATCGGCAAACTTCTCGACGATCTCCAGCAGCTCGAACGTCTGAAAATCACTCGTAGACGGCTCACCGTTCGGTCCCCTCTCGTTACGGAGTTGACGATCCAGATCGTGAAAGAAGTCGAGGCTGGCGCGTACCGTACGGCGGGCGCCACTCACCCGAGCTGGGACTTCGACGCTGCGATGTGCTGCTCAGCTCTCGCACGCGCCCTCTCGACGAGACGTTGCGGAGCGTCATCGAGGTCGGTGACGATGCTGGCCTCGAAGGCCGCATGACGCTCTTCCGGGCTCATCTTCTCGAGTTCGACGGCGCTCACGACATGTCTCCCGACATGTCCCGATCGTACACCCCGAACCTCGTGCGATGCTGCGCCTCGGCGACCGACCCGGTGCCCGTTGTGTCCATGATCGATCACAGGGCGCACGAGCATGAGCACGATCAAGACATAAAACCGGCTGAAGTGCGTCGAATACCTGATCGACCGGTCAGAACTGATCCGGGTTGCTCCCAAGGCCGGTGGACACGTTATCGAGCACATCGTTGTTCGCGTAGTGGCCGGATAGGGGCGGTCGCGAGACCGTCGTGCCTGAACATTCTGATCTGGCGGCCGGGTAGGGCGTGTTCCGGTCGTCGCCGTGAAGTCGCTCGTAGAAGGTGTTGATGATCGATGCGACGGTTGCGAATCGTTCGACAATGGCCGCTCCGCTGTCGGGCAACACCGACTCGGCA
>JBDSBE010000146.1:0-4317 GCA_039921745.1 Ilumatobacteraceae bacterium | reverse complement strand
TGTTCGGTCAGCGTCATGTCATCCCCCTCAACGATGCTCGTCATGTCTGTCGTCGTGACCGACGTCACTCGTGTCCGGAGCGAACATAGCAGGGGACGGTCGTGCACGATCAAACGCGAGTTTCACGGCAGCCCACGACTGTGGAATCCTGAGCCGGTGAGCGAATACACCCCACCCCTGCGTGATATCGGCTACGTGATGGAACACATCGCCGATCTCGACGCGATCGCCGCAACGGAGCTGTTCGGGCACGCCGACGCCGACACGATCCGCGACGTACTGAGCGAGGTCGGCCGCTTGATGGCCGAGGTGGTCGCGCCGACGAACCGGGACGGTGACACCATCGGGGCGAAGTGGCACGCTGACGGGTCGGTGACGCTGCCCGACAGCTTCAAACCGGCGTATGCCAAGTGGGTCGAATCGGGCTTCGGCGCGATGCCGTTCGATCCCGACTACGGGGGCGCTGGGTTCCCGTGGATCTCGGCGATCGCGGTGCAGGAGATGCTCACCTCGGCGAACATGGCGCTGTCGCTGTGCCCGTTGCTGACCCAGGGCGCGATCGACGCAATCCACGCCCACGGTTCGGACGAGCAGAAAGCGACCTACCTGCCCAAGATGATGACCGGCGAGTGGACGGGGACGATGAACCTGACGGAGCCGCAGGCCGGATCCGACGTGGGCGCCGTGGCCGCCAAGGCCGAACCACGTGACGACGGCTCGTGGGCGATCACGGGTCAGAAGATCTTCATCACCTGGGGCGAACACGACGTCGCTGACAACATCATCCACCTGGTGCTCGCCCGCACTCCGGGATCGCCCCCCGGCACCAAGGGCATCTCACTGTTCGTCGTGCCCAAGTTCCTCGTCGACGACGACGGATCGCTCGGAGCGCGCAACACAGCGACCTGCGTCTCGATCGAGCACAAGCTCGGCATTCACGGCTCCCCCACCTGTGTGATGGCGTACGACGGAGCGATCGGGTGGCTCATCGGGGACGAGCACGCCGGGATGCGGAGCATGTTCACGATGATGAACAACGCCCGTCTGTCGGTCGGACTCGAGGGTTTGTGCATCGCGGAGCGCGCCTACCAGCAGGCGCTCGAGTACTCGTGCGAACGCGAGCAGGGCCGTGCCGTCGACGCCGATCCCGGTACGTCGAGCCCGATCATCGAACACCCCGACGTTCGTCGCATGCTGATGACGCAGCGCGCCTGGATCGACGGCATGCGGGCGCTCATCTACACCAACGCCGCGGCGCTCGATCGGGCCGACGCCGCCAAGGCCGCCGGTGACACCGACGACGCCCGCCGCTGGCAGGAACGCGCGGACCTCCTGATCCCGCTCAGCAAGAGCCTGTGCACCGATGTCGGCAACGAGATGACGTCACTGGCGTTACAGATCCACGGTGGCATGGGCTACGTCGAGGAAACGGGTGCCGCACAACACGTCCGCGATGTGCGCATCGCCCCGATCTACGAAGGCACCAACGGCATCCAGGCCGCCGACCTGGTCGGGCGCAAGCTCGGCATGCGGTCGGGTGGCGCGATCGCCGACCTGCTCGACGAGTTCGATACTCGGGCCGACGCGCTCGACGCGAGGGACGAGGCGGGCGAGTTCGGACGGCGACTGCGTGATGCGGTGGCCGACGCGCGAACCGCGACCGACCATCTGCTGGCGATCTCGAAGGACGACCCACGCTCGTTGCTCGCGGCGTCCGCTCCGTACCTGCGCCTGCTCGGCACCACGGTGTGCGCCGGCTTGCTCGCCAAGGGCGTGCTCGCCGGCGGCGGCGACGATCACGATGCGAAGGTGGCGAGTGCTCGGTTCTTCGGCGAGCAGATCCTGCCGACGGTGAGCGGCCTCCTCCCCGCGATCGTCGCCGACGCCGACGCCCTCTTCGCCCTCACCCCCACCGACCTCGCCAGCCACTGACCCAACCCCACCGCCGATCTCGTGAGGATCTTGCGTGGCAGGTACGCGAGATCCTCACGATGTCGGCGGTGGGGTTGGATGGGGCCGCGGGATCGGTACGGTGTTTGACGCGGCATCGGCCGACTCGACCCCCGAGGGTCCCCACTTGGGAATCCAGATCGAGGTCGCCATGCCACACCTGTCTCGACAGCTCGCAGCGCGGGTCGCAGCACGCCACGGAATCGTCACCGTCGACGACCTCCTCGACGACGGGCTGACCAGCAGTGCGATCCGGCGGTGGGTCACCCAGGGCGTGATCGAGCGATGCCATCACGGCGTCTACCGCGTGTCGACGGCGCCTGACTCCTTCGAGTCGCGCTGTGCTGCGGTGTGCGCGGCCGAACCGATGGCCGTGATCACCGGCCCGGCGGCGGCTCGGTTGTGGCAGTTCCGACACGTGTTCCGTCCCGACAGCCCGATCGTGCTGGTGGAGCACGACCGCAATCCGCTGTCCGGTCATGTCGAGGTGCAGCGCACCAACGTGCTCGACGATTCGGACCGGGTGGTCCGGCCCGACGGCATCACGGTGGCGAGCCCGGCGCGTGCGTGGTTCGACTGCGCTCGCCACATCGACGACACTCGCTTCGAGCGATTGACCGAGTGGGTGCTGGATCACCACGCGTCGGTTCCCACGCTGTGGGGTGTCCGCAGACGACTCGCAGCGCGCGGTCGGCCCGGACTCGCCCGCGTCAACCGAGTCCTGAGTCAACGCGCCACGTGGCAGCGACCAGCCGGGTCGGGTCTCGAACATCGGACCCTGCGGGCGCTCGAGCAAGCGGGCGTGCGCGGGCTCGTCCGCCAGCACCCGATCACGTTGTACAACGGCGTCGTCATCCACCCGGACGGCGCACTGCCCGACGTGAAATGGGCGCTCGAGATCGATCACGTCACCTGGCACGGCGGTCGGATCGATGCGCAAAGGGACAAGGCGCGGGATCGGGCGCTCCGACGGGTCGGGTGGCAGGTCGACCGGGTGACCGACGTCGAGCTGGAACACCACTTCGAAGCGACCATTCACGAGCTCCTCGAGATCATCCGCTCGCTTCGATCAAGCGCAGCCTGAATCGGCGACCTCGTGAGGATCGTGCGGACTCACCACGCAAGATCCTCACGAGATCGGCGGGCTGGGGGATGGATATCGTGACAGCATGGCGTTCGACCCGAAGACATGGACCGTCAAGACCCAGGAGGCGTTCGCGACGGCGATCGACCTGGCGAAGGGCCGGTCGAACCCCGAACTGACCCCCGACCACGTGCTCACGGCGATCGCTTCGCAGGAGGGCACCGTGGTCGCCCCCGTGCTCGCGAAGCTCGGTCAGAGCCCGAACATGGTCCGCGACCGGGCGAGCGAGGCCGTCGACAAGTTGCCCAGTGCCCACGGTGGCGACGAACCGCGGATGAACCGCGAACTCAACAACGTCGTCGAACGGGCCACCCAGTACCGAAAAGACCTGAAGGACGACTATCTGTCCGTCGAGCACCTGCTGCTCGCGATGAACGACCGTCTCGGCGTCGGCAGCGAGGAACTCCTCGGTGTGCTCCGCGAAGTCCGAGGGAGCCATCGCGTGACCGATCAGAACCCGGAGGAGAAGTTCGCTGCGCTCGACAAGTACGGGCAGGATCTCACCGCGCGCGCCACCGACGGCAAGATCGACCCCGTCATCGGCCGTGACGACGAGATCCGGCGGGTGATCCAGGTCCTGAGTCGACGAACCAAGAACAACCCCGTGCTGATCGGGGAACCGGGCGTCGGCAAGACGGCGATCGTCGAGGGCCTGGCACGCCGCATCTCCGACGGCGACGTCCCCGAAGGCCTCAAGGGCAAGCGACTGATCTCGCTCGACATCGCCTCGATGCTTGCCGGCGCGAAGTACCGCGGCGAGTTCGAGGAGCGCCTCAAGGCCGTCCTCAAGGAGATCACCGACGCCGCTGGCCAGGTGATCACGTTCGTCGACGAACTCCACACGATCGTCGGTGCCGGCGGGGCCGAAGGCGCGATGGATGCCGGCAACATGATCAAGCCCATGCTGGCCCGCGGCGAGCTCCGTATGATCGGCGCGGGGAAGTCAGAGGGCGCGATGGACGCGTCGAACCTGCTGAAACCAGCGCTCGCGCGCGGCGAACTGCATTGCGTCGGCGCGACCACGCTCGACGAATATCGCAAGCACGTCGAGAAGGACCCTGCTCTCCAGCGGCGGTTCCAGCCGGTGTTCGTCGGCGAACCGACGGTCGAGGACACGATCAGTATCCTGCGCGGGCTCAAGGACCGCTACGAGCTCCACCACGGGGTACGGATCGCCGACGGCGCGATCGTCGCGGCGGCGACATTGAGCAACCGCTACATCG
>JBDSBE010000145.1:0-4287 GCA_039921745.1 Ilumatobacteraceae bacterium | reverse complement strand
CGACGTCGAACCATGCCCGCCCGCCGAGAGCGGCGGCGGCGACCGGGAGAACAAGGCGGGTGTACACCCACCACGACGCATGCCAGATGGAGTTTGGGGGCACCGCGAATTCGAGGCTGGACATCGTTCCCCCCGGGCGCACGACTCGTGCCAGTTCGATGATGGTCGCGGCCGGGTCGGCGACATAGCGCAGGAGATAGGTGAAGGTGAGTGCGTCGAAGGCGGCGTCGGGGAACGGCAAGCATTCGCCCTGTCCCAGCACGAAGGCGATTCGGTCGTCCTGACCGGCAGAAGCGACGTTACGTCGGCCGCGTGTCAGCATCTCGGCGCTGATGTCGATGCCCGTGATCGTCGCGTCGGTGCGGTCGGCGAGCTCGAGGGCGACGCCGGCGGGGCCGGTGGCCACATCCAGCACGCTGCCAGGGCGGGCGTCGGCGACGTGATCGATCATTTCTCGTCGCCACCGATGGTCTTGACCGAGTGAGAGCGTGGCAGCGAGGCGGTCGTAGCGGTCAGGCAGATCGGCGAAGAGCGCTTGGGCGAAGATCGTCGGCGAACCTCTGCGGGCCTCAGCGCGCATGCCTGTCCTTTCCGGTTTGGAACACTGTACGCGCCGGCGCGGTCTTTCTGGAGCTCGCGTGTACCAACGAGCGGAGCCATCTCTCCTGCGGCGCAGTGCCGGTGTATTGCATCGCCGGAGCAGGGATGGGCGATCGACTCGATCGCTTTTCGGGCCGCCGTGGTCGCGGCGGGCAATCGCGCTTCTTCTCCGTCACTTCAGATCGCGATCGAGCTCCTCCGGAGGACGGTTCGGTTGACAACTCATTGCTCGTCTCGATAGAATGCCGACTAATCTGATTATCTTTATCCACTTTGCGGAAGCCGGGATCCCCCAATGACCACCACCAGTAGCACGACCGCCGGTCCCGGGCTCAATGCCGTCGACATCGAAGCGGTCGCCGGGCTGGCCGGCAAGATCCAGAGCGAACCGCAGGTCGCCGCCACCACCTGGCGTGCCACGGTCTCTTGGAAGGAGGGATTCCGCTCCGAGGCCACGATTCGGAAGTTCGCGCCGACTCCATCCGACGAACCGACCGCGCTCGGCGGCAGTGACACCGCGCCCAACCCCGTCGAACAGCTGCTGGGTGCGCTCGGCAACTGCCTCGCCGTCGGCTACGCAGCCAACGCCACCGCGCTCGGCATCGAGATCCATGACCTGTCGATCGATCTCGAAGGCGACCTCGACCTGCGCACCTTCCTCGGACTCGATCCGGAGGGCAACGCCGGATACGAGGCGATTCGTGTCTCCGTCGAGCTCGATTCGAGCGCAACACCCGAACAGCTCGCGACGCTCCACGACAAAGTCGTCAGCACCTCGCCAGTCGGCCACACACTCAGCCGCCCGGTCCCCCTACGGATCAACCTCACCTGACCCACACAAACGCGTCAACAATCTGCGCACACCGCGAAGATCGCCTGGATGCCACCCGAGGTCCTGCGAGCTTCATCACGACAGTCGTGATCGAATCGACCACGGGGCCAGGTCGGCGTCTGCCGGGTCGTAACGTCGTCGGGATGGACCGTGTGATGATGCGCAAACGGGTTGCGGCGGCCAGGGTGGCGCGGTTGGCGACGGTGACTGTCGACGGACGCCCGCATCTCGTGCCGTGCTGTTTCGTGGTCGACGGTGACGTGATGTTCACCGGTGTCGATGACGTGAAGGCGAAGTCAACGCCTGCCCTCCGGCGCCTGGACAACATCGGACTGCATCCGGCTGTCAGCGTGCTCGTGGATCATTACGACGAGGACTGGTTGGCGTTGTGGTGGGTTCGTATGGACGGCGACGCCCGCGTGCTCGACCCGTCAGCGCCCGAGGCACGAACCGCACGACGGCTGCTGGCCGCGAAGTACGAGCCCTACCGCGACCAGCCGATATCTGGCCCGGTGATCTCGGTGCAGATCACACGCTGGGTGGGCTGGCCGTGACCGAAGTCCGACCCCACGCAGGCTCGGCGGGCTCGGCGCCCAACCGTCATCACTCAGTTGCAGGCGACCGGTAATGACGGGCCGGCGATGCCGGCGAGCTACACAGCTCATGGAGCCGGTCCGACAACGTCGACACCCCGGAGTCGACGGGCGGCTCGCGCCGCACGACGAACACGCCGCCAAGGAAACCCGGACGACTCTCCACGCCGGCATCGCCATGGTGATCCACCGGGAGCCGTCTCCGATGATGATCACCATTCGTGCGTTCGGGCACACCTTTGGTTTGGGGTGATCACGTCGATCGAAACCGTCCGGACGATGACCCAACTTGGCAGCCAGCGACGGTCCGACGTGTCAACCAGCGATGATCATGACGTTCAGCCAGTCATGATGAAGGCATGCCGGAACGCGAAGTCATGGAGCAGTGGGCGGCTGAACGATTCGAGTTGGTGCCCGGGTATCTCAACACGGCGACGCTCGGGCTGCCGACCCGCGCATCGCTCGAGGTGTTGCAGCGACGCATCGCCGAGTGGCAGACCGGCACGTTGTCTGCCCCTTCTTTCGACGCCGATGTCGACCGTTGCCGTATCGCGTACGCCACGCTGGCCAACACCGATCCATCCCGTGTTGCGATCGCAAGTCAGGCGTCGGTGGTGGCAGGCCTCGTCGCCGGTTCGACCCCTGCAGGCAGCATCGTGTTGTGCGCTGAGGGCGACTTCACGTCGGTGTTGTTCCCGTTCCTCGCTGACCCCGATATCACTGTCCGTCTCGTACCGCTCGACACCCTGATCGATTCGATCACCGACGACGTTGACCTGGTCGCCGTGAGCTCTGCCCAGTCGAGCAACGGCACTCTCGTCGACCTGGCCGCGCTCGCCGATGCTGCCGACCGAGTGGGCGCCCGCACGTTCCTCGATGCGACCCAGTCCGCGGGGTGGGCTGAGTTCGATGGCGGCCGGTTCGACGTCACCGTCTGTCACGGATACAAGTGGTTGTGCTCGCCTCGTGGGGCCGCGTTCATGACCGTCAGTGCGGCGGGCGACGAGTGGCTTCACCCACGCAACGCTGGTTGGTACGCGGGCGATCAGCCGTGGGCATCGATCTACGGTGCGCCGCTTCGACTCGCATCCGACGCTCGCCGATTCGACGTCTCCCCGCCGTGGTTTTCGTTTGCCGCTGCCGCCCCGACGTTGGAGATGCTCGCCGACCTCGGCGTCTCCACGATCGGTCGACACTGCGTCGGTCTCGCCAACGATTTTCGTGAGCGGGTCGGCCTCGAGCCGTCGAACTCTGCGATTGTCAGCGTTGCCAGCGGCGCCACCGATGCGCTCCGCGCCGCCGGTATCGCCCATGCTCCCCGCGACGGCCGTCTCCGTTTCTCGTTCTACGTCTACAACACCATCGCCGACGTCGAAGCCGCGGCAACCATCGTCAACGCCGAACGGTAAACAGGTCGACCCGCCACGGGTGCGCACCCGTGGTGTCGGCAAGGACACGGTGCGGTGGGTCTGGAAGGCGCTCAACTGGTGATGTTGCCCGGTCCGGTGGGTATGGCGTTCATCGCAGAGGGCAGCAACATTCGGCGCCGCCGGCTGTCAGGGACAACGGACCATCCGCGTACAGATGGGATCCCCAATCGGACACACAACCATCGAGCGCTCGACTGCGACGGACAAGACGGTGAACTGTGGCGTCACGCTTGGGTAGATATGTCGGTCACCCTCGGAGACGACGTCACAGCGGTTATGTGTGCCGATACCGAGCGCTCAGCCGGCTGACATCGACGCTTGCGTCAGACGCCCAGCGCGGACAGTCTGTGCGCGCGGCAGGCCTGGGACGGGCGTGCGCATCGAGAGAGAGCAATGAGATGAGATCACTTCGATACTCGATCAACATCACGCTCGACGGCTGCTGCCATCACGAGGCAGGGCTCCCCCAGGAGTCAATGCGCTACTGGACCGCTGAGATGGAACGAGCCGATGCCCTGCTATTCGGCCGGGTGACCTACGAGATGATGGAGTCGGCGTGGCGGCAGCCGGCTACGGGCATGTGGCCCGACTGGATGGATGAATGGGAGATCCCGTTTGCCGAGACCATCGACCGGGCGAAGAAGTACGTCGTCGGTCGCCGGATGACTTCCACAGTGACGCGTTGACCTTGACTTGCGCTGCTGGGATTGCGAAACTGCTGACGGCCGTCCGAAGCCGACGAGGGGGTTGCATTGGACGTTGATCCATCCCACATCCTGCAGATCGGTTCGGGATTTTGGCCGTCCAAGGTGCTGTTGTCGGCGGTGGAACT
>JBDSBE010000144.1:0-21196 GCA_039921745.1 Ilumatobacteraceae bacterium | reverse complement strand
CCTCCCGATGGCGCTCGACCTCCCGTAGCGCGCCGGGTCGGCACCAACCACACCCGTTCAAGCAACTCAACGACAAGCACGGTCACTCGACCGGTGATCGGGCTCGGCGGGCGTTCTCGGACACACTTCGAAAGTCCCCTCGAGATAGCGATCTCGTGGCCCGATGGGGTGGCGAGGAATTCATCGTCGTCCTGCCCGACACCGCTGTGGACCAGCCAAGCGGCGGCTCGTTCGACTGCGGAGGGCGCACCGTCGATGTCGCCGGGGCCCGTTTGAAGGAGTCGTCGGTTGTCATCACAGAGCGCACAATCGTCGTCCTCGCCGCGGCCACCAATCGGGCAATTCGGCACATATTCCGGTGGTGAGGTGCGCGAGATTGTCTCAGCGGCGGGCTCCTCTATCACCTCATGGCGAGCTGGACCAGGAATCCGGAACAAATCGACCGCGCCGCAATGTCGGAGTACGGCGATGCTTTCGCCAACACAAAGTCATTGATAGGACGTGCGGGGACGATCGGTCAGGCGCCACGATCGACGTCGACCACGACAGGGTTGATCGCGACTCCGGACACATGATCGCGTGCCCCGTGCTCGTGCTGTCGAGTTTTGACCTCGGCGACCTCACCGACCCTAGATACCATCGGCGCATGAAAAGCGTCGACGGCGGCTTTCGGCGACGGTTGACGTGGGTGAATCGATTCACCGGGTATCGCGCTTTCTGGTGGGTGTCCGTTCTTGTCGGTGTCGCCTGCGTCGCACTCGGTGTGTGGTTGCTGGCCGCGCCGTTTCGCTCCGAGTCGACGCTGCATTGGTTGATCGCAGCAGGAATGCTGTTGTCTGGCGTCGCGGAAGTTGCGTCGTCGTCGACTGCCCGGCGACCCACGCTCGCCCGCGTCATCGGTTCGTCGTGGGTTCTGGTCGGGATCGTGGTGCTCGTTGTTACGAACTTGACCCTGTATGGAACCGCCATCGTCGTCGGCAGCGCCATCGTCGTCGGCGGGTTGATCCGCATCGGCGAAGCGATCGCTCATCGCGGGGCCGATCGACCGATCCAACTCGTCGCCGGTGGCACCAACGTTCTCCTCGGTGGACTCGCAGTCACCTGGCCGGCGGTCACGCTGCTGGTGCTCGCCATCGTGTTCGGTGTGCGCACCATCGTCGTTGGTCTCGTCACGGTGTGGAGCGGCGTGTCGGCGTCGGGTCGTCGAGACGACGACACGATCGAAGACGGTGTACCCACCGCAGCATCGGTGCCGTCGCGATGGCGGCTGGTCGGTGCGATCGTTACGTTGGCGCTCGTGGCGGGGGCGACGATGATCAGCGTGGCCGTCAACCGTGTCGGCCCCAGCGAGGCAGACGCGTTCTACGACCAGCCCGACACGCTGCCCGACGCCCCGCTCGGAACCATCGTGCGTTCCGAGGAGATCGACACCGTCACGCCTGGTGCCCGCACGTACCGGGTGATGTACGTGTCGACAGGATTCGACGGCGAACGGCGCGCCGTCAGCGGGCTGATCGTGGTTCCCACTGCACCCGCGCCGAGCGGTGGACGCGACATGGTCGTGTTCACCCATGGCACCACCGGCGTCGACCCGGGGTGTGCACCATCACTGCTCGATGACCCCACTCGCGTGATGGAAGCCCTCCCCGAGCTCATCGCAGCCGGCTACGTGGTTGCCGCGACCGACTATCAGGGACTGGGAACCTCGACCCGTCACCCGTATCTCGTCGGCCAGGTCGAGGCCATGAACGCCCTCGACTCGGGGCGCGCGGCGCGCCTGCTGCCCGACGCCGATGCCACTGACCGGTTCGCCGTGTGGGGTCACTCGCAGGGCGGCCATGCATCGCTCTTCACCGGGCAACTCGCCGCGAGCTACGCACCTGAACTCGAACTCGTCGGCGTCGCCGCGGGCGGCCCGGTGCCGGATCTCGTGGCACTGTTCAAGTTCAATCTCGCCACACCTGTCGGCAAGATCCTCATCTCGATGGCACTCAAGGCGTGGGCCGATGTCTACGACCTCGACCTCGATCAGGTCGTCACTCCCTCTGCTCGCGAGGCGGTCGAGGAGATCGCGAAGATCTGTGTCACCGACGTGCGCCAGATCCTCGCCCGCGTTCCCGATGCCGCGCTCCTCGGGCTTACGTTCCTACGAGTGCCGCCATGGGAAGTCGAGCCGTGGGCGTCGATTGTCCGGGACAACACGCCAGGCGGCGCGCCGACCAACGTGCCGATGTTGCTCGCCCAGGGCGGTGCCGACATCATCGTCGACCCGGCGCTCACGCAACGCTTCGCCGACGAACGCTGCGCAGACGGCGAAACCGTCGGCGTCGTGGTGCTCCCCGGCGTCGACCACGTGAGCACCGGGTTCGAAGGCGCCGACCAGGTCACCGCCTGGATCAGCGACCGTTTCGACGGGCTCCCGGCCCCCTCGTCATGTCCGTGAACGCAGCACACTGAACGAACTCCCAGCACATGGTCGGCGAACGTGCTGTCTCGTCATGACGATCGGCTCGTCCGGTGTCCACGTCTTGGCGCATGATGGTGGCGCCCACCACGAGGAGGTGACCTGGCGATGGCGGCAGTCGACCCGAACACCTTCGAAATGCCTGATGATCGGTCACTGGGGCTGATGCCGCCGTACCGGCAGCTCGTCACCTGGGTTCGCGCGGAGACCGCAGATCTCACCGATGAGCAACTCGACGTCGACGACACCAGCCCCGACAAGGAATGGATGTGGTGGTCGATCCGTCGGCAGGTCTCCCACATCGCCTGGGATGCCCTGGTGTTCACCCACCGGCGTTGTGCCTCGCTCCTCTGGCGCGATGGGAACGTTCCCGAGCCGATCGTCTGGAAACACCACCATTTCGGACCCGACATCAAGTACGACCGCATGCTCGACGAGGACCTCTACTGGCAGGTCCCAGAACTCATCGCAAAGATGGAGGTCGGCATCAGTTGGCTCGAACGCGTGGTGGCGGAACAACCGATCGAGACGTTGCGCGCCGAGATCACGAGTGTGCGAGCGACCTTCTTCTGGCAGTACGTCATCACCACACTCGCCCGCGGCGCCGGCCCCGACCCGGACCGTCCGGGCTTCATCCGATACGACCTCGAAGGCTCCCTCTGGATGGTGTTCTACGAACAGCTCGTGCACATTCGGACCATCCAACGACTCAAGGAGTTCCAAGGCCTGCCGCTCGTCGTCGAGCTGCCTCGGGTCGGCTACCTCCGACTGCCCGAGTACTGGGGCGAAACGGACGCAAACGGGCCGTCGATGATGCGGATCCCGACCCCCGACTGACACGAGGCTCGTCAGAGACCTTTTCTCGGGCGGTCAGTCGTATCACCGGTGATACATACGACCCAGCTGAGGCAACCGAAGTGTGCACGATGCACCGCTGCTGCGTCCGAACCTGCTTCCCAGAACGGCGACTCCAATTCGTTCCATCACGCGCACCCTCAAGCCGGAGCACGACCGATCTGTGCCTCGAACCCGACGGCCAGGTCGAAGAAGACCTCGTCTGTCCCGGCCGGCGCCATTGGCGACGCGTCCTCAGTCGTCACGACATTGTGCGTGAACAACTCTTCGAGTGCTGGATTGTCGATCTGCGCGGCGAGCGAGCGGGCGACGTCGAGTGCTCCGGACTCTCCGAGACGAGATCGATAGACGGTCGCCCGGAGGAGGAGTTCACGGATCCCCCGTCGAGCAGCGTTCGCCTCCAGCTCGTCGAGCCACCGCCCAGCGGCGCCCGCTCGCTGTTCAACTGCGACGGCGCAGAGAGCGTCGAGTCCGTACGTCTCGATCCAGAGGTACGTATCCGGAAGCCGGCGGCACAGCTTTGGCGCGTCGACGAGCATCTCGAGAGCACGAGGCAGGTCACCGCGCGCCGCAGCGGCTAGCCCGAGGCCCCTCAGCGCGATGCTCTCCCAGCACGGATCGCCGACCTGGCATCCGAGGGCGAACGCGTGCTCGAAACGCGCTTCCGCTGAAGCGACGTCGCCGAGGACAAGATCGAGTTCGCCGCGAAATGACTCCGGCCACGGCATGAACGCCGTCATGCCTCGCGCTTCGACCTCCTCGAGGGCCTCGTCGAGGAGGTGAACTGCGTCCTCGACTTCTCCGCGCATGAGGTGATAGCGGCCCAACAGGGTGAGCGCCTGACCCAACGGTTGGCCCGAGCCCAGTCGCCGCGCGCGTTCCAGAGCGGACCGCAGCAGCTCGCCGGCTGCAACGTAATCTCCGACGTCGTGCCGACAGGCGCCTCGAATCAGTTCGACCCAGGCGAGTTCCACGTCGATGCCGGCCGCGAGGTGGGCGGTGTTGGTCAGCGACTCCTCGGCTCGTTCGTATTGCGAACGCAGAAACTGGACCCAGCTGATCTCGCGCCATCCGGTCGCGGCGACTTCGTATCGTCCGATCCGTTCTGCGATTGTCGTTCCTTCGTGCAGCGCGGCCGCGCCTTCCTCGTCCGTGCCGCGGGCTGAGTGGACGAGCGCGCCGCCGAGCGTGACCAAGGTCGTCGCGAGGAGTTCGTGGTCGTCGATGCCGCGTGCGGTCGCAACGGCTCCGCGCAGACGGTGGAGGCCGGCTTCGACTGCGCCGGCCGCGAGCGCCGCCTGGCCGGCCTCAACCTGCGCCCGCACTGTCGCTCGACCTGAGACGCGCGCCGCAACCGCGACCTCGCGAGTCGTCGCCGCGGTGCGAAGCGCAGCGGTCGGCTCGGTGCCGAGCTCACGCCTGAAGAGCGTCGTGCACGCCTCGGCGTGACGTGCTGCCGCGTCGGGATCGCCGGCGACACGCAGGCAGCGCACCAGCAGGACATGGGCATTCTCGTCGTAGGGGTTGAGCACGACGAGCTCCGATGCGTGATGCGCTGCACCGTGGGCGTCGCCCAGCGCGAGCATCGCGAGTGCCGCCTGATGGAGAACGGCACATGTCGTCCCTGCGACATGGCGTCGCTCGTTCTCGAGCCACATCTCGAATCCGGGGCTCGAGCGAAGTACCAGCCCGTCGAGCAAGGCATGGCCGAGCCCGGGAAGCGCGATCGCTTCCCTCCATGAACCCCTGCTGAGCACGTCGACGTCGACGAAGGTTCCCGGTGGCAACGCCAGGCGTAGTGGGTCTCCGCCGACCACGGCGTCCTCTCCCAGGAGGCGACGCAGAGCCGAGAGCGTCCAGCGGAGCGCCCCGAGCGGGTCGTCGGCTTCCGGAAAGAACAGGCTCGCAACCCGCTCCCGGGACGGAGGAACCCGACTGCGAAGAAGGTAAGCCAACAACCCCCACGCCTTGTGGCCGCGCGGGACCGCCATCGGGACGCCAGCCAACTCGATCCTCGGTCGGCCCAGCAAGTGAATGCTCACACCCATGTCGAGCGATCAGGTCGTCACACGCGCCGTCACACGCTCGACTGTAAAGGTTCCGCTGGTGGACCGCAACGACGCCGTGAAGCAGGCGACGCGTGTCAGAGCGTTTCCAGCCACCTCGCATGTGCTCTCGACGGTCCAACCCAGCTCGGTCAACGGCGTCCTTCAAACAGAAAGAGAGACATGTCATGAACACGCACACCAACCCAACACGACCCCATCGGCGAACAGCCGCGCGCTTCGCCGCAGGTGTGGTGGCGATCGGACTGATGCCGGCCGGGCTCGTGGTCGCAGGCCCGGCGTTCGACGGCTGGACGACCGCCCAGAAGATCGACGAGGTCGCCGGCAACCATCCCGACGTGAACAGCGCTGCGGTGGACGGGTGCCCGGCACAGTCACCGGACGGCCTCAGCTTGTACATGGCGTCCAATCGCCCCGGCGGCCGAGGCGGGCTCGACATCTGGGTCGCGACGCGGCAACGCCAGGATGATCCGTGGGGCGCGCCGCAGAACCTGCCGGAGCCGATCAACTCGGCCTCGGACGACTTCTGCCCGACTCCGATCGAGGGTCAGAGATTGCTGTTCGTCAGTCGGAGAACGGTTAACGGTGTTACCTGCGGTCTTGGCGACATGTACCTGGCGCGCCGACACCCCGCCGAGGGTTGGAGCGAACCCGAGCACCTCGCGTGCGAGCCGGCGGGCCCGAACTCTTCGCTCGACGAACAAGGTCCTTCGTATGTGCAAGGTCAGCTGTACTTCTCCCGCAGCTCCGCCACAGTCGCGGGGGAGTTGTTCGTCAGTCGAAAGCAGGGCGACGGCTTCGAATCGGCCATCGCGATTGCCGAGTTGAACGATCCCACGGCAAACGACATCCAGCCGAACGTGCGCAAGGACGGAAGAGAACTCGTCTTCTCGTCCAACCGGGTCGGCGGCCTCGGAGGCCCGGACATCTGGGTGTCGACGCGCCAGAGCGTTCACGCCGGTTGGTCGACACCCGTCAACTTGGGTCCGGCGGTGAATACCGGCTTCGGTGAGTCGCGACCGTTCCTCTCGTCGGACGCCGAGCAGCTCCTCTTCGGTCGGTCCGGCCCAGCGGGATCAGGCGAAGGAGGAACCGGCGCTTCGGACATCTACGTCACCACACGACCGAAGCACCCGTAGGACGTCTCGGCCCGATCCAGCCTTCGGTCCTTCCGGACTCCGGGGGAAGCAATGGCACACGGTCGGTGGCCGATGCGCTCACACGTCCTCACGGCGAGGTCGAGCTACCCAACTCATGTGGAGACCTCGGTCGGCGTCGTGGTCGTTGGGAAACGCGCACGGCGCAGATCGCTCCAGTCGCACAGCATCAGGTTCGACGTTCTCCGGGCCCATCAGCGGCGAACGAGCAGTGTTCGATGGCGCGCTGGAGCGTGTCTGCGGCGCGATTGATCGGATGTCGAGTGCCCGATTTCCGTACTCGGCTCGGACAACGCGTGTTCGGTCACGTGAGAGACTCTGTCGATGGCGTGGGACGACGCTCAGCGAGCGTTCGAGTCGGCTGACGAGGCGTTTGCACGCCACGACATCGACGCGGTCATCGTCCACCTCTCATCGGCGATCCGCAGCTTGAGCGCGGTCGATGAACCGTGCGCGACGGCGCTGGCATGTGTCCGGCTCGGGCAGGTCATGGCCAACTTCCGCGGCAATCTCACGGCATCTCGCGCCTGGTTCGGGCGAGCCGAACGGATCCTCGCCGACCAGCCACCATGCTGCGAGCAGGGGTGGGTGGCGGTCGCGGCCATGGGCTGCGACGTCGACGACCCCGACACACTCCTCCAACGCGCTGAGCTCGCCCTCGACCGAGCCCGCCGCTTCGGCGACATCGATCTCGAAACCAAGGCGCTCGCCGACGGCGGGCTCGCTCACGTCCAAGCAGGTCGAATCCGTCAGGGCATGGCGATGCTCGACGAAGCAATGGCGCTCGTGTGCGGGCCAGCGGAGGATGCCGACGTTGCCGCCCGCTCGGTGTGCTCGTTCTTCACCGCGTGCTACTTCGCGATGGACTACGAGCGAGCCAGCACATGGGCCGGCCTCCTTCGCCAGCATGGCCTGGTCGGGCCGACACCGGGTGGACCGATGTTCCTGTCGGGCCATTGCGACAGCGTCCAGGCGACGCTGCTGATGGAACTCGGCCGGTGGGGTGACGCTGAGGCGTTGCTGCTGCGGGCGATCGACGACTTCGAGGCTGCCATGGGCGTCGCCAGTTGGCACGCTGCGATCGCGCTGGCGGATCTGCGGACGCGTCAGGGCCGATACGCGGACGCCGAGGTGCTGCTGCTCGGCAAGGAGCAGGCTCCGCAGGCGATGCTGCCGGCCGCGCGGCTCCAGCTCGAGCGGGGTGATCACCGTCTCGCCATTGCAACGGCCCGGCGCGGTCTGGTGCTGTACGGCGATGACCGCCTCCGCGCGGTCGAACTGCTCACCGTGCTCGTCGAGGGTCTGCTCGGGGTCGGTGATGTGGTGGGTGCGCGAGCGGCATGCGACGAACTGGCCGAACGCCTCGAAGGCATCGGCGTCGCCGCGCTCATGGCGCGCGGCGACGCGGCGCGAGCCGCCGTGACCGCAGCGGAGGGCGATCCTGCAGCAGCAGCGGCCATGCTCCAGCTCACGATCGACCGTTGGGACCCGGCGGTACTCCCATGGCGTCGAGCCCTGCTCCTCGTCGATCTCGCCCTCCTGCTCGATCGAATGGGAGACACGGCAGCCGCCTGCGAAGCATCGCGCGCGGCCGGTGCGAGTCTTGCTGCGCTCGATGTCGTCGCACCGGCCTCGATCGCCACATTGAAGTGGTCAACGCAACACTCGCACGTCGGTGGCGACTCGACCGCCGTCTTGACGCCCGGTCACAAGTGGTGGACCGTGTCGTTCCAGAACGCGTCGGCGCGACTTCCGGCGACCAAAGGCCTGGCATACATCGCAACGCTCGTCGTCGCACCGGGAACGGAGCGTCACGTGTTCGACCTGGTCGACCGAATCGAGGGGGTCGGTGTCGACGGCGAGTCCGATCGCCGGACACTCGGCGATGCCGGTCCACTGCTCGATGGTGTCGCCCGATCCATGTATCGGCGTCGAATCGAGGCGCTTCGAGGTGACATCGACGAGGCGCTCGCCACGCACGCGTTCGACCACGCCGAGGCACTGCAGGAGGAACTCGATGCGCTCGTGACACAACTCGCGGCTGCCTTCGGCATCGGGGGTGCGAGCCGAGTGGCCGCATCTGCTGCTGAGCGCGCCCGCCTGAACGTCACCCGCGCGATTCGTGCTGCGCTCGCCAAGCTCGAAGGGGCGCTACCCGGAGTGGGCGCAACGCTCGACCGTCGGATCCGAACCGGCATGTATTGCGTGTACACCCCCGAAACCGGCGACCAGATTCGCTGGATCGTTCAGTCCTGAATGAACGGATCCCGACCGAACTGAACGCCTCAGGGGTATGGAACCATTCACAACCCAGGTCGACGAAATCGCCGACGACATCTACCGGCTTTCCACCTGGATCCCCGAGGTGAGCGACGACGGATTCACGTTCAATCAGTTTCTCATCCGAGCCGAGGAGCCGCTGCTCTTCCACACCGGCATGCGGACCATGTTCCCGCTCGTCAGCGAGGCCGTCGCCACGATCCTGCCGCCGGAATCGATCCGCTGGATCAGCTTCGGTCACGTCGAGGCCGACGAATGTGGATCGATGAACATGTGGCTGACGACAGCCCCCGGCAGCGAGGTGGTCTTCGGCGCGCTCGGCTGTGACGTGTCACTCAACGACATGTGCGATCGCCCTCCGCATGTGCTCGAAGATGAGGTGCTCGACATCGGCGGCAAACGCGTTCGACAGATCAGCACCCCGCACGTGCCCCATGGCTGGGAGGCCCAGGTGCTCTTCGAGGAGACCACCGGCACCCTCCTGTGCGGCGACCTGTTCAGCCAGGTCGGCGCACCGAAGGCGATCACGACCGACTCCCTCGTCGATCCAGCGATCGCTGCGGAGCAGATGTTCCACGCCACATGCCTCGCGCCGCACACTGCCGAGACCCTGCGCGAGCTCGGCGATCTCGAGCCGACCACTCTCGCTGTGATGCACGGATCGTCGTACCACGGTGACGGAAGGCGAGCGCTCCATGAACTGGCGGCAGCATACGAACAGCTCATGACGGCCGAACCCGTGGGCTCCGCGACCTGAGGGACGCAAGACCCGCGCCGACCCCACCGGCAAACCCCTGCAGGCTGCGGTGATCGAGATGTTCCTCTCGTCTCAGCGCTCGCCGGGCCACGACGTTGTCGGGCGTCGAGATGGCGAGGTCGTGGATGCGGTTGGGAGTCACTGTGCCGCCTGCTGGTGTGTGAATCTGGGGCCGGCGACGCCGACATGGGTGGTGAGGCGTCTGCCGACGGCTTCGCAGGCCAATTCCGCCGCGGCGATCACCGCCGGAACCGACAGGCCTGTGTGGATCCCCGACTCCTCCAGGACGTGCGCAAGGTCTTCGAGCGCGACGTTGCCCGATGCTCCTGGCGCGAAGGGGCATCCGCCGAGACCGCCCGCCGACGCATCGAGGCGCGTCGCTCCGGCGGTGAGCGCTGCCAGTGCATTGGCGACGCCGAGGCCGCGCGTGTCGTGGAGGTGGACGCCGACACCCGAGATCACCTCCGCCGTCGCCCGGGCGACGAGCGAGGAGACCTCGGTCGGGATTGCCGTTCCGATCGTGTCGGCCAGACTCAGTGCGACGACACCGGCCGCGACGGCCTGCGCGGCGACATCGACGACGCGGTCGGGATCGATTCGCTGTTCGAACGGGCAACCGAAGGCGGTTGCGAGCGTGACTTCGACCTCGGCCCCGGCCCCGGCGAGGGCGCAGACCGCCGCCAACGATTCGATCGCCTCGGCGGTCGACCGTCCAGCGTTCTCACGTGAGTGCGTGTCGCTGACCGAGATCACGAACTGCAGGTGAGCCAGTCCGGCGTCGAGTGCACGCCTCGCCCCCCGTTCGTTGAGCACCAGCCCCCATCGCACGACGTCGTGGTCGGCGGTGGCCGAACACAGAGCCTCAGCGTCGGCCATCGCCGGCACACGGTCGGGGCGGACGAACGATGTGAGTTCCAGGTCACGGACACCTGCCGAGAGCAGCGCTTCGAAGAGCGCGAGTTTCTGCTCCGTCGGAATCGGCGCCTCGTCCTGGAGGCCGTCGCGCAGCGTCACGTCGCGCACACGAATCGAATCGAGCTCAGGCACTCTCGGGCTGCCTCTGCGGCTCGCGGAATCGTCGCCTGTGCGCGTCGCGCCCCTGGAGGACGTGTTCGTTCATCAGCCGGCCGGCGCGCTCGGGCTGTCCGGCCTCGACCGCCTCTGCGATGAGGCGGTGGAAGATGCTCGATCGGCGCAGCTCGGCCGGCGAGTAGAGCGAGAAGGCGGTGAACACGATCGGCATGTCGACAGCGGTGGCGAGGATGCGCACGACCTGATCGGCCCGGCCGGCTTCGACGAGTGCGGCGTGGAACCGGTCGTTGGCTCGAAGGATCGCGCGAAGGCCGTCGACGGTCTCGTGGTCGACCTCATCGATCACCCGGTCGAAGTGATCGGCCGCGGCGTGGATCGCCTCGATGTCGTCGGGCTGAGCGCGTCGAGCAGCAAGTTCGGACATGAACCCTTCGAGCCGAGCTCGCGCCTCGTAGACGTCGGCGATGTCTGACTCCGTGAGCGTCCGGACGTGTGCGCCGCGATTTCGCTCGCTGACGACGAGGCCCTCGGTTTCGAGTCGGCGAACCGCCTCGCGGACCGGAGTACGAGACACGGCGAGCAGTGCGGCGACGTGCGCCTCGACGATGCGTTCACCCGGCCCGTAGCGGCCTTCGATGATCTCTCGACGCAGATGGCGGTAGACCTGTTCGTTGCCGCTGACGTCGCTCACGTCGTGCAGTTCAGGCATCAGCCACTCCGAGATGCTCCGTGAGGAACCCGCCGATCACACCGATGGCCTCGCGCATGTGCGTGTGACCGTCGGGCCCGGTGTAGTAGTGCGTCGCGCCCGTGACCTGGTGGATCTGCTTGCGGTCGTGCGGGACGGCGTCGAACAGTCGCTGCGTGTGACTCGGCGTGCAGGCGTCGTCGGCGGTGTTGCCGATCACGAGCAGCGGGACGCTGACCCCGGGCCCGGATGCAACGGCGTCGCAGCGCGCGTCGTCGACACTCCACTGGCTGATCCAGCTTCGCAACGTGCAGAAACGGGCGAGTCCGACCGGGCCGTCGTTGACGATCTCGGGGTCGCCGAGATAGCACGTGCGAGGGACGCGGTCGCTGGGCTCGACGGCGGGATCGAGCCATCGAGGATCGGCCATCGTACCGTGCACCGTGAACGCGAACTCGCGATTGGGGCGGTCTGACGACCGGATCTCGGAAAGTTTGTCCTTGACCCAGGCCGTGATGCGCCGGTTGCGGGCGACCTGGGCGGCCCGGAACGTTTCGAGGAACTCAGCGGAGTACGGCGGCTGGTTGGGGTTGGCCGGGTCGTAGAGGTTGAGTTCGCAGTCGCGCACGTCGGGCTGTGACTCGTCGAAAATCGACGGGTCGATCCACTCGGTGAAGATCTGATGGCGGCTGACGTGGGCGGCCAGCATCATCACCGCATCAGCCGCAGGCATCCTGGCCGGGTCGACCTCGTAGGGGTCGCCGGCCGCGGTGTCGGAAATGCCGACGCCGGCTTCGGCCAACGATTGATACCACATCATCAGCGACCCGCCGCCGGACCACCCGGCGAGCACGATCCGGGCGTAGCCGAGCCGTTCCTTGGCATCGTGGATCGCTTCGCCGAGGTCGCAGGCGACCTTCTCCATGGTGAGCGCGTAGTCGGCTCCGCGATACCGGGAGTTGGCCCACAGCACGTGATGGCCGGCCGCAGCCAGCCCACGCACCATCGGGAGGTACATGCCGCCACCGACCGGGTGCATGAACACGATGAGCGTGTCGGACGGCTGATCGACGGGGCGGATCAGATGACAGTCGAGACCGACGATCGCGCCGCCGCCGCCGTACACGTCGCTGTAGGTCGAGTTCTCCCGGAAGCCCACGGCGTACGCCACGCGTTCGCAACCGGGTGGCGTGCCGGGTTGAGTGCGGGGCGATTCTGACACATGGGCTCCAGACGACACTTCGGCTCGATTGTATACACATCCGGCGAACCCAGCTTGATTCTTTCCGTTGGGTGGCGCTCCACGACTTGATGGTGCACAATCATGCGATGACAGTGCATGGACCACTCGACGGGTTGAAGGTACTCGAGCTCGGCAGCTTCATCGCCGGCCCATTCGCCGGTCAGCTGCTCGGCGACTTCGGAGCCGACGTGATCAAGGTTGAGAGTCCAACCGGAGACAGCATGCGCAGCTGGGGTGTCACGACCGACGACGGCGACAGCCTGTGGTGGCCGACCATCGCCAGGAACAAGCGGTCCGTCACCGCTGATCTCCACACCGACGATGGCCGAGCGTTGGTCCGGCGAATGGCCGAAGACGCCGATGTCGTCCTCGAGAACTTTCGGCCCGGCACGCTCGATCGCTGGGGTCTCGGTTACGCGACGATCTCCGTCGTCAACGCTCGAGTCATCTATGTCCATGTCTCGGGGTTCGGTCAGACCGGCCCCCGGTCGCACGAGGCAGGGTTCGGCTCGATCGGCGAGGCGATGGGGGGCATCCGCCACACCACCGGCGACCCCGACCGTCCCGCAGCACGATGCGGGATCAGTCTCGGCGACTCGACAGCGGCGATGTTCGCCGTCATGGGCACCCTCGCCGCACTCCACGAACGGGACCGGAGCGGGCACGGGCAGGAGATCGACGTCGCCCTGTACGAGGCCGTGGCCGCGCTCATGGAATCGACACTCGCTGACTACGAGGTGGGCGCCGTTCGCCGCGAGCGTTCCGGTGGCGTCTTGCCGGGCGTCGCTCCGGCCAACGCGTACCCGACCGCCGACGGGTCCGAGATCCTCATCGCCGGTAACGCCGATGCGGTCTTCCGGCGATTGTGTGAGGCGATGGGTCAACCCGAGCTCGCCGAGGATCCGCGCTACGCCGATCATGCTGCTCGAGGGGAGCACGCCGAGGGCCTCGACCGGCGGATCGCCGACTGGACGGGCACCCTCCCCGGCGAAGACCTCCTGATGCTGCTCCACGATGCAAGCGTGCCGTCAGGCCGCGTTTACACCGCACCGGACATGCTGGCCGACGATCACTACGCGGCTCGGGACATGATCGTGCGCGCCACGGCCCGAGCCGGATTCGAACTTCCCATGACCGGGGTCGTCCCGCGCTTCTCCCGGACGCCTGGCACGATCCGAGACGTCGGCCCCGACCTCGGCGAACACACCGAGGCAATCGAGCGAGCCGTTGCAAGCGGACGATCGGCCTGGGCATGAGGACAGCCCCGCTCGTCTCGCGCAGGGCCCCGGCACCGAGTGTGGTGGCGAGGGCACCTACGGGGTCGCTCATCGCCGGCGCGATGCACGACATGAAGGACCCTGACGTCTCGGTGTCAGGACGCGATCGGGACGCGGTGTTCGGCCCACACGGACGTGTTGGCCCTGATCGGTATCCAATCGGCCTGGTCGGCGCACACCATGTCGAAATACCACATCTCTTCGAGGTCGCGCAGGCGCGCCTCGGCCGGGCGTCGGATGCTCGAGTCCACGGCGGCCTGAGCCAGGCCCGGCAGCCGATCGACTGCGCCGGAGCCCTCGTCGAACTGGCTCTTGGTGCGCCACACGATCTCGCTCGGGAGCAGGTCTTCGAACGCCTTGCGGAGGATCCACTTCTCGATCGGTCGCCCGGATCGATCTCGCCGGAGTTTCAGTTCGGCGGGGATCTGCATCGCGACCTCGACGACTTCGGGATCGAGGAACGGGACCCGCGCCTCCAGCGAGTGCGCCATCGTCATCCGGTCGACGCGCTGCAGGTTGCTGTCGTGCATCGCCCGGACCGACCGCCGGAGCTCACGCTGCAGCGCTGCCGGCCGGTCGACGTAGTCGGCGTGGTACCGGTAGCCGGCGAACAGTTCGTCAGCGCCCTCTCCGGTGAGCACGACCTTCAGTTCGGTCGCTGCGAAACGCGCGACGAGATAGGTGGGGAGCGCGCTGCGAACGAGGTCACGGTCCCAGTGCTCGAGATGGCGCAGCACGTCGGGCAGTACCTCGAGGGGTTCGTCGTCGCCGGCGATGATCTCGTGGTGTGAGGTCCCGACGTGCGCTGCGACCAGACGGGCCGCCTCGAGATCGGCGCTGCCCTCGAAACCGAGCGCGAACGTGTGCAGATCGGGAACGTGGCGGGCGGCGATCGCTGACACGATGCTCGAGTCGAGACCCCCGGACAGGAACGTCCCCAGCGGCACGTCGCTCATCAGACGTTTGACGACCGCCCGTTCGACGGCGCCGCGGAGCGCAGCGCACCAGTGCGCGACTGCGGCATCATCGACGGGACCTGACAGCGTCGGTGCTGGTGGTTCGTAGAAACAGCTCGTGGTACCTCCCGCCCAGACGTGACCGGGGGGCACGGTCTCGATGTGTTCCCACCGGCCGTCGTTGATCGGGGTGAGTTCCGACGAGAACGCAATCGTGTCGCCGTTCGTCGCCCGGTACAGCGGTTTGATCCCGAGTGGGTCGCGGGCAGCGACCACGGTGCCGTCGTCGGTGACGATGACGATCGCGAACATTCCGTCGAGCCGACTGAACAGCTCGACGCCGAGCTCCTCGAACAGCGGCAGCAGGATCGCAGCGTCGCTGCCGCTCCCACGACGCTCGGCTGCTCCGGGTGCGAGCAGCCGCTGGTGGTTGTAGATCTCGCAGTTCGCGACGGCGATCGCCCCGCCGTCACCACGGAACGGCTGCTGCCCGCCTGCCGGATCGATGATCGCGAGCCGGGTGTGACCGACGACGACGCGCCCATCGCGATGTTGCACGACGCCCACATCGTCCGGGCCGCGATGGTGCAATAACGTCAACATCGAGCGGACCTCTTCGGCGCCGTCGATCCCCGAGATGACCGCAATCCCACACATGTCAGACCGCGCCGGTCGCGCCGCCGCTCTCGACGGCGGCGCGCAGCGATGCGAGCTGCAACCCGCACCTGTCGTTCGTTGACCGCGCAGACATCGTCGGAAGGATGTCACACGCCCGATCGAGAGGACGATCCGCCGCTCCGACGGCGCAACGTCGAGCGTTCGCCGACTCAGTCGTCCTCGCATCGCAATGGGTCTGGTCCTACGGTCTCCTGGCAGGCGAACGGTTTCAGCCGGCGTTTGCGGGCTCCGGAACGAACTGACTCGCGACGAACGTTGCTCCCTGTGGATCTTGGATGGTCGTTGCCCGCACCCATGGAAGGTTCATCGGCTCGGAGATGATCGTGCCTCCGAGTCGCGTCGCAGCCGCTGCCGTGACGTCGGCGTCGTCCACACCGAAGGTGATACCCCAGCGGGCCGGAGCGTCCGACTCGGCCTGATCGATGTGGACCACGGTCGCCACGACGTTCTCGAAGCCTGACGGCGCACCCATTGCCGCCATGTTCTCGCGCATTCCCGGATTCGACGCTTCGAGGAAATCGCCGTAGGCGGGCATCGCCCACATGGCCGCACCGGGCCCGAGTTCGAGGACCTCCCAGCCGAACACAGCGCCGTAGAAGTCGGCAGCCCGATCGATGTCGCGGGTGTGCAGATCGTTGAAGGTCACGCCGCCGTGCTCGTTGACCACGAGCGAGCCGCGATGGGCGCGCGGCTGCCAGACCGAGAGTCGAGCACCCTCGGGATCGGCGAACGTCGCCGATCGCCCGGCGTCGAACACATCGAAGGGTTCGTCGAGGATCGTGGCACCGGCTGCTTTCGCCGCGGCCACCGTGGCATCCGCGTCATCCACCCGGACATACGTGTTCCACGACGGCTGAGCCGGCGCGCCGTCGGGCATCGAGCTGATGGCGGCGGCGTCGCGACCCCCGATGCGGCCCATGAAGTAGTGACCCGGCGCGTCGGCCGGCATCGTGTCCTCGCATTCCCACCCGAACAGGGCCGAGTAGAAGGCCGCGGCCCCCGCCGGGTCGGGGAACGGCGCATCGGCCCAACAGGGCACTCCGGCGATGTAGCGATCGGTGTCGGTCATGTGAATCTCCTCCGGGTTGGTCGGCGACCATGGCCACCGAGCTGGCGATCCAAACGTACGAAATCATCCGGTCAGAACATGTCCGCAATCTGAAGAAAGACGCCCGGAACCGAACGTCAGCAGTTTGGTCAGTCGGCTTCGTTCAACCACCCGACAGGGCCTGCATCAGCACGACCTCGTCGGTCGGCGTGAGCGGGTCGTCGAGGCCGTGCTCCATCGCCCGATTGACGAAGATCCGCATGTGTTGCCGGAGCCGACCCTGCTCGTCGACCACCCGGAAACGGAGCCCGGGAAATCGCCGGTCGAGATCGTCGAGGAGCGCGGCGAGCGTCACTCCGTCTGCGTCGACCTCGCTGGCGCCGGCCGTGTAGGACCGCAGCGGAGTCGGGATCCGGACCTTCATCGTGGATCGTGTCGGGGTGCCACCGTCTCGACCGAGAAGATCTCGGGGAGGTGCCGCGCGAGGCAGCGCCACGATTCGCCCTCGTCTGCGCTTGCCCAGACCTCGCCGCCGGTCGTCCCGAAATAGACGCCGACCGGGTCGGCGTCATCGGTCGTCATTGCCTGACGCTTGACGGTGAGCCAGCCCCGTTCCGGGAGGCCTGTGTCCTGTCGCTGCCAGGATTCACCGGCGTCGCGTGTGACGTAGGCGGCCGGTCGGCCGTCGGGGCTCGTGCGCGGCCAGACATCGGTGCCGTCCATCGGGAACACCCACGCCGTATCGGGATCGCGCGGGTGCAACTCGACCGGGAAGCCGATGTCGCCGATCTCGGGCGGCATGTTGTCGCCGATCCTGGTCCACCGCTCGCCGGGCCGATCGAGTCGGTACATGCCACAGTGGTTCTGCTGATAGAGCCGGTCCGGCATCGCCGGGTGGATCCGGACGCAGTGCGGATCGTGACCGAACTCCGCGTCGGGATCGGGAAGGAACTCGGCGAACACTCCCTGATTCAGCGGCCGCCAGTCAGCGCCGCCGTCCACGCTCTCGAAGACGCCGCCGCTCGACAGGGCAATGTAGAGGTGGTTGCGATCGCGGGGGTCGACGTTGATCGAGTGCAACATCGCGCCGTCGGGCGTGCCCTCGTACGGGTACTCCGCCCAGGTCTCCCATAAGGCGTGGTCGTTCCATCCGTCGACCGACGACCAGGAGTCGCCGTGGTCGGCGCTGCGGAACAGGCCCTGCGGGGTCGCTCCGGCGTACCAGACCCCGGGTTCGTCGACGTGGCCTGGGGTCAGCCAGAACACGGCGTCGACCGCCCGTTCGAGACGGTCGCCGGTGCGAAACGCGGGAGGGGTCGACGCCTCCGTCCACGTTGCGCCGAGGTCCGACGAGCGGAGGACGGTCGGCCCGAGGTGGCCGGTTCGCGTGGCGGCCAGCACCACCCCGTCCTCGCGGGCGTCGGCGACGACGTGCTGCATGACGTGGCCGAGATGGTGCGGTTCCGATGTGGCCCACGGCCCGTCGCGTTCATCGCACGACAGCACGAACAGCCCCTTACGGGTGCCGACGAGCAGGCTCGTCGAGGCGGATGAATCGAACGGCATGTTCATTCCTTTCGGGTCGCCGACCTCGGCCGGCGGGCGGGTTCCTCGATGCCGAGGACGCACATGAAGTATCGGCGCAGGTGGGTGATGCTGTCGAGCACGATGTGAGGATCGTCGGCTGCTTTGCTGACGACAAACGCCCCCTGCAGCACGGTTTGCGTATGTACAGCGAGACCGGCGGCGGTCAACGCCGGATCTGCATCAGCGTCGGCGAGCGCTTCGGCAAGGTCGGCTTCGAGCGTGGCGGCGTGGCCCAAGATGCTGGCGGCGCACGCATCACGGATCGCCGGGTTCGTGGCGAACACCTCCTGCGTCATCGTGCCGACGAGGCACGTGAACTCGGCTGGTGCTCCGACGATCAGGGCTGCACGAAAGTCGAGATAGGCAAGGACACGCCCTGCCGCTGTCGGTGGTGCGTGATAGGGGGCGGTTGCGAACAACGCGCCGGTGGTCTCGCTCCAGTGATCGGCCGCCGCGACGGCGAGCGCATCCTTCGACGGGAAATGGTGGAAGAACGCACCCTTCGTGACTCCGGCGGCAGCGCACAGGTCGTCGACGGTCGTCGCGTGCAGACCCTGCGCCCGGATGACGTCGACGGCAGCCTCGAGGAGGGCCGTTCGCGCCCCGCCCCGCTTGACCGGAGAGGCCGTCGATGTGGCCGCAGGTGTAGCGGTGTGTCGCCGGGACGTCATCCGCTTGACGATATACCAACTAGTTGGTATGTTGCAATCCCGCACGAGTAATTTCTGGAATGCGGACAACATCTGTCCTGAGGCTGTGCGACCGTGCAGCCGTGCAGATCAACCGAACGGAGTGCGACGATGACGACACCGAAGTACGAACATCTCGGGCGGCGCCCGGCGGCCAGGCGCTCGGCCAGGCGCTCGAACGGGCGCGCGTCCTTCATCGATCGGGCGGGCGGTCGATGAGCGCGATCTCGGCCGTCGGCCTCAAGAAGACCTATCGATCCGGCGACGATGTCATCGACGCCGTACGCGGCGTCGACCTCGACGTCGCCCGTGGCGAGGTGTTCGGCTTTCTCGGTCCGAACGGCGCCGGCAAGTCGACCACGGTCCGGATGCTGACCACGCTGATGACGCTCTCGGCGGGAACGGCCTACGTCGGCGGCATCGACGTCGCCGCGGACCCGCACGGCGCCCGCCGCAAGATCGGCGTCGCGCTGCAGGAGGCCGGTCTCGACGACCGCCAGACCGGTCGCGAGATCCTCGTCCTGCAGTCACGCCTGTTCGGCATGTCCGCCTCCGAAGCAGCCGTGCGGGCGCAGGAACTGCTCGAGCTCGTCGAACTGGTCGATGCCGCCGACCGCAGGGTCAAGGGTTACTCGGGTGGCATGAAGCGCCGGCTCGACCTTGCGTCGGCGCTCGTCCACGAGCCGGAGGTGCTGTTCCTCGACGAGCCGACGACGGGGCTCGACCCTGCGAGTCGACTGACGGTGTGGGATGAGGTCCGTCGGATCAACCAACTCGGCACGACCGTCTTCCTCACCACCCAGTACCTCGAAGAAGCCGACCAGCTGTGCGATCGGCTCGCGATCATCGACGACGGGCTGATCGTCCGCGAGGGCACACCCGCTTCGCTCAAAGAGGAACTCCGAGAGCGAAAGGGCCTGGGCGCCGACCCCACGCTCGACGACGTGTTCCTCGACGCCACCGGCAGGACTCGCGAAAAGGTCGCGGGCGAAGTGAAGGAGATCTGATCGTGACAACCCTGACCCAACCCACCCGCGAGTCGTTGCCCTCGCCGCGAAGCGCGCCGTCGAACGCGATCCGCGATTCGTTCGTACTCGGCGGACGTGCCGTGCGCGAATCGCTCCGGACACCCGACTCGCTGCTCCCCACGATGTTCATCCCGCTCTTCTTCCTCGTCGTCAACGTCGGGCAGGCTGCGCGGATCTTCCCGTTAGAGGGAACACCGTTCCTCGAGGGCCAGAACTACGGGGCGTTCCAGCTGCCGGCGTCGCTGCTGCTGTCGGCATCGTTCGGTGGTGCCGCGCTGTATCTCGTCGAGGAGATCGAAGGCGGCTACTTCGACAAGTTGCGTGCGACCCCGATCTCACGGATGGCCCTGATCCTCGGCCGGCTGTATGCCGAGTTCGCGAAGACGATGGTGGTGGCGACCGTCATGGTCTTCCTCGCGCTCCTGTTCGGGATCCGCATCGAGTCGGGGATCGTCGGATTCGTCGTGTTGATCCTCCTCGTGTCGCTCTGGGCGATGGTGTTCAGCGGCTTCATGCAACTGATCGCCCTCAAGACGCGGAGCGCCGCTGCGACGCAGGGCGCGAGCATGATCTTCTTCCCGCTCCTGTTCCTCACACCGAACTTCGTGCCGCGCGACCAACTGACTCGACCGATGGAGATCGCCGCCACGTTCAATCCGGTCACCTACATCATGGAGGCCGCTCGGTCACTGATCCTGCAAGGGTTCGACGGCCCGTCTCTCGTCAAGGGGTTCGCGGTCGTCGCGGTCACGATGGCGCTGATGCTCGGCCTCAGCGTCCGCATGATCAACAACTACGACTGAGCACCGCCCGGCGATGTGTCGCGCGCCGCACCCCCCGGGTCAGGCGACGGCATCGATGGCGCGAGCATGCGCAACGTCGCCCGCGAGGCCGACGTCTCACTCGGCCTGCTGAGCTACCACTCGACGACAAGCGTTCCCTGATCGAGGCTGCGTTCCAGCTTGCGACCGATCGCCTCTTCGACGCCACCCTGCCAACCGGGCCTGACGAACTCTGATTTGCAGACCACCACCCTGGCTCACGGTGTCGCCGGGTTGCTCGGGATGATCTCGCAGCAGTGGGTCCAGATCGCCGGGATGTCGACCGATCGGGGGGCACTCAGCCAACTGCGTGCTGCCACCGACCCCGACGCGCCCGGGGGCGGATTCTACGGTCCGCTGTTCACCACGAACGGCCCGCCGGTACGCAAGCCGCTGGTCAGGCCCGGCAGCGACGAGGCGATCGCGGTGCTGTGGCATGTCGCCGAACGCGAGACCGGCCTGAAGCTCGACGTGGCCGCTGCGCTGGCGAAGTCCTGACGACGATCACTCGGAGCTGTCAGGCGGTCGACAAGCCGAGCAGCGCTCGGACCTGCACGTCGAGCAGCGCAC
>JBDSBE010000143.1:0-31436 GCA_039921745.1 Ilumatobacteraceae bacterium | reverse complement strand
GCCGGCGCCGGCTTCGACGAAGAGGTTGGTCGCGAGCTCGGTGGCGATGCGGTCGCGAGCCGGCTGGTCGAGCGGTCGATCGAACGGCAGTTCAAGCGTCGACATCGTCGTGCTCCTCGAACCAGCGCACAAGACGGGGGTCATGTTGCTTGACATGCCACTCGCGGTATCGTTCGTCGACGCCGAGCCCATCCGGTTGGCAGTACCGGCACCTGATGAAGAATTCGAATTTGGGTGGTTCGGTGACCGCCGGATAGAGACCTGACTCGATCCCGGCGACCACCTCGCCGAGTGCGGTCGTGACCCGATCCCAGACGGCAGCGTCGAAGGTGTACCCGAGCCGCTGGTAGTTGCCCTTGCCGAAGAAGCCGTACTCCGCGAGTACCTGGACACCCGAACTGCCCGCCTCTTCGCCACGAGCCGCGAGCGCCGCCGCAGCGTAGACGGGCAGCTGGAATTTCTGGCCGGCCTCGGTGGGATCGTCCGCCGTGATCCCGCCGAAGTACTTCGGGTCACCGGTCTTGTGGTCGGTCACGATGAGGTCGCCATCGGTGCGCACGTCGACACGGTCGACGAACCCGGCGACCCGGAGGCGCCGCCCGTCCGGGAGGGGCAGCGTGACCGGCTCGTCGTATCCGAATCGCAGTTCGGACTGGGTGACATGAGCGCCGCGTGAGGCGACCCACCGGCGGTCGTGTCGAAACCATTCGTGGAGCTGGGCGAGGACATCGCGTCGATCGAGGAACCAGTGCGCGGCCCGACCGGTGCGACCGGAGCGCTCGAACTGACCGGCGACCTCGTCGAACAGCGTGTCGAGCGCGTCGAGGTGCTCGTCGAGCCACCCGCGCTCGTCGGGCTGGGGCAGGGTGCCGTCCATGACGAGGTGATGGAAACGGTCGAGCGTCTCGTGCAGCACATTCCCGCGCTCCATCGGTGACAGCGCGAGTTCGTCGGACGGATCGTCGAGCGGATAGACGCCCAAAAGGTGCCGCATGAAGTAGGCGTGCGGACAGGCCGGCCACGCTTCGATCCGCGACGCCGACACGGGGCGGTCGAAGTGATCGACCGTGACGCTACTGAGGTCGCCGTCGTACACGGTGACGGTGGCGGCGCGCCGTGCGGCCCGCATCGCCAGCCCTCGACTGGCGACGACGTCGTCGGCGCACGCATCGGTGAGGGCGGCGGTGCCGATCGTCGCGGCGGTTGCGAGCCGTCGGAGACGGTGCTCGGTCAGCGCAGACGGGAAGTCGGAGGTGAGCAGGCCGCGTTGGTGGCTGCTGACCGCGCGCTGCGGCGCGTCGGGGAGGTGCTCGGGGATCCACCGCGAGGCCAGCCGCTCGGTGGTCGATCGCAAGTCACCGCGAGGAACGGAGACGACGACTTCGTGCGAGGTGGTGAGGTGTGACAGGAAGCTCCGGTGGACCCGGTGCACCCGCGCGACGGCGTCGGGTAGACCCGCTGTGCGGCGGTCGGCGTCGGTGACGAGGGGGTCGGTGGCCGGCGCCGGCGGCAGCAGGCCTTCGGCTGCGCCCAACATGATCGTGAGGTCGGCGTCGAGCCCGACGGTGCCCGCCAAGGATCCGATCGTGACACCGGTGCCCAGGCGGCCGACGCGCCCGGGCGCGGCGTCGAATTCGGCTTCGAACGCGGCACGAAAGTCGCTGCGGGTCACCGGTGGGCTCACGACATCGAGGTATCGCAGACGATCGAGCACCTTGCTGGTGTGGTCGGACGCGAGGCGCTCGGGCTCGTCGAGCTGGTCGAGGATCGATCGACCGAGCCGGTGCATGACCTGTCGCTCGCACCAGTCGGCCCACTGCTGCCAGGTGCGCGTGCGGCGGGAGGAGCCGAGATCGCTGCGGAGATCGGCGATGAACGCAGCCAGCTGGTCGGCCGCTGCGGCGTCGTGTTCACGTGGACTCACGCGAGCGCGGAGCGAAACGCTCAGCCCGTTCAACCGCGGCGCCCAGTGCTCCTCGCGGCTCACACCGGCGAGGCGCGCGACGCGCTCCCATCTGGCGACCGAGATCCGGTGGCCATCGAGCCCGCGGATCGGTAGGTCGGCGAGAAAATCGAACACGTCGTGGCGGCGCAGGCCTCGACGGTCGAGCCGGAGCAGGTCGAGCAGGAAGCGCGGGACGAGCCGTTCGGTGACGAGGGTGCCGGGCCGACCGTTCCACGGCACGCCGGCGATGTCAAGATGATGCTCGACCAGGCGGGCATATGGTCGGTCGACGGGCCAGACGATCGCCATGCGGGCGAACGGGGTGCCGGCTCGTGCGGCGTCGACGAGCCGTCGTGTCGCGTGGCGGACCTCTTCGTCAGCGTCCGTGGTGCTCACGACCGAGACGTTGCTGCGAGGTGGGAACGTGGTGTCGGCCCGCCGACTCGGCGCACCGCCGACGGCGTCGATGAATGCGCGCGTCTCGTCGTCGACGGCCGCCACCCCGGTGTGGTCGACGATGATGTGGAGGTCTGCGCAGCGGCCGACCGCCGACAGCAGGTCGCCGACGAGGCCGGGTTCGGGCTGCGGGAGCAGCGCCACGGCGTGTTCGAACGGAACGCGACCGGCATCGATCCGCTCGATCGCGAGGGCGAGCAGGTCGGCCTCGTCGTACCACTGGTGCGCGAGCCGCTCGGCGACCATCGACGACACCCTCGCCGCCTCGCCCCCGCGAGCCGACGAGGCACGCAGGCGGTCGATCGCCCCAGGGCGCGCAACGCGCAACTCCCGGTAGAGGTCTCGGAGTGAGGTGATCGTCGACGGGTGCCGGGCAACCGCGGCGTAGGCCCCCGGCACGGCGTCGAGCACCGCCCGCACGGTGATGTCGATCAGCGGCGTCGACACGGGTCGCCGGCCGGCTGCGGCGAGTTCGGCGCCGGCGACACGTTCGGCAAGGCGGGCGGGCGTGACCATCTCGATCGCGGCGATGCCACCGTTCGCGCCCAACCAGCGGCGGGCCGTCACCCCGACGGCGTTCGTCGGCACGATGATCGTCACCGGTGCGAGCGGGTCGTCACCCTTCGCCAGCCGGACCGAGTCGGCCAACACCGCGAGCGCGCCCGCTGCCGGAACCGAAATCGACGAGAAACCCACGACGCCGATCGTACGCAGAGGGTGTGACGGCCCCGATCATGGACACACGAACCGCCCGAATGTCTGCGGCTTTGACAAGCAGCCGTCGAGAGATCGCGTCGAGATGCGCGGTCGCTCGGCGGACCTCGCTCAGGCGATGGCGGCCTCGGCGAGCGCCCGCAGTTCGCTGACCGCATGCTCGAGACCCTCGGGGTCCCGGTACAGGGCACTGCCCGCGATCAGGACGTTGGCGCCCGCCTTCGCCGCCCCAGCGATCGTGGCAGGCCCGATCCCGCCGTCGACCTCCACCTCGACGTCGTCGGACAGGCCGGCGTCGTCGAGCATTCGTCGGACGTCGGCGATCTTGGTCTCCATGCTCGGGATGTAGGCCTGCCCTCCGAAACCGGGGTTGACCGTCATCACGAGCACGAGGTCGACCAGGTCGAGGACGTGCTCGACCGCCGACGCTGGCGTGGCGGGGTTGAGGGCGACGGCGCCACGGGCACCCATCGAGTTGATGTTGCCGAGCGTGCGGTGGAGATGCGTGCACGCCTCCGCGTGGACGATGAGGCGCGAACAGCCGGCTTCGACGTACTGCTCGGCCATCACGTCGGGCGTGTACACCATCAGGTGCGCCTCGAACGGAACCGTGCAGTGGGAGCGCGCCGACTTGATCACGTCGGGTCCGAACGTGAGGTTGGGCACGAACTGGCCGTCCATCACGTCCCACTGGATCAGGTCGACACCGGCCGCTTCGAGCGCGGCGACCTCCTCGCCGAGCTTGGAAAAATCGGCAGGCAGGACGGACGGGGCGATCTTGATCGGGCGGGCCACGAGGTCAGAACCTACCGTCGGTCGCGAGTCGGGTGCGAGCGCCGCGCGTGACCTCTCGCAGCCTTCGGTCAGCTGCCGCCCGGCTCCTTGCCTTCCCACCGCTCGTCGGCTTCGTCCCAGGTGTCGTTGCGGGATTCGACGGTCGCCTTCCAGTTCTCGGCCTGCCCCCGGGTGGGATACGGCCCGAGCATGTGGTCGCCTCGGCCGCGCTGATCACCCGGCACGGCAACGCTCTTGTGGAGATCCCAGTACCACTCGGTTGGTTCGCCCATCAGCACACTGTCGCGCAAATCCGTGGGTGGATCAGTCCCCGGACGGGTGATGTCGTGCGAGTCACCGAGACGTCCGGACGTCCGGACGGCCGGACCGACAGGGGAGCGAGGCCATTAGCCTCCCAGCGTGACCGATCCGCACGAAACGCCGTCCACGACCACGGTCGGTTCGCACATCGACGTGATGCCGGAACGGTTTGTGGCCGGCGGCGAGGCGCTCGGGCACGGCCCCGACGGCCGGGTGGTGTTCGTCCGTGGTGGATTGCCGGGCGATGCGGTGTCCGTCGAGATCGTCGAGCAGAAGGGGGAGTGGTCGCGGGGCGTCGTCACGACGGTGACGAGAGGCGCACCGGAGCGGGTCGAACCCCCGTGCCTCCGACGGCGCGAGGGCTGCGGTGGTTGCGACTGGCAGCACCTCGCCGTCGACCGTCAGTTGCCGGCGAAGCTGGAGATCGTGCGTGATGCGCTCCGCCGCACGGGACGGTTGGACGACCCGACGCTGACGCTCGGGGCGACGGTCGACGATCGGGGGTATCGAACGACGATCCGAGTGGTCGGCGGGCGGGACGGGCGGGCTGCGTTCCGACAGGATCGATCGCATGACACCGTCTCGGCGAACGGATGCATCATCGCCCACCCGGCGCTGCTGCCGGTCATCGATCGGATCCGGATCACGCCGGAACTGGAGGTGTCGTTGCGAGTCTCCGCAGCAACCGGTCAGATGACGGCCCGCTGGGATCGGCGTCGCGGTGAGGTGGACGGATTGCCACGGTCGGTGTACTCCGGCGCCAACGCGCACCTCACGGAACGAGTTGCCGGACACGACCTGCGGGTGTCAGCGGGCGCGTTCTTCCAGAGCGGGCCGGCCGCGGCCAACCTGCTCGTGGATGCGGTGCGCCGGGCGGCGCCCGAGGTCGCCGATGCCCGTACGGTCCTCGACGCATACGCGGGCGTTGGGTTGTTCGCCGTTGCTGTCGCGCCGGCCACGGCGAAGGTGATCACGGTCGAGACGTCCAGAGCGGCCGTCGGCGACGCACAGGTCAACCTCGCCGGGCGTGATGCGCGGGTCGAACAGTGCGAGATGAGCACGTGGAGGCCCGAACGGGGCCTGACGATCGACGTGGCGATCGCGGACCCGGCACGCTCGGGGCTCGGTCGGCCCGGGTCGGCCGCCGTCGTGGCCGCCGGTCCACAGGTCCTGGCACTCGTGAGCTGTGACCCGGTGGCGCTGGCTCGCGACACGGAACTGCTGGGTCATAGCGGGTACCGGCACGACGGCACCGAGGTCCTCGATCTGTTCCCGCACACACACCACGTCGAGTGCGTCACTCGGTTCGTTCGGAGTTGAGAGCGGGCAGACTGGGCCGGTGATCACCCCGCAGCTCTCCGCTGAAGTCGCCGAAGCAGTCGCCGTCGGTCGACCGGTCGTCGCGCTCGAGTCGACGATTTTTTCCAATCTCGGACTGCCGTCGCCCGCGAACGCGGAGGCGCTCGATCGGTGCGTCGCCGGGATCCGCGCCGGAGGCGCAATCCCTGCCGTGACGGCTGTGCTCGACGGCATCGCGCGGGTCGGCCTCGACGAACGCGACCACGACCGGATTCTCGGGTCGGCCCGCAAAACAGCCGAACGGGACCTCCCCGTCGCCGTGGCACAGCGCTGGCCGTTCGGAGCCACCACCGTGTCGGCGTCGTTGGCACTTGCGGCAGCGGCCGGCGTCACGGTGTTCGCAACGGGTGGCATCGGAGGCGTCCATCGGGGCGCAGAGACGACCGGTGACGTCAGCGCCGACCTCGACGCCCTGGCGCATCATCCGGTCGTGACCGTGTGCGCCGGTGCCAAGGCGTTCCTCGACCTGCCGCGCACGCTGGAATATCTCGAGACCGTCGGCGTGCCGGTGCTCGGGTGGCGACACGACGATTTCCCTGCGTTCTACACCCGTTCGTCGGGTCTCCCGGCCCCGCACCGGGTCGATGCCGCATCGGAAGTCGCGTCGATCCTGGCGAACCGCACCCGCACCAGATCCGGCGTGCTCGTCACGGTCCCGATTCCTGTCGACGATGAACTCGACGCCGATCAGTTGGACCGCGTGGTGAGCGACGCGCTGCATGACTGTGTTGCCGCCGGGGTCACCGGTGCCGGTATCACGCCGTTCGTGCTCGCCCGGATCGGTGAGGCCACCGACGGCCGCAGCATTCCCGCCAATCTCGCGCTCGCCGAGAACAATGCGCGAGTGGCAGCCGAGATCGCCACCGCAGTGACGCTGTCGACAGTCGACGGGTAGTCGTCACCTCGGTGTCGTCCCCGTGGCGCTACGGTCGACGTGAGTGCTGAACGACACCGGTTCGCGAGGCGGACCTGCGACGAGCTGGACCCGAGCGTGGTGGGCATGAGCACCGCGAGTGCGCCGTCGCGTGCTGGGCTGGGAACGTTCGGCGGCGTTTTCACACCGTCGATCCTGACGATCCTCGGCGTGATCATGTACCTCCGGTTCGGGTGGGTGCTCGGAAACGCGGGTCTGACGGGGACCCTGGTCATCGTCACCATCGCGACCGGGATCACGTTGCTGACAGGTCTGTCGATCGCTCAGATCGCCACCGATCAGGTCGTTCGCACCGGCGGTGCGTACTACATGGTGAGTCGCTCGCTCGGCCAGGAGATCGGTGGGGCGATCGGCATCCCGCTCTACGTTGCGCAGGCGCTCTCGGTGTCGCTCTACACGCTCGGTTTCGCCGAGAGCGTGCACGACTTCGCGCCGCACATCCCGATCAAGCCGCTGGCGCTGGTGACGACGGTCCTGGTCACGGTGATGGCGCTCGTCTCGGCGAAGGCCGCGATCAGGGTGCAGTACGTGATCATGGCTGCGATCGTGATGTCGCTCGTGTCGTTCTTCCTCGGCACGTCGAGCGTCGGGCCGGCCGCCGAGCAGTTCGCGACCGAGGTCGAGTTCACGCCGGAACCGTTCTGGGTGGTGTTCGCCGTGTTCTTCCCGGCGGTGACCGGGATCATGGCGGGCGTCAACATGAGCGGGGATCTCGCCGACCCGCGCCGGTCGATCCCGCGCGGCACGCTGGCGGCGATCGGGGTCAGCTACGTCGTCTACATGGTGATCCCGGTCGTGCTGAACGCACGCGCCACCCGCAGCCTGCTGGTCGAGGACCCGCTGATCATGCGGCAGCTCGCACTGTGGGGTCCGGCGGTGCTGATCGGCGTCTGGGGCGCGACGCTGTCGAGCGCGCTGGGCAGCATCCTCGGTGCGCCCCGAATCCTCCAGGCGCTCGCACGCGACGACATCCTGCCGGGCCCGCTCAGGATCGTCGGACGCGGAGCAGGTCCGAACGACGAGCCGCGCATCGGCACGTACGTGTCCCTCGCGCTGGCACTCGTGGTCGTGGCGCTCGGAGACCTGAACGCGGTGGCGCCGGTGCTGACGATGTTCTTCCTCGCGTCGTACGCAGTCGTCAATTTCGTGTCGGCGGGGGAGCGATTCCTGCGCAACCCGTCGTTCCGCCCGACGTTCCGGGTCCACTGGAGCCTGTCGCTCGCCGGTGCGATCGGGTGCCTGGCGGTGATGTTCCTGATCAGCCCACTCGCGACGATCGTCGCCACCGCGATCGTGGCCGCGCTGTGGGTGATGCTCAACCGACGGCGGGCGACGGCCCGGTGGGGAGACATCCGCCAGGGCATGTGGATCGGCCTGATCCGCTGGGGCGCCGGGCACATCAGGCCGGCGACACATGCCAAGGGCTGGCGTCCGAACATCCTGGTGTTGGCCGGGAGCCCGACGAAGCGCTTCTACCTGATCGATCTCGCGAACTCGTTCTCGCACGACCGAGGGTTGCTGACGATCGCGACGATCCTTCCTGAGCCCACTCCGACACAGCGCAAGCGAGCGCTGGCCGAGACGGTTCGCGATCACCTCGCGGAACGGCACGTGAAGGCGCTCGTCCGGGTGGTGTCTGCACCGACGCCGTACATCGGCGCGTCGGTGCTCGTCGAGGCGTACGGCCTCGGGGGGCTGGTGCCGAACACCGTCGTGCTCGGCGACGGTGCCACGGCGAACGAGCCCGAGGAGTACGCGACGATGATCCGGCGCATCCACGACGCCGGCCGCAACATCGTGGTGGTGCGCTCTGCCGACGACGAGACGTTCGGTGATCGCCGTCGGATCGACGTGTGGTTGCGCTCGATGCGTGACAACGGGGCGCTCATGATCGCGCTGGCCGGCACGTTGAAGTCCTCCAAATCGTGGAAGCACGCGACGATCACGCTGCGGATGGTCGTCGCGACGCCCGAGGCGGCGGTCGGGGTCGAGACGAACCTGCGCGAGATGCTGACCAGATCGCGCCTCGACGTCCAGGTCGACGTGGTCACCGACTCCCGCCCGGCCGGGGAGGTCATCGGCGGTTTGTCGAGTTGGGCCGACCTCACGATGGTCGGTCTGCCGGATCCGTGCGTGCATCGTGAGGACTTCGCCGAGCGGTACACCGACCTCCTGGCGAGCGTGTCGACCGAGCGGCCGGTCGCGTTCGTGCTGGCATCGACCGATGTCGACTTGCACGCACTCCTCGACTGACATCCCGAGGTGCATCCGGGGAACCGTCGCCGACACGCCGCCGGCGGCGGTCACAGGCCGGCGAGGGTTCGCTCGACGCGGTCGAGGAACGCAGCACGGGCGTCGCTGTCGGCTCGATCGATGCCGTACAGCGCACACCAGGTGGTGCGCGCCCGGCGCGAACACATCCCCCGCAGGGAGCGGGTCACGGTGCGCTTGCCGCCCTCGCCCTGGAGTGCATTCACAAATTTCGACGATCCGTGGGTCGTGACCACGACGATCCGTCGGATGTTGCGCAGCAGCGGGGTCGGTGTCGAGTCGCCATCGGCCATGGTCCAGGCGACGCCTGCGACCCACACCCGGTCGATCCAACCCTTCAACATTGCCGGTTGACCACTCCACCACGTCGGGTGGACCAGGACGAGGGCCTCGGCCCAGGCGAGGTCATTTGCGTACGGGCGAAGATCGGGGCCGATCTCGGGATCCTTGTGATCGCGACGCTCGGCGCACGACATCGCCGGGTCGAACTCCTCGGCGTACAGGTCCGTCAACCGGGTTTCGTGGCCGCCGGCGTCGAGGCCAGCGATCACCCTGGTGAAGGCAGCGTGCGTGAACGACGCCGGGTCCGGGTGGCAGACCACCACGAGCACGTTCACGTCAGCCGCGCCATTCGCTGTTCGACGCGAGCGAGGAACGCAATCCGATCGGCCGGTGTGGCGGTGTCCATGCCGTACAGCCCGAGCCACGTCGTCCGAGCGCGCACCCCACAGGACAGCCGCAGAGCGCGGGTGATGGTCCGCCGGCCGTTGTCATTCACGATCTTCACCGCGAACCACGGGGATCCGTACGTGCTCACGCCGACGATTCGTCTGATGTGGGTGAGGCCAGGTCTGACCTTGCCGGTCGACTCGTCGAACCGGAAGCCGACGCCCGGCACGAGCGTGCGCTCCAGCCAGCCCTTGAGGATCGCCGGCAGACCGCTCCACCAGGTGGGGTAGACGAGCACAAGGATGGTCGCCGCTCGGATCAGCGCGACGTGCTCGGCCACGTGGGGGTCGATGACCGGACGGTCCGAGTGGTAGGCGCGCCGCTCGTCGAGTGACATCGCGGCGATGAAACCGGAGGCCGCGAGGTCGATCGTGTCGACGTGGTGGCCGGCGGCTTCCAAGCCGGCGACGGCCCGCTCGGCGGCTGCGTGCGCGAAGCTGTCGGCGCAGGGGTGGGCGGTGACGACGAGCGCCCTCATCGGCCGGCGAGCCGGGTCTCGAGGGCCTCTCTGACCGCCGGCCACTCCTCGGCGATCACCGAGTAGACGGCGGTCTGCCTCGGCGACGGTCGGTCGGTGTCCGAAGCGAGCCGGTGGTTGCGCAGCACACCCTCGAACGTCGCGCCGATCCGCTCGATCGCATTGCGGCTGCGCTGGTTGCGAACGTCGGTACAGATCGCGACTCTCCACACACCGAGCGTGTCAAAGGCGTACGAGAGCAGCAGGTACTTCGCCTCGGTGTTGACCGCAGTCCGCTGGGCCGAGGCGCCGAGCCAGGTTCCGCCGATCTCGATCTCGTCCGGTTCGGCTCGACCGCGCCACCACTGCGGGTCGAGGTAGCGGGTGCAGCCGACGAGTTCGCCCGAATCGAGGCGCCGCTGCGCGAAGGGCAGGACCCGGCCGTGCTCATGATCGTGGAGCAACCCGGCGATGTACGCAGCGAACGCATCGACGCCGTCGGGCACGGCACTGAGGTCGTAGGTGTGGCGATCGGCTGCCGCGTCGGCCAGTTCGGCGGCGTGGTCCGTCGACAGCGGCTCGAGGCGAACGACGCGGCCGGTGAGCGTGACGGTCGGCATCGGGTCGGGCACGCCGTGCACGGTAGTCGCCTGCCACAATCGAGCCGTGCGTGCGATCCGTGCGTATCCCTGAGTATCCGTGAGACAAGACCATCGATGCGCTGCGTGACCTCGCCGAACGCCGGGCATCGGGAAAGTTGGTGGTGATTCCATGAGCACTGATCCGTTCGGACTCCGTTCGCTCGACATCGAGAACCTGCGCGCCAGGCGTGGCGCCAAGTGGGGTGCTGACCCGGTGCCGTACTCGGCGTGGGTGGCGGACATGGACTTTCCCGTCGCGCCCGTCATCGCCGACGCGTTGCGGGAGATCATCGACCGCAACGAGTTCGGCTACCCGAACTGGGGTGGGCCGTTCGCGACGTCACCGGCGGCCAAGATGTTCGCGCCGCGCATGAGCGAGCGATACGGATGGGACCCCAACCCCGACCGGGTGTTCGACATGATCGACGTCATCCAGGGGGTTCGAGCGACGGTCCTGCACCTCTCGTCGCCCGGCGATGGCGTGGTGCTCCACCTACCGTCGTACTTCCCGTTCCTGGGCACGATCGACGAGATGGGTCGCACGCTCGTGCCCGTCACCCAGCGCGACGGAGCGTTCGACTACGACGATCTGGAGGCTCGACTCGAGGACGCCGGCGCGACGATGTGGATCCTGTGCCATCCCCACAACCCGCTCGGTCACGTGTTCGAACGCCCTGAGTTGGAGCGGATCGCCGAGATCGCGCAACGTCACGATTTGATCGTGCTCTCCGACGAGATCCACTCCGACCTGACGATGCCCGGCTCGACCCACATCCCGTTCGAGTCGCTGGGGCCCGACGTGTCTGCCCGTACGGTCACGGTCACGTCGGCCTCGAAAGCGTTCAACCTGGCGGGGCTCCGATGGGCGGTCCTGCATGCAGGCAGCGAACGGATGTCCGAAGCTGTGCGGTCACTGCCCGGCCACTATCTCGGTGCCCCGAACGTGATGGCCGTGACCGCGACGGTCGCAGCATGGACCGACGCAGACGATTGGCTCGACGCGGTCATCGGGGTGGTCGACGAGAACCGCCACGCACTCACCGGTCTACTGGCCGAACATCTGCCGGCGGTCGCCTACGAACCACCGGATGCGACGTACCTGGCGTGGCTGGACTGCACGTCGCTCGATCTCGGTGACGACCCCTCGACGACGTTTCGGACGCGGGGCGTGGCGCTCAGCTCCGGCCCACGGTTCGGCATGCAGGGCGCCGGCTACACCCGCATCAACATGGCCACCAGCCCCGACGTGCTCGCCGCAACCGTCAAGGCCATGGCCGGCTGACGTCACGGATGGTGTCCGTCACGGATGGTGTCGGATATTAACCGTGACGTCAGTGGAGGGTTCGCAGTGACATCAGGCCGAGCACGGTGAGGCCGAGTCCTGTCGTGAAGAGCACGAGTGATCGCTCACGGCGCACGAGCGAGAGCACGACGGCTGTGATCACGACGACGAGTGCGACCTGGACGGATGCGATCAGGTCCGAACGCGGCAACAGGATGTCTCGAAGCAGCCCGGCGATCATCCGGTCAGCACGTCGGTGTCGGTTCGGAACGTCGACCAGGCGAACCAGAACGTGTCGACGTGGACGAGCGGCTCGAGCTGGACCCCGTCGAGCGGACCGTCGACCGCGACGCCGAGGACCGTCCATGTCGAGCCGGTCTGGTCGTCGCTGAACGTTCCGTCACCCTGGGCGACGAACGTGAGGTCGGTGCCGTCGTGCTCTGGGACGAAGACGCCGGTGGCTCCGACGTCGTTGCCGCTCGCGATGTCGGCGTCGTCCAGCGCCGAGTTCGTCCCGGCCGTCCAGAAGGCGACCAGCGCGGTCCCGTCGATCTCGCCCGTGATCACCTGCGCGTTCTGCAGATCGACGAGTGGGATGCCGAGCGCCGCATCGTTGAGTTCGATCCCGACGATCCGGGTGAGCGCGGTGTACCGGCCGTCGACGTCGCCTTCGAACAGGAACGGGACCCCGTCGACGTCGTCGTAGCCGGGGTAGGGGTTGCGACCGTAGTCACGGGTGAAACCGGTGTCACGGCTCAGCACGAGACCGTCGGGGTGGGCGTCGCGCCACGTCTTCCACGACACGGTGGCAACCGGGAACGTCGTCAGTGTGTCGCCGGTCAGCTCGCCGACGATGCCTTCGCCGGTGAAGTGACTCCACAGCGTCTCGGTTTGACGGTCGTACATCACGAGCGCAGAGTTGTACAGCAGACCCGATGTGCCGAAGTCGAGAATCCGATCTTCGAGCCGGCGGTCGTAGGCGACGGCGGAGTTGCACAGTGGGCAATACGTGATCGTCATCGGGACGCCGCCGACCGTGTCGTTGACGATCTCGTGCCAGGTCAAGATCTGGACGGGATAGGCACGGGCATCGCCGTCGACGTCGAGCGCCAGCACCGGCTCGCTGTCGGCCAGGAAATCGACGTCCGCTGCCGTGACGAACTCGGGTTCGTCGATCGGTGGGATGCCGTCGGGGGGCGGTCCGCCGCTGCGGATCTCGTCGAACGCAACGAGCGGCTCCGGAGCACCGGAGGGCACGATCTGGTCACGAGCCATGTCGAGCCCACTCACCGTTTCCTCGATCGGTGACGATGCGGTTCGTTCGACGTCTGCGGCGGCGGCCGGTGTCGATGCGCTCGACGGCGTCGATGGTGACGATGGTGACGAGGACGGCACCGCACTCGTCGAGCTGTCCGGGTTTCCGTCCGACCCCCCGCAGCCGGCGACCACGAGCGCTCCGAGCACGAGCGAAGGGATCAGTCGACCGGCCATGGTACGAGGGAACCAGCGACCGGTCAGGGAAGTGCTCGACACCGTCCATGTTCACCGGATGTTTCGTGCAGGCGGCGTCGGGCGTCGGCGGTTGCGTCCTAACATCGAGCATCGTGTTCAGTGGACCTTTCGCCCTCGCACTCACCGCCGGCATGGCGGCGACGGTCAACCCGTGCGGATTTGCGCTGCTTCCTGCGTACCTGTCGGCCTTCGTGGGGCTCGATGCCGACGCCGACGCGAATCGCGGCGTGGCGGTCGCCAAGGCATTGAAGGTGTCCGCCGTGCTGACCGCTGGTTTCGTCACGGTGTTCGGGGTGTTCGGAGCGATCATCACCAAACTGCTCGACGGCGTGCAGGAATACCTGCCGTGGGCGACGATCGTCATCGGCGTCGGGCTCGTCGGCTTGGGCGTGTACCTCCTCATGGGTCGCCAGCTCGTGGTCAACATCCCCAAGTTGAACAAGGGCGGGGCGGACGGGACACTCCTGTCGATGTACCTGTTCGGGGTGTCGTACGCGATCGCGTCGCTGTCCTGCACGATCGGGCCATTCCTCGCAGTCACCACGTCGACATTCCAGAACGAGAGCTACCTGTCCGGGGTGATGGTGTTCGTCCTGTACGGCGTCGGGATGGGAATCATCGTGGGTGTCCTCACCGTCGCGGTTGCGTTGGCGAAGGACGGACTGGTCGCCAAGTTCCGGTCGCTGCTGCCGAAGATGAACAAGATCGCCGGTGTCCTGCTCCTCGTCGCCGGCGCCTACGTGGCGTACTACGGCTGGTACGAGGTTCGATTGTTCAACTTCGGCGGGGATCCGCAGGATCCGATCATCGACGCCGGTTCACGGATCCAGGGCTGGCTGCTCGGGCTGGTGCCGTCGACCGAGAGTGCGCCCTGGATCGGCCTGGTGGTCGGCGTGCTGTTCGCCGGGGTTGCGTTCTGGGCTTATCGTCGGCGCGATGACGCTCGTGCCGACATCGTCGCCGACACCTGACACGGGGCGACTCGTCCGGGGGGTCGATGAGCACCCCGGGTGACGACGGCTGGCTTGCGGCCGGTACCGCCGATCCAGGCGACGTGGCGTCGTACTACGACGGTTGGGCGGCGAACTACGACGGCGACCTGGATAGCTGGGAATACCTGTCCCCGCGAATCGTCGCCGATCTGATCGGGGAGTGTTGCCCTGACGCGAACGAGGTACTCGACGCGGGCTGTGGCACGGGCCTGGCCGGTCGTGCCCTCCGGGCCAGCGGACATGCAGGCCCGCTGGTCGGCATCGACCTCTCCGAGCTGTCGCTCGAAATCGCGGGTCGGGACGGCACGTACACGGCCGTGAGTCGCGGCGACCTGCAACAACCGCTGCCGTTCGGCGACGATGTCTTCGATGCGGTGATGTGCGTCGGGGTGATGACCTACGTGCCCGATGTCGAGTCGTGCTGGCGCGAGTTCGCCCGCGTCGTGCGCTCCGGCGGCGTCGTGGTCGTGACCCAGCGCGAGGACGTGTGGCACGAGCGTCGCACGGCCGCCGTCGTCGAGCGTTTCGAACGGGACGGCACGTGGACATCGGTACAGGTGAGCGGGCCCGAGCCGTACCTGCCGGGCCATGTCGACTTCGCCGATCGAATCGGCGTGTACTACGTCGTTTCGTTGGTGTCCTGACGAGGCTCGTCCGCCAGCAGTGACCGGCCGGTCGTCGGGTCGAACAGGTGGATGTCTTCTGGATCAGCGGTGAGCGTTGATCGCTTCCACAGTTCGAGATCGAGTCGATCGTCGCCGTCGAGATCGAGCACGACCGGAGCCGCCCGCCGCTCGATTCGGACGCCGTGTTCGTCGACGACGACGGCCCCGGCACGGACCGTCGCTCCGATCACGCAACGACCCGACGACTGGTCGACATCGTTCACGTCGATGTCCAGACCGGTCGAGTTCGTGAAGTGGAGTGCCTGCGCACGGATGCCGACGATGACGTCGCTGCCATCGTGCGGCCGCAGGAGCGGCCCGACCGATGGGCTCAGTGGCAGTGTCGACGAGCCGATCCGCACGAATGGAGGTCGACCGCTCGCATCGAGTCGGCCGAGCATCAGATTCATCGGTGGTGAGCCGATGAACGATCCGACGAACGCGTCGACGGGCCGGTGGTAGAGGCGCTCGGGCCGCCCGCACTGGACGATCCGGCCACGCCCCATGATCGCGATCCGGTCGCCGAGAGCCATGGCCTCGACCTGATCGTGGGTCACGTACATCGTCGTGACACGGAGCCGATGTTGCAGATGGCCGATCACCCCGCGCAACTCGGTCCTGAGTTTGCCGTCGAGGTTCGACATCGGCTCGTCCATCAGGAGGAGCTGCGGCCGGCGGATCAGGGCGCGCCCCATGGCGATTCGCTGGCGCTCCCCACCGGACAGTTGGCTGGGCCGGCGCGAGAGCAGTTCGTGGACGCCGATCATCATCGCGGTCTCGTTCACACGGCGGGTCACCTCGGCGCGTCTCACCCCAGCCAGTTTCAATGGGAAGCCGAGGTTCTCGCCGACGGACAGGTGCGGATAGAGGGTCGCCGCTTGAAAGACCATTGCGAGGTCCCGGTCGCGCGGATGCACGCCCACCACGCTCACGCCGTCGACCAGCACATCGCCGTCGGTGATCGATTCGAGCCCGGCGACCATCCGCATCACCGTGGTCTTCCCGCACCCCGACGGGCCGACGACGACCAGCAGTTCGCCGTCACCGAACACGAGGTCGATGGCCCGCACCACTGGCTCTCCGTCGTAGCGCTTGGTGAGGCGGCGGAGTTCGACGGTCGACATGACGGCCCTCAGGCCTCGTACACTTGGCCTCGTGCGCCGCCGGCACGCTTGGCTGCGAACATCGCCTGGTCGGCGAGGGTCAGCAGCCGTTTGATGCTGGCGTCCGTTTCCGATGCGACCACACCGATGCTGGCCGTGACCCGCACCTCGACACCGTCGATCTCGATCGGTTGCCCGATGGCGTGGACGAGGCGGTCAGCGGTGGTCTGCCCGCGCTCGAGTGCGCTCCGTTGCTCGTCACCTTCACCGGCCCCGAGGACGACCACGAACTCGTCGCCGCCGACCCGCGCCACGAGGTCGTTCGACCGACTCTCCTCGCGAAGTCGCTCCGCGGTGACCTGGAGCACGCGGTCGCCGGCGTCGTGGCCGTACTCGTCGTTGATCGGTTTGAATCCGTCGAGGTCGATGTAGAGCACGATCAGGCCGGACGGGCCACAGTCGCCGGCATCGGCCAGCTGGTTCATGAGCCCCGCTCGATTCGTGAGTTGCGTCAGGTGATCATGGAATGCGCCGTGGGCGAGGAGCGTGTCGGTCTGCGACCTGAGCAGGACGACCGTCGCGATCTCCCGGGCGCGTCGGAGGCGGTTGTACACGCCCGTCGCCGGAATGTGGCGGGTGGGCGAGCACGCGACGATCCGGAAGGTGCTCGACGTCATGCGCGACTCGACCGCGATGTGCCACAGGTCGAGATATCCCTGTGCCGCCAGCGGGCCGGTGAGCGCTGGCGGCAGCTCGGCGATGGCGGCGAACGTCGGCTCGATCGCAGGTTCGGTCCAGGCGATCGGGTCGCAACTTCGCTGCAACGCCTGACCAAGCTCGTCGGATGTGGCGACCAGGAGTTCGTATCCACCGAGCCCGGTCGGTCGCAGGATCGCTGCGTCGAGATCCAGCGGAGGCGCAGCGATCATGTCCAACGCTCTCGCGAGCAGATTGTCGACCGGGGTGCCGGTTGCGATGCCATTGAGGATCTCGTCGAGGAGATCCGCAGCGTGTGCCGGCCGCACGCTGTAGATCATCCCGGCGATGTCCGGATCGTGGACCGCTCCCGCGCCGGTCACTTCGGCCGGAAACGGTGATCCGTCCCCGGCGAGGATCCGGAGGTGGATCGGCGCCCACCGGTCTCGCGTGCCTCGATGTGGATCGTCGGGTCCGGTAGCCAGCGCGAAGAACGCGTCGGCGACCCATTCGGCGTCGTCTGGGTGAACGAAGTCGAGGATGTCACGCCCGAGGATGGCGGCGGACCAGTCGCCGAGGGCCAGCATCGATGAGTTGGCGTACGTGACCCATCCCTCCGCATCGACGACGAACAGCGCGCCGGGCATCTCGTCGAGGACCCGCCGGTAGAAGGTCGGTTGCTGGGTTCTCTGATCGTCCGGTCCCGGTGAGTCGGCCACGCCGTCGGGTCCGGGGGTCCACATCTGTCGACCATAGTTTCGAGATTCGGGAGAGCTTCCCGAAATTTTTGACGATTTCGTCAAGCGCAGTGGACCCGTCGCGCAGTTGTCGACCACGCTTCAGTCGCAATTCTTGAGGTCGATGTCGACGCCGATCCGACGCACCTTGACCCCGTCGACGTGCTGACCGGGCAGGCGGAGGCAGCGAAGCAGGTCCTCGGCCAGATCGGCGCAGGGCTCCTCGCAGTCGGTTCCGTGGCCGTCCCGTGGCACCCCGGGCTGCGGCATCGCTTCGGTTCGAGCTGGGTCGAGCCGGTAGGTCATGCCGCCGATCAGGATCCCGTCGGCCTCGACGTACATGACGGCATCACGATCCTCGGTTGCCGACACGTCCGCCTGAGAGACCTCGGCGCCGCGCGTGACGGCGAGCTGGACGACCCGAGACTGCCCCGGAGCGAGGCTGAATGCAGACCCACCAGGATTCGCGAAGTCGACCCGCCAGTCACGCCGCATGAGGATGGTCGGCAGCTCGGTCGTGATCACGACCTTGACCCGGTGATCGAACGGGTTGCGAACCGTGAATCGGCGGCCGTCGAGGACCGACATGATGCCGGCCGCACCGCCCCCACCGGGCACCGGGTGAACGTTGCGCTGCGCGATGTTGTTGTCGTGTGGCACCAGCCGCCATTCGGGGATCGATTCGCCGGGTGCGAACACATCGATGTTCGACGGGTCACCATTGGCACTGGCGACCATCAGCAGGCACTCGTGGTCCGGCTGCGATGGCGTCCAGGTGAACGGGCCGACCGTGATCTCTCCACCCGGCGGGATGTTGGGCGCAGTCAGTGAGATGGTCGTCATGGGCTGCCAGTCGTCAGGCCACGTCAGCCCTGCGCCCGGGTTGCAGTGGAACGCCCGCACGGACACGTTCTGTGCCGTCTGCGTGCCCCGATTCCGGACCCGCACGTAGCAGAAGTTCGCTCGGCCGAGCAGCGGGTCCTCGTGCGCGGTGCCGCCATCGGCGAACCGCCGGTTCCAGACGTTCTGGCAGTTCCAGTGCACCGGCTGGTACTGATACTCACCGTGACGACCGTCGTCGACGTACACGTCGACCGCGGGCGGAGCGCCTTCGCGTGCGACGGGGGTCGGTGCGCCGGGCGCTTGGAACAGCCCCTGCTTCTCGAACGCCCAGCGGATCACTTTGCCGTATGCGCCGCCGGCGAGGCCCTCGCTGGTCCAATCGCCGGCGTCGGCGTCGAGGAGTGCCTGTGCCCAGCTGGAGACGTTCGACGGGTTCGTCATCGGCGTCAGGGTCCCGACGCCGCGCAGCATCAGATAGCCGGTGACTCGTGCGGCGAATCGCCGGGTGGCGAGTTGCGTGCTGTCGCCGCCGAGGCTGCGGTAGATCCGGAAGTGAGTTGTCGACAGGATCGATTCGCTCGCGTAACCACCCGTGTCGTTCGTGCCACCCCACGCCCAGCCGCCGCCGACCGGGCGGTCGTGACGTCGGGTGATGATGCTGCCGACGAACGGGAACGTGAGGAAGCGGTCCGCTGCATGCGACTCCGGGTCGCAGAGGACGGCGGCGAAGCTGTCGCCGGCCGAGTGGGCGAAGCCGAAGTTCGCGAAATTGACGTGCGGGTAGAGGATGCCGTGTCCGCCGAGTTCGTGGAGGACGACCCGCTTGTCCGTTGCGATCCCGATCGGATTTGCCGTGTCGGTCGTCGACGCCAGCTCGAAGTCGGTGTTGGCGATGCCGCTCACGCCATTGCCGGAGCATGATGCGTTGATCTCGATCCCGTCCGCGCTCCCGAAGCGACCCCGGTGGTCGACGCTCAACGGGAACGATGTGCTCCCGAAGTAGGTGGCGCGATCGAAACCCATTCCCACGACGAGACGGATGAAGGCGTCGCAGTGGACGTACGCGTTCACGGCTGCGAAGTCGTTGGTCCGCGTGCCGTAGTTGAAATCGTTGCCGGCCGGTTCGGTCGGCGGTGCAACCGTGAACACCTCGAAGTCGTTGACGTTGATGTGCGTCCCGAGGAGCTGCTGGTTGGCACCGGGGCCGGGCGCCTGCAACCCGAGCAGTGCCACGGAACTCCGGAACGGGTTGAGGGTCGCCTGATTGGACTCGGGTGTCGCCGCTCCACCCTGACTGCGGGGGTCCTGTTCGAAGACCATCCCGTTGACATCCGCCGTGAACGGACGCAGGTACAGCACGCCGCCCGTCTCGATGTCGAGCAGTGCGAGCCAGACGATGCGGCCACGTGGGGGTGTGGGGAGCGAGAGGATGACTTCACGACACAGCCGGAAATCGCCGTCATCGACGCCATCGACTCCGGGAATCGGCACGGGGAACTCGATGTGGTCACTCACGCCTCCATCGGCACCCGTCGACTGATCGTGGACGACCTCGTCGTGCAGCCGTCGTGCCGCGTCGTACCGGTAGACCACGACTCGGTTGCTGATGACGTGGGCGCGCTCGTCCGACGTTTCGGAGAGTCGAACGGTGCTGGCAATGCGGAGATCGTCAGCGAGATCAGCGACCATGACGGGGGCGTCGCCGAGTCCGAGCCCACGCGTCACGATGCTGCGCTTCGTCGTGATCGAGGCCTTGAGCTTGGCGTCCGACGGTCGTTCGACGGTGATGTCCGGATAGGCGGTGTTCTGCACGCCCGTGATTCGTGCCGGATCGGTCTTCATCGTCGCAGTCGTGCCACGCCGCCATACGGGAATGCCGTTCCAGGTCTGCTGGAACGCGACCGTGGTCGTATCGAATTGCCGCTTCTCGGCCACGACGACCAGTTCGATCCGGTCCCCGTCGGCCAACTCGGTGACGTCGACCAGTCCGACGCCGGAGCCGGTCAGCCATTCCGCCTGCACACCGATCTCGGCGGCGTGGACCGACAGGAACTCGGCTGCTGCTTGCTGGGGGAGTTGAGCGACCGTCTTGCGCGCTCGTTCCGCCGGACGCAGCACCGTTGCATCACCGATCAGATCGCGCTGCAGATAGATTTGCTCGTCGTTGAGATATTGCTCGGACATGATCCCTCCTTGGGATTGCGCCCCGCCATCACGTGGGCGTCGAACGAACAGATGCCAGATCAGGCCCCGGTGATACGCGCGCGCTGCTCGTGCCCCGAGATCGCATGCGCCACTCCGGTATCGATGGGCGGACGAGCGTCGTCAGACGGCGTCCGGAGCGCCCAGGCCGGCGCTACGGGCTCGGATGGCGACGGCGTTCGGATCGGTGGCGTGGAGTTTCCTCAGGAGTTGGAGACGTGGTTGGCGGGAGTGCGAGGCTGACGAACTCGACATGTCGATCTCCGGCGCGTCGAAGACATCAACACCTCGATCGTGATGCGGCCCATTCTGACGCGCGCACTGTCAGCGTTCCCAGCTTGGGCGGGTCTTGCCGTCGCGGTATTGCTAGTCCCAAATCGCTTCGCGGGTGGAGGTGTCGAAGAAGTGCATGCTTTCGGTCCCGACAGCGATCGTGATGTCCTGCTTCATCCGGGCCTGCGATCGCGGGCTGAAGCGCGCCACGGCGTTGGCGGCGCCTTCGCCTTCGTCGACGGCGTCAGGATCACCCGAGTCGGCGGTGCGGGCGTTGATGTCGAAGTGAACAAGTAGCTCTGATCCCAACGCTTCGATCAGGCGAACGTTCGAGCGAAGTTGTTTGCCGGTCGTGTCCTTGTCCACGAGGGCGGCGTCTTCGAAGTCCTCCGGGCGGATTCCGATGATCACCTTGTCGTGGTTGCGTAGCGCAGGGCGCTTTGCGAGCATCTCGGCGTCGAGAGCGAGGTCCTGGTCGCCGAGGTGGACGGTGCCTCCGTCGTTGTTCCAATCGAGCGTGGCCTCGTACAAGTTCATTGACGGCGAACCAATGAACGCTGCGACGAACACGTTGTCGGGCCGGTCATAGAGGTTCTGGGGGGTGTCGACCTGCTGGAGGTAGCCGGCTTTGAGCACCGCGACCCGGTCGCCCATGGTCATGGCTTCGATTTGGTCGTGGGTGACGTACACGGTCGTCACTGCCAACTCGCGCTGCAGCGCGGCGATTTCGGCGCGCATCTGGACGCGGAGTTTCGCGTCGAGGTTCGAGAGTGGTTCGTCCATGAGGAATGCGGCGGGTTGGCGCACGATCGCCCGCCCCATTGCGACACGTTGTCGTTGGCCACCGGAGAGCTGGCCCGGTTTGCGGTCGAGATTGGCGTCGAGTTCGAGGATCTTCGAGGCCTGGCGAACCCGCTTGTCGATCTCGTCCTTGGGAACTTTGGCCAACTTCAGCGCGAAACCGATGTTGTCGTAGACGGTCATGTGCGGGTACAGGGCGTAGTTCTGGAACACCATCGCGATGTCGCGGTCTTTTGGTTCGACGTCGTTGACGACGCGGTCGCCGATTTTCATCTCGCCACCGGAGATGGTTTCCAGGCCGGCGATCATTCTCAACGCCGTTGATTTGCCGCACCCCGACGGGCCGACCAGCACGAGGAACTCCTGATCGGCGATGTTGAGATCGAGGTCGTGGATTGCGTGGAATCCGTTCTCGTAGACTTTGCTCACCTTGTCCAACGTGACTGTTGCCATGGGCTCTAGCCTTTCTCGGCGCCGACGTTGGCGCCTTGGGTGAAGTAGCGCTGGAAGAAGACGAACACGATCGCAGTGGGGATGGTCATGAGCAGCCCGGCCGCCATGGTGATCGGGAACTGCGATCCGGAGCCGAGTTGGCCCGATGTCAGTCCGGCGACGCCGCGTGTCAGCGGGAACAGGTCTGGATCCTGAACGGCGATGACGTAGTGCCCGAGTTCGTTCCATGATCCCTGGAAGCTGAGGATTGTCACGGTGATCAGTGCGGGCTTGGCCATCGGGAGCACGATGTACCAGAACGTCTGGAACGGTCCGGCGCCGTCGATCCGTGCGGCTTCTTCGACCGAGATCGAGATCTGGAGGAAGAACTGGCGCATGATGAAGACTCCGGCGGCGTCGACGACGAGCGGCAGGATGAGGGCCCAGTACGAGTTGTAGATGCCGAGGTCGTTCAGCACGAGGAATTTCGGGATCAACAACACGATGCCAGGCACGGCCATCACGGCCAGGAGCCCGGTGAACACGGCGTCGCGCCCGCGAAACTTCAGTCGGGCGAGGGCATAGCCGGCCATCGAGGCGAACAGCACGCGGAACGTGGTGACGGTCAAGGTGACGATGACGCTGTTCATGAACCATCGGGGGAACTGTGTGTCTCGCAGCCGTGACCAGGCGGCCGTGTCGAACGGGTTGGGGATCAGCCGGAGCGGATTGTCGACGGCGTCGGTGTTCGTCTTCAACGACGTGACGAATTGGATGATGAACGGGTAAATGTAGATGACCGCGAACACGATCAGGATGCCGTAGACGAGCAGTTTGCGGAGGCCTGATGAGCCTTTCCCGACGGCGCCGTCGGCCTCACTGAGTTCGGTGACGCCGACGGTTTTCGATGTCGTGTCGGTCACGCCGTGACTCCTTGCTCAGACGGCTGCGTTCGTTGCCACGGCCAGGTTCTGCGCTTGGATTTGTCGCGGTCGCGCAGGATGATCCGTTGCATCGTCGTGAGCACGAAAATCAACAGGAACAGCAAGAACGCGATGGCTGCACCTTGGCCCCAGTTGTTGCCGTTGAACGCCGTCGAATACGACAGGTAGGCGGGCGTCAGCGTGGTTTTGGCGGGTCCGCCCTGGGTCATGATGTACATCTGGTCGAAGACCTGCCACGTCCCGATGATCCCGAGCGTGATCACGAGTAGCAAGGTCGGACGCAGGTGCGGGAGCGTGACGTGACGGAACCGCTCCCACTTGGTGGCGCCGTCCACCATTGCCGCTTCTTCGACCTCGGTGGGCACGTCTTGCAGGGCCGCGAGGAACATCAACATGAAGGTGCCCGCCGTGGTCCAAACCACCTGGAGCATGATGGCCGTGAGTGCTACCGATGGTCCGCTGAACCATTCCCAGAACGACAGGCCGAGAACGTCGTTGTCGGCAAGCGCATTCGGCGGGCTGTCGATCGACCACAGCCCGATGGAGTCGCCGATCATGTGGATCAGCCCACGGGGGTCCGTGAACCACGACGGCCCGTCGATACCCAACACGCCGAGGAACTGGTTGACGGCACCGGTGCTGGTGAACAGAAACAGGAACACCAGCGAGATCGCCACCGAGCTGACCACGGAAGGGAAGTAGAACGCGGTGCGGAACCAGCTGCGACCCTTGAGGTAGCGTTGATTTACGGTGTTGGCCAACAGCAACGCGATGACAGTCTGCAAGGGCACCACGCCGATCACGTAATAGAACGTGTTGCGCAACGAGGTCATGAAGTCCTGACGATCGAGGCCTGGCTCAGTGACGAGGCTGCGATAGTTCTCGAGTCCGACGTAGTTCACGTCGGGGTTGAGTGGGCTACCGCGGCCCGTCCAGTCCGCGACGGACACCCACATCGCCAAGATGATCGGGAGCACGAGGAACACGCCGAGGACAATCAGCATCGGCGCGGTGAACAACCACCCTGCTCTCGCCTGCCGCCCGAGGTTCTGCGATTTCATCCGCCGAGCTCTGCGGTCGCGTTGGTGTCGAAGCCGGCGAGGACCGACTCGAGGTCAGCGGTCCCGATTGCCTCGAGCTGGGAGTTCAAGTCAGCGACAACAGCGTCCAAACCAGGGGCGCTGATCGGACCGTGCCCGTACTCGCCGCCGGCGATGAAGGCTGCGTTCTCCGGGAACAGCGCCTCATAGTCGGCCGCTGCTGCCTGCCGGCTCGGCATGACACCGAAGCCCTCGGCGAACGCCATCTGCTGATCAGGCGTCGTCAGGAAGTTGACGAGGTCGACCGCCTGGTCGGTGTTGTCCGAGTCGGCGGCGATGCCCCAGCACTGGGTGAACTGCAGCGTGCCAGGCCCGGCGGGGCCCTCTGGCAGTTCGACCACCGTGTACCCCACGTCGGGGTAGTCGTTCGTCATGGCGCCGCGGATCCAGTTGCCTTCGACGGTCATCGCAGCGCGCTGCGTACCGAACGCTTCGCCGCCCCAGCCGGCGTCGATCGAGCTGGCGAGCGCGAAGTTGCCTGCGTCGATGTTGTCCTGGACGTATTGCATCCCGGCGAGGACCTCCGGGGTATTGGCGGTCGGGGCCGTGGAGTCCTGGTTCAGCCACCACCCTCCATTGCCGACCACGAACGCGCCGGCGCGGTCGATACCACTGCCGAGTCCGAGACCGACCTGGTCAGCGGTGGTGAGTTGAGCGGCGACATCGGCGAGTTCGTCGTAGTTCGTGGGAATGTCGTCGTCGGTCAACCCGGCCGCGGCCCACGCGTCGTCGTTGATCTGCAGGGCCAACGTGGAGAAGTCCTTCGGCGCGCAGTACGGCGTGCCCTCAAAGGTGAACGTCTCACGCAACGACTCGTAGAAATCGTCGCTGCCCTCGGCGGTGTACGCGAACAGGTTGCCCGCCGCGGCGTTGTCGCCGAACCGAGACGCGTCGAGGTAGAAAATGTCGGGTGGGTTCCCGGAAGCGAAGCCCTGGGCGAGTTCCTGGTTCATGTCCGTCGCCACGAGCACGTCGACACTGTTGCCGGACTCGGCCGACCACGCCTCGGCGGCGGCCTTCACCGCGTTGGTTTCGGCGTCTCCCGACGATGCGATCAGCATCGTCAACTCGGCGCCGCCGTCGCTCGGCTCGGCGTCGACGGTGCCGCCGTCGCTCGGCTCGGCATCAGTGCTCTCGGCCACGGTGCCAGCAGGCTCGACCGCGCCACTGTCGTCGTTGTCGCCACCGCAGGCGGCGAGGATCAGTGCGGTCGTGACCCCCAGGGCGGTCAGGGTCAGGTTGCGGTGCTTCATGGCGTGCCTTTCGGGTTACGGATGGTCGATGGACCGGGGATGAGGTGGGGTTCGAACAGCGATCCGGATGTTGGGGGCGCAGCGCCGTCCAGCAAGTCGTGCACGACGGCGAGGCAGTGATCGGCGATGCGATCGAGTGGCTGCACGAGGGTGGTGATGCCGCACATGTCAGCGGTGTTGGACCCGTCGAAGCCAATGAGTCCGAGATCGGGACCGAGGGACCAACCGCGCGAGAGGGCGGCGTGAAGGACGCCAATCGCGAGTGCGTCGGAGGCACACACGATCGCGCCACCGCGTCCGACGGCATCGAGGAGCGGGCCGGCCACTGCGGTCGCCTCTGCGATGCCTTGTTCGCAAGCCGCCTGCGGGGTGACGTCGACACCATGTTTGGCGGTCGTTACAGCCCAACCCTCTCGCCGGTCGTCGCCGACGGCGGATCCGGTGGGCCAGCCGAGAAATCCGATGCGTTCGTAGCCTTGCTCGACAAGGTGATCGGCCGCTGCCGCGGTACCGGCCCGACCGTCGACGTCGGCCCATGTCGTCGCGGCCTCGTCGTTCCAGATCCGACCGAACGCGACCCACGGAATGGAACGCTCCGACAACCACGTCGGGCGAGGATCGCCGGGGTGGGTGTCGACAAGGACGAAGGCATCGACGAGGTGACGCTGGACGGTCTCGGAATAGCCGCTCAACATCGGTCGGGCGTCACCGGATGCGAACGGCACGAGATGGCATGCATGTCGCGGTGCGGCGACGGCGAGTGCGACGAGAAACGGCGACGTGACATCGTTGCGCGTGCTACCGACAGCGTTGAGTTCGAACCCAACCGCACCGGCACGCTGATGACGCAACTGTTGCGACGGAGCCGACGGTTGGTAGCCCAGCAGATCGATCGACTCGCGAACCTGTTCCAACGTGCCCGGGCGTACCCGCTCGGGGAAGTTCAACGTGTTCGACACCGTCTGACGCGAGACGTGCGCGTGAGCGGCGACCTCATTGATCGTCACCCGCAGTGAGCGAACAGCAGTTGTCGTTCTCGTCGCGCTCAACACTCAACCCCCAGTCAGAATCATTTGAACGTTCAAATCCGTGTGAATAGGATGGCTCCATTCGCCCTCACCTGTCAACCCCGATCCCGTTTCCGACTCGTCCGGGCTCCCTCACATGACGCGTATTCTGCAGCCGTGGCTCCACGACTACGACATCACGGTCGACGGTCCCGTGACCATCGTCGCCGAGCGCAGCGGAGACCTCGGCGCTCCAGCCACCGGCATCATCGTCGACGACCGGCGGGTCGTGAGAACTCTCCAACTCTTCTTCGACGACGTCGCCTGCGTGCCCGTCGCCAGTTCTGCAGTCGGTTCGATTTCCGAGCACTGGAGTGTCGCTCGCCATCTCGGCGGCACAGGTCCAGACCCGACGGTGGAGGTCCGCCGCCGGCGAGCAATCGACGCGCTCGTGGTGACCGAGACGATCACCGTGCAATCACGCCACGACCAAACGGTCTCCACCACGATGACCATGCTCGTCGGCGGAGATGGTGCTGACATCGGCCACATCAAGATGGGCCATGACGACACGCCGCAACTCGTTGCGGACCCTGAACGTGTTCGCTGGAACGACGAACGACACGACACCGACATCACCGCACGGCCGGCACCGGGAAAGGTCACTGGCCTGCGTGAGGGCGGCCTGTGCCTGTCCTGGCCGGTCATCATCGAGCCTTCTGGCTCCGTCACGATCGAGTTGACCTGGACATTCCGGCGCCGTCAGGAAACAGACTTCGATGCCGACGCCGGCTCACAGAGCGTCGACTGGGACGCCGAGCACCTCGCCGACTCGACCAGGGATCCACGCCTCGGCGAACTCGTGCGTGTCGGCCTCACCGATCTCCGACACCTGACCTTGCGCGACCCGCTCGCTGCCGACGACATCGTCGCCGCCGCCGGTACACCCTGGTATCTCACACTGTTCGGTCGAGACGCGATCTGGACCGCACGCCTCATGGCCAGCCACAGCCACGCCCTCGTCGGCGGCACTCTGCGCAGTCTGGCGCGACGCCAAGCCCACGTCGCCGACATCGAGACCGCGGCGGAACCAGGAAAGATCCTCCACGAGCTACGCCGTACCTCCGCCACTTCCGAACGCCTCGGCCTCCCGTCGCTCTACTACGGCACCGTCGATGCGACCCCACTGTGGATCGCGTTGCTGCACGACGGCTGGCAAACCGGAATGCCTGAACGCGAGATCGTCGAACTACTCCCCAACCTCGACGCTGCCCTGACGTGGATGAAGCACACGGTCGAAGCCGCGCCCGACGGCCTCCTGCGCTACGCCGACCTCAGCCAACACGGCTTGGCCAACCAAGGCTGGAAAGACTCCGCTGACTCAATGCGACGAGCCGACGGATCAATCGCCAAGTCTCCGATCGCTCTCATCGAAGCCCAGGCCTACGCCGTCCAGGCCGCCCTCACCGCAGCCGAGCTCGGCGCGGCATTCGGCCTGGCAATGGGTTTCTGGCGACAATGGGCCGACGACCTCGCCGCACGGGTTCGCGAACGGTTCTGGATCGGCACCGGCGACGACGCCTACCTCGCGATGGCACTCGACGGCGACGGGCAGCCCGTCGACGGTGTCGCAAGCAACATGGGCCATGCCCTCGGGACCGGCATCCTCACACCTGACGAGTCCGCACGAGTCGTGGCCCGACTTCTCCGACCCGACATGCTGCGCGACTTCGGGATCGGCACACTCTCCAGCGAAAATCCTGCCTACAACCCGATCGGATACCACACCGGATCAATCTGGGCACACGACACCGCAATCATCGCGACAGGCATGGCACGAGCCGGTTTCAACGACGAAGCAGCAATCGTCGCCGAACGACTCCTCCGACTCGGAGCAGAATGCGGCTACCGCATGCCCGAGCTCTGCGGCGGAGAGGCAGTCGGACGGCGCCCCGTTCCCTACCCAGCCGCCTGCCGGCCGCAGGCTTGGGCCGCAGCGGCGGCCGTGGCCGTTCACAACATCCTCCAATGACGCCGCCGAGATGGGGTCTCAAGCACGTCCGCTGACACCATTCGGGCTCGAATCCACGGCTGCGCCACGTGTCGCGCCGAACACTGCGACGATCCGAAGCGAGCTGGCGGACGGGAGAATGCACACGGCGCACCCGAGAGCCCCGGACCCGAGCGGTGTTGAATCGTTCTGGCTCAGGGGTCGAAGGTCTTGGATCCATTCGGTTCACGCATCGCGGATCGAATGCGCAGGGGAACCGAGACGAGCCTGACCACCTCGCAGGCTGTAGCTACGCATCGGTGGGCCAAGGAGCATGCCGGGGTGGGACAATGGTGTGTTGCGACAGGTCGTGGAGCGCCGTCAGGGGGTTGCGAGCCCGAGGAACACGACTGCGGATCGAACGAGTCTGGCCATGTCCTCGTCCGACAGGCGGCCGACCCGCTCGCCGAGTTTCGTGCGCGGAACGGTGGTGATCTTGTCGACCATGAGTCGGCTCGCTTGGCGGATCCCTGTCGTCTCGTCAGCATCGATGGGGATCCGAAACAGTGGCGCATCGGCATCGTCGGTCGTGAAGGCGCAGACCGTGACCGATGCTGTTGCGTCGAAGAGATCGTCCTGGATGATCACGACCGGACGCGGTTTGCCGACGTGTCCGCTTCCGGCGGATGCGGTCCAGATCTCACCGCGCCTCACTCGGCGTCGCCGAGTGCGTCGATGAACGCTTGGTCATCGGTCTCGACGCTGCTGCTCGCAACGGCGACCGACTGGTCATGGGCTTGCTGTGCGAACTGAGGTGATCGGACATCGGGCACCCAGAACTGGATTGGTCGCAAGCCCTGCGCTCGCAGCCGCTCGCGATGAGCGCGAACCCGGACCGCAGTTGGGGTGGTCGAACGTCGGCGAGCCATCCCCGAATGTTACATGTAACAACGGGGCTGGGCAACAGAGCACGGCGGGTGATCACCCGGTCGGAAGCGGCAGCAGAAGATGTGCCGTCGAATCCGACGCTCGACGGAAAGGCGCGCTGGCCAAGCTGTTGAGTTGAGGCCTCGAAAGCGGTGGGTTCGTCCCGGCACCGCCTCGTGATCGCAAACGCCCGACAATCCGAACGGGCAGAATGGAGGAGTGACGATCTATTCGGGTACCCAGGAGTTCGAGGGCGCGACGTTCTTCAGGACGAGCTTCAAGGGCGCGACACTGAGATCGTCCGATGTCAGCGGGGTGACGATGCGCAGCGTCGACGTCGGCGGGCTCGACATCGACAGCCATGACCTGTTCTTCGGAAGCCTCATCGTCAACGGCGTCGACGTGGTGCCGTTGGTTGACGCCGAGCTGAATCGGCAGTTCCCGGGCCGTGAGCTGCAGAAGGAGCAGACGCCCGAGGGCCTGCGGGAGGGTTTGGTGGCGGTGCAGGCCGCGTGGGAGACGATGGTGACGAACACACCCACGGACCTGGTGGACGCCCACGTCGAGGACGAGTGGTCACTGGCCGAGACCCTGCGTCACCTCGTGCTGGCGACCGACGCCTGGCTCCGCGGCGGGATCATGCGAATCGAGCAGCCGTTCCACGAGATCGGCCAGATCTTCACTGGTGCGGGCGAGCTGGGCTTCGACATGTCGATCTTCCGGGCCGACGCGCCGACGTTCGAGGACGTCCTGGCGGTTCGAGCCGAGCGGCAGCAGCTGGTCACCGACTTCCTGGCGACCGCCACGCCGGAACTGCTTGCCGAGGAGCGCGACAACCCGTGGGGCGGAGGGGACTGGCATCCCACGGTCGGTGATTGCGTGCGCGTGATCCTGGAGGAGGAGTGGGCGCACCTGCGCTACGTGCGGCGTGACCTCGCCCTCCTGGGTTGATCGGAAGCACCGCCCCCTCGAAGCCGCCCATGACGGCCGTCCGCTCGGTCGTCGTCGTTCGGAAACGTTCCGTTCACGGTCACGCACACGGCCACGCAGCAACGTCACCGGTCCCGCCAAGACCGTCTTGCGGCGACCGACTCATTGCGAACGCATCGACCAGCGTCAGATGGGTAGGTTCGCGTTCGTGGAGGTGCTCAACCGGGTGAAGGAGTACGCGCCGCCGCCCGATCGCGCTCACTATCTCGATTGCAGCTACGTGGCCCTCTTCGATGGCGGACCCTACGATCTCATCCCCGACGGTTGTGTTGATGTGATCTATCGAGATGATGGTGCGCTGATCGTGTGTGCGCAGCGATGACGTCGACTCATCCTCGTGGCGGACCGAGCAAATCCCATCGGTTGCCTTCGATGTCGAGGAACACGGCGAACTCGCCGTAGACCTCCGTGCGGGGTTCGGTGACGAACGTGACTCCCTGTTCGAGCATCCTCTGCCGGGCTTCGTCGAAGTCGTCGACGCGGAGGAACAAGCCGACGCGGCCGGCGTACTGTTCGCCGACGGCATCCTGCTGGCGCTCGCCATCGGCTTGCGCCAACAGGAGTCCGGTCTGTGCGTGAAGGGGTCGAACGACCACCCAGCGCTTCGATCTGCCATCGTTGGTCGCCGCCGGCGAGTCCTCGACCACCTCGAATCCCAAGGCATCGACGAAGAAGCGGATGGCGGCGTCGTAGTCCCGGACGATCAATGCAGCGTTCTCGATGTGCACGAACCGACCATAGGTGCCCTTCGATTCGACACCGACAACCTAAGCGCATACGACGACGCCAGCGTGTAGACGCCGGAAGGCACCGCCGCCGGTGGGTCAAGCGTCAACCTGATGGTCTCGAGATCACTCCGAACAGAGCGTTCCCTGATCAACGGTCTACCGGCCTCGCTCGCAACAGCACGTTCGATCGGCTTGTGTGCTCGATATCGACAGATGATCCGATGTCAGAGGGCCAAGTGGAGCCGGAGGGCGTCGTCGAGTTCGGCCCGTTGCGGCCCGTCAAGTGTGCCGACCAGCGCTCCAATGCGCTCGACATCGACCGATCGAACCTGTTCCGCCTGAGCTTTCGAGTCGCGGG
>JBDSBE010000142.1:0-7756 GCA_039921745.1 Ilumatobacteraceae bacterium | reverse complement strand
GCTCCCGCAACCGGCTGGCGCGTAGATGCACCATGCATCTAGCGTGTGTTAGCGTGTGCTCGTTCCTAGGTTCTGAAGTCGACTATCGAGGGGGTCGTCGCTGTGTGGCTGTGGTGGGTTGGCAATGTACTCCTCCTGCTCGTCGTGACGCCGTTGGTCCTGCTGCTCGCGAACCGTGTCATCCGGCCCGCCGTCGAGATCCGTCGGTATGCCAACGACATCCTCGAGCACGGCGTCGGCATCACCAAGAATCTCGAACCAGTCCCGGCCGTCATCCAGACCCGCGACTCGGTTGCTGCTGCGAAATCCTTGTCAGTTGCGTACGTCGGCGCTGTCGGGCCGCTGCTGTGAAGCCGAGGATTGTCTGATGCCGTTCGTCGGATTCGTGACGGTGGTACTCGCGATCGTCATCGCACTCGCGGTCGCGTCGTATCTCGTCAGAGTCGTGATCGTCCTGAGAGCGGTCAACGACTCGTTGGGCCGGATCACGTTCGGCGTACGCGCAATCGCCCACCAGACCGCACCGCTCGGCGAACTTCTGACACCCATCAAGCTCGACCTCGAGGCGGTCGCCGACACACTCGACGGTGTCGCCGCCAGCCTCGCCGACGAATCAGCGGCGTGAACACGAAAGGGCCCGATGGCACTCGAATTCGCTTGTAATCGTGTCGGCGTGACCGACTGCAAGGCAGTGACAACTGCTGACACGAAGGAAGAACTTCTTGCCAAGGTTGCCGAACACGCTGCGCACGCTCACGGAGTCGAACTCAACGGCACCCTGATCGACTACGCCCTCACCACTGTCCGCGAGGTGTGACGACGCACGGTGACGGCAGATCGCCGACATCAGAAGTCGGCGATCAGCCCCGTCAACTCAGCGTCTGCAAGGGCACGCCGCGAGAGTCCCGAACGGTCAGGATCGGCTTTCTTGCAGGCGGCTCCGCCGGAGCACGCTGATGCGCCGAGACCGGATCCGGATCGAACGTGCGAACACGATTTTGTACACCGACGCCTGGGCGGAGACGGTTGCGTTCTATCGAGACATGCTCGGGTTCGAGGTGTCGTTCGAGAACGACTGGTTCGTCGAGTTCTCGATCGGCCCGAGCTCGCACCTCAGTGTGGCCGACGCCGATCGCTCGTCGATCGTCGCCGGAGACGGAACCGGGCTGACGATCAGTCTGGAGGTCGGCGATGTCGGCGAGGTCCGATCGACCCTGATCGAGGCCGGCGTCGACGTCGGTGAGATCGGGCTTCGGTTCGGGAGCCCGGTTTTCGACGTGTTCGATCCGTCGGGGAACCGGATCGAGTTCTGGTCGACGGCGAAGCCCCCGACCTGACGATCCCTGCTGATGATCACGGCTGATGATCACGGCTGATGATCACGGCTGACGATCACGTGACCCCGACCGCACGGGCTCAACGCGGTCAGTGTTCACGCCTGGGCGGCGCTGCTGCTCGACGGTCCGGTGTCGACGACTCGTGCTCGTCGTGCTCGATGTCGTCGACGAGGTGGGCCCAGCACGGTGATTCACCGCCGAGGTCCCGATCGTCGGTGACCGGTCGATGTGAGCGAACCTCCCGATCATCGTCCGCTCGCCGAATACCCATACCGTCAGGCTGTCAGCCGCTCGCCGCGCCGTCAAACTGTCAAACCGTCCCCGCACGCTGCAGCCGCTCCTGAGGGCGGTCACTCGCCGATCAATGCCCGTCGCATCGTGTCGGTCAGATGCGGCATGTACCGGCCCTGCAGATTGGCGAGGATTTGGCGCAGGTGTTCCTGGTCGTGGTACGGCCACTCGTGGACGAAGTCGGCGGCCGCGAAGTCGCCGTTGGCGCCGTAGCGGGCGGTGGCCGTCAGGTCCGAATCTGACAGCGAGCGCACGAACTGGACCGATCGAGTTCGAACCGCCTCGAATTCGGCGAGCAGGTCATCCAGTGGACCGTCGGTGAAATCGCGCGCGTTGATCGCCGCCCACGGGTCGAACGACCCGATGTCAGGATCGCCCGCGAGGATCGCCGCGATGCGGTCGGCGAACGCAGCGGTGTCGGTCGCGATCAGGTGGCCGATCACTTCGCGAACGCACCACTCGCCCGGTTCGGGCCGCGCGTTCAACGCGTCGTCATCAAACGGGGCGAGCAACGATCTGAGCACGGTCGGGGTGCTCTCGATCGTCGAGGCGATCTCAGCGAGGTCGATCATCGCCCGTGTCTATCGCACGGTGCGACCCTGGAACGGCTCGGCCGCATAGCCGATCCAGCCGAAACGCGTTCGAGGCCTCGACGAGCGTGGCGGGCATGAATGCTGTCTGGCCGGGGTTGGAGCGGTCATGAGACGTTCAGTCAAGAGGACAGTCGGGTCGTCATCGTGAGGATGCCGTGGCGACGACCGCCAAGCGAGACGGATTCCGCCGACGAGACATTGCGGCAGCGGTTGACGAAGGACCAGTACCGCGTGACGCAGAAGGGCGGAACCGAACGTGCGTACAGCGGTGACTACCACGCCACGCAGGAACCCGGCGTCTACCGCTGTGTCGTGTGCGGGACCGAGTTGTTCGACAGCGCGTCGAAATTCGACTCAGGCACCGGCTGGCCGTCCTTCTTCGATGAGATCGCCCGTGGACGGGTCAACCGCGTCGGTGACCGAAAGCTCGGGCTGCTCCGGACCGAGGCGCGCTGCGCCGAGTGTGGGGCGCACCTGGGCCACATCTTCCCGGACGGGCCCGCACCCACCGGTGAGCGCTACTGCATGAACTCGGCATCGCTCGATCTGCAGCGATCGGACGCCTGAACCGGATCGGAACGTCTGAATCGTGGCAGGGCGTTGCGCCCGCGTACCGTCGCCGACATGGAACTGAATGACAGGGTCGTGGTCATCACCGGCGGCGGGTCAGGCATCGGCGAGGCGCTGGCCCGAGCGGCGCACGACGAAGGAGCCAGGCACGTCGTCGTCGCCGACCTCGACGGAGACGGCGCACAACGCGTCGCCGCCGACATCGGCGGGACGAGCGTCGAGATCGACGTCCGCGACGAGGAGGCGATCCGGCGGCTCGTGGACGACACACAGGATGCCCACGGCCCGATCGACCTCTTCGTCTCCAACGCCGGCTACGTCACGACGGCCGGTCTGGAGGATCCGAACGAGTCGATCCAGAACATGTGGGAGGTGCACTGCCTCGCTCACATTTATGCGGCGCGCGCCGTCCTGCCGTCGATGATCGCGCGCGGTGAGGGGTATCTCCTCAACACCGCGTCGGCCGCCGGGTTGCTGACCCAGATCGGGTCGATGACCTATTCGATCACCAAGGCCGCCGCCGTGTCACTCGCCGAATGGCTCGCTGTCACCCACCATCACCAGGGCATCCGGGTGTCGGTGCTCTGCCCGCAGGCCGTGCGAACCAACATCATCGCGAACAGCCCGGACAACACGGGTCGCACCGAGGACGATGCCTGGGAAGGTGGAGTCGCCAGCGCTGACGGTGTGCTCGAACCCGCCGACGTCGCTCAGCTGTGTGTTGCGGCGATCCGTGACGAACGGTTCCTCGTACTTCCCCACGCAGAAGTCGCCACCTACGTGGAACGCAAAGCCACCGACCGCGACCGGTGGCTCGCCGGGATGCGCCGCTTCCAGAGTTCGCTGCACCCAGACGGCAACCTCCCCGGCGACGCGATCGCTCCGAAGGCCTGACGCCCCCGGGTTCGGTACTCACACCGCATCGGGGGCCAACTGCGCCGGCTCGATCGTCCGCCGATTGGTGGGGAGTCGGCTCGCGAACACGGCGCCGGTCAGCGAGACGATCGCGGACAGCACGAACACCCACGTGAACGAGCCCAGTCCGTCGGCGATCGCACCACCGATCTGCGGGGAGATCATCTGCGTGCCACCGAATGCGAGCGTGGCTGCGCTGAACGCAGGACCGTAGGTGTCGCGGTCGGTGTGGTCGACGATGTGGGCGATGATCAGGGCCGGCATGCCCGAGAACATCAGACCGATCCCGGCCGATGCGATCGCGACCCACGGTTGCTGCCCGGTCAGCACCAGCAGGGTGCACGCCGCGAAGATCGTGAACGCCCCGGTCACGGTGAGGCGCCGCCCGATCCGGTCGGACAGCGGACCGAGCGTCATGCCGCCGAACACGGTGGCGGCGCCGACGATCGAGAACATCGCCGATGCCTGACCTGACGAGAACCCCGAGTCGTCTTCCAGCCGTGCGACCAGAAAGCCGAGGACGAGGATGTAGGCGAAGCCGAACGAGGCGTAGGCGACGCTCGCGGGGATCCATCCGTCGACGGTGCGCAGGGCACTGAACCCGCCGAATCCGCCTGCCACGGACGGACGATCGCCGCGCGATCGGAGGAAGACGAACGCTCCCGCGAGCACCACGACGGCGACGGCAAATTCGATCCGGTACATCGTCTGCCAGAGGTCGGGCGCATCGCTGCGCCGATCCAGCCATGCCGACACCTGGCCGGCGAACAGCAACCCGATCCCGATGCCCGATCCGACGAGCCCAACGGCCATCCCGGCACGCTCGGGCGGCAGCGAGCGGGCCGAGATCGCCGGAGCGGGTATCCAGATCACGGCACCACCGATGCCCATCATGAACAGCGCGATCCCGAGCACCGGCCCGTTCGGTGCGATTGCGGCCAAGCCCAGCGACGCCGTCGAGATCGACAGCCCGATCCGCATCAGCCCGACGAGCGACACACGCGACGCAGCCCACGACACGGCGAGTGTCCCGAGCAGGTAGGCGGTCACGTTGAGGGTGCCGAAGAATCCGGCAACGGTGTTGGACCCGTCGAGGAGGTCGTCACGTGCGCCGGGCAGCACGACACCCCACGTGAACCGCCCGAATGCCTGCGCGACGCAGGCCGACGCCATCACGAGGCCGACCACCACCCACGCCCGCTCGAGGCGTTGACCGGCTGCCATCTCGGTCGTGCTCACTCGATCCTCCGCCATCGCCATGCAGGTTCGCACGTCACCCCATCCCCCACCCGATCGGAGCCGACCACCCCGATCTCGTGAGGATCTGGCGTGATCTTCACGCCAGATCCTCACGAGATCGTCAGAGGGTGCCGGCTTCGAGGTGGGTGAGCACGTCACGCGCCCGGGCGCGGACGTCGTCGAGGTTCGACAGACGACGCATCGCCGCGAGTTGACGCGCCAGGCGATGGTTGCCGGCCAGGGCGTCACGGTTCCGCGCCAGGAAGTCCCAGTACAGCGTCGTGAACGGGCAGGCGTCCGGGCCGACCCGCTGCTTGGGATCGAATCGGCAGTCGGCACACGAGTCACTCATCCGGTTGATGTAGGCGCCGCCGGCGGCGTACGGCTTGGTCGCCATCATCCCCCCGTCGGCATGGAGCGCCATCCCGATCACGTTCGGGAGCATGACCCATTCGGCGCCGTCCACGAAGCTCGACCACATCCAATCCGTCATCGCCCACGGATCGACCCCGGCCGTGAGTGCCAGGTTGCCGAGCACCATCAATCGCTCGATGTGGTGGGCGTACCCGTGCCGGTCGAGATGACCCATGACACTGGCGACGCACGCCATCTCGGTGTCGGCCTCGCCCCGGAACACCGGTGGGACCGGCCGGTCCGCACCGAGCGCATTCTTGTCCCGATACTCGGGCATCCAGAGCCAGAACACGCCCCACACGTACTCGCGCCATCCGATGACCTGACGGATGAAGCCCTCGACCGAGTTGATCGAGATCCCGCCCGCCCAGTACGCGTCGACGACCGCATCGACCACCTCCATCGGGTGGAGCAGCCCGAGGTTCATCGACGACGACAGCACCGAGTGCGCCAGCTTCCACTCATCGGCGAGCATCGCGTCCTCGTGCGGCCCGAACGGACCGAGGCCGGTCTTCACGAATTCGTCGAGTCGCTGGAGGGCCTGGGCCCGCGTGACGGGCCAGATTCCGGCCGGCTCGGCGCCCCAGCAGGTGTCGGGCAGGTCGGCGATCACCGAGCGATCGATGTCGTCGAGTTCGAACGCGGTGATCGCCGGCCACGAGCGTCCGTCCCGCGGCGGGCGTTCCCGGTTGTCATGGTCGAAGTTCCACTTGCCGCCGACGGGTTCGGGGCCATCCGGACCGTCCTCCATCAGCACGTCGAGGCGGGTTCGTTGCCAGCGGTAGAAATCCTCCAGCTTGAATGCCGATCGCTGTGCTGCCCAGCCGGCGAACTCGTCGTAGTGACACGTGAACTGGTCGTTGCGAACGATCTCGACGTCGTTGCGTCGCAGCATCTCGAGACCGTCCCAGCTCATCGGTTCCATTGCGATCACTCGCTGCACCCCGAACTCGGCACGATGGGCGCGGACACCCTCCGTCAACGTCGCGGATCGACGATGGTCGACCTCGAACCCCTCCTCCATCAATTCGGCTGCAAAGTGCGCCATTGCCGAGACCACCAGGTGCAGTCGTTGACGATGCCACCGCTTGGACGCGAGTTTGGTCTCGCTCGTCACGAGCAGCACACGACACTCGCCCGGCTGGCGGGTCGCGAGTGCACCGCGAGTGCGATCGAGCTGATCGCCGAGAATCCACACCGTCGGGATCGTCACATCGCCTCGCTCATGCCGGGGTCGCGATCGCAATCGCGAGGACGACACCACGCGCCGTCCAAGCCACCGTGCGGATCCAGTTGCGTGTGATCAGTGCTTCCACCGTGGCATCGTCATGGCCGACGGAGAGTCGGGCATGCTGCGGCACCTGGATCGCCACCGTGGAGAGCAGGGCGACCCCGAGCAGAACCGCAGCAACCCACGCCGTGGCTGCGCCGATCGTGGCGGGCCGGGAGACCAGGAGCGCCAGCGCAGTGATGCCCTCCGTCGCCATCAGCGGGCCGACGACCCAGCTGATGCGTCGCTGGTGATCGGTGGCCGCCGAACCGGGCGACAGCGCCGACAGCTGCCCGAGCAGCGGATAGTGCACGACCTGCACCATCCAGATCAGCCCGACCATGGCCCACGTCGCAGCAGCGCCGGCGACGAGCACGACGTTCACCGCTCGATCCGCTCGATCCGCTGCAGCCAGGCCAGATCGACCGCTACGCCGGGTGAGTACATCGCATGCGGTTCGCCGATCGGCGCCGGAAGGCCCGCCGCGACGACGAGTTGGTCATCGATCCGGTGGTCGTCGATCCGGTGCAGCGGCCACTGCCCGTGATGCACCGCGCCGTACAGCAGTTGCGTCCTGCGTGTCGTCGCCAACGCCCAACGGGCAGTCAGAAAGTGCGCCAGGTCACTGATCTCACTGGCGGGTATCGGAGCACCGACGCGAAAGGCGATGGTCGAGGTGGGGCGCCGGCGGTGCGGCCAACGACGGTCGATGACGTAGCGGTGATGCGCGCCGTCGACCGTGTGCTCGGCACGAGCACGAAAGTACGGCAGGGCGAAAACGGTGCGCGCAACCGCCACGATGAGCGATCGGGGAACGTCGAGCGAGAAGAACCAGACCGCACGCCGACCGTGCGGATCGACCACATAGGTCCGCACGTTCACTTCGATGAACGCGCCGAGGTACGGAATCGGAGGGGTGGGTCCGAGTCGAACCCGGCGCATCTCGAACGGGATCAGACCGACCCACGCATGGTCGTCGAACACATCCACCCGGAGGCCGTCGGGCAGCAGGCGCTGGACGACTTCCGGGTCGTACGGCCAGTGGAAGTACGCAAGCTCGTCCCACCGTTGGTGCAGGACCTCGCGCCGGTTCCAATCAGGCGGTTCAGCGGTGACGGGTTCGACGT
>JBDSBE010000141.1:0-9082 GCA_039921745.1 Ilumatobacteraceae bacterium | reverse complement strand
CGTGCCCGACGTGCCACGGCAGCGGCGTCGAACGGCGGCCACGCGAGGTCAAGGTCCGCATCCCCGCCGGCGTGAAGGACGGCCAGACCATCCGGCTGTCGGGCCGTGGCTCCCCGGGCCGCAACGGCGGGCCGGCGGGCGATCTGCTGGTCGAGATCGCCGTGCAGCCACACGATCGTTTCGGCCGCTCCGGCGACAACCTGACGGTCCGGGTCCCGGTCACGTTCGCGCAGGCCGCGCTCGGTGCCGAGATCGACGTGCCCGTGCTCGACGGCTCGACGGTCACGCTTCGGATCAAGCCCGGGACCCAGAGCGGCTCGCGCCATCGGGTGAAAGGGCGCGGCATCACGACCGAGTCGAAACGCAGCGGCTCGCGGTCCGGCGACCTGATCGTCACGGTCGACGTCGTCGTGCCCACCGAACTCAGCGACGAGGAGCGTGCAGCGATCGAGCAGCTCGCCGCATTGGCTACGGTGGCACCGAGATGAGTGTCAGGACCCGAACCCAGGCCGTGTACGTGATCTCGGTCGCGGCCGAGTTGGCGGGGATGCATCCGCAGACGCTGCGGATCTACGAGCGACGGGGGCTCGTGCAGCCGGCACGGACCCAGGGCGGCAACCGCCGATACAGCGACGCCGACATCGAGCGTCTCCAGCGGATTTCCGACCTGGCCGAGCAGGGCATGAACCTCGAGGGCATCCGGCGCGTGATGGAACTCGAGTACGAGAATTTGATTCTGCTGCGGGAATTGGAGCAGGCGCGCCAGGCAGCGCGATCAGCGCAGGCCGACGCCGAGAAGCGCCAGCGTCGGGACCTAGTGCCGCTCCGTCAAGCGGTCGCGGTGTTCGGTGAGCGGCCACGGTTCCTCGACAACCGCCAGTAGGGCCGACGCCGGGTGACCGTTCGGCCACCCTCTGAGTGCACATTGCATGATCTCGGTGGCATGCTGGTGGGGTGACCTCGCAGGGCGTCCCGTGGCAACGCGTGTCGACTGCTCTCCTCGCGGTCGTGGTCGCCCTGACCGGGGTGGTCGTGGCATTCCGTGCCGACGGCTTTCCGGCCGTCGATGCGACGGTCCCCCGCGCCACTCGCTGGTTCGTCGACCAGCTCAACGACCGGATCGTGTTGGCGGACGGCTTCTCGGGCCGCGCCCTGGCGCGGCTCGACCCTGCCGCCACCGGCGGGGTCCTCGAGATCGCCCAGAGCGCCAGCGGCGTGATCGTGGTCGACCGCTCGACCGCGACGGCGCGGGCGATCGACGCGTCGGCGCTCCGCCTCGGTCCGCCGCAATCGCTCGGCCTGATCGCCGAGGCCACCTCGGTCGTCGCCGTCAGCCAGGTCGGGATCGTTGCTGCCGACCCTGCGTCTGCTCAAGCAATCCTCCAGCCCCTCGGCGGTGACGCCGTCCCGTTCGACATCGATGCCGGCGGAGCTCGCGAGTCGACGCAGATCGCGCCTGACGGCGCCGTGTGGACAGCGACCGCCGGCCGCCTCTCACGGATCACCAGCACCGGCCGCGAAACCATCGCGTCCGGGATCTCGAACGCTCGGTTCGCGCTCGTGGGCAACCAGCCGCTGATCCTCGACCTGGAACGGTCGCGGGTCCAGTTCGATCGTGGCGAGTGGGTCGACCTGCCACCCGACGTCGCGGTCAGCGAACTCGTCGTGCAGGAATCGAGTCCGAGCGCCGACTGTGGGTGGATCGGCGCCGACGACCAGCTGTGGTGCGTCGGAACGGACGGGCTCGACGAGACAGTGGCCATCGACGGGCTCGACATCGACGGCGCCGACCTGCTCGCGATCGCCGGTGACGCCGCTGCGCTCGTCCGTCGCTCGCCGACCGAGATCGTCCGATTCGACTGGCGGCGCGAGACCATCTCCCGGGACACGGTCGCCGACCCCGTCGCCGGCACGGCCCTCACCGTGTCGGCATCAACCGACTTGATCTGGGTCGACGAAGACCAGGGACGGATGGTGTGGGCGATCACACCGTGGGGCATCTCCGCGATCGCGAAGGACGACGGGACTCCCCCGCTCGTGGGTGAGGACGGAGAACTGGTGGCCGACGGCGAGGGCGGCGAGGCGTCCGCCGTGCGAGGGAACGACGACACCACCGATGAGGACGATCGCGATCCCGATGAGAACGGCATCGACGATCCGCCGATCGCCGTCGACGATCCGGTGACCGCCCGGAGCGGTAGCAGCGTGCAGATCGCCGTCACCGCGAACGACTACGACCCGGACGGCGAAGCGATCGCGTTGGTGTCGGTCGGCGACGAAGCGGAGGGCTCGGTCGAGATCGCGAGCGCCAGCACCGTGGTCTATCAACCCTTGTCGGGCTTCGTCGGCTTCGACCAGTTCACCTACACGATCGCCGACGGGGACGGCACGGAAGCGTCAGCGATCGTGCGTCTGGAACTGTTGCCGCCGGATGCACCCAACCAGGCGCCGATCGGCTCACCGGACCGCGCGGAAACCGGTCCCGATGCCGCGGTGGTGATCGACGTCCTCGTCAACGACATCGACCCCGAACGCGATGCGCTCCGGGTCGCATCGTTCACCCCCGCCGACGTGGGCGGGGCGATCACCGAAACGATTGCGCCCTCCGGGCTGCCCGGCCTTCGCTACATGCCCCTGGGTGGAGCCTCAGGAACGGCGACCTTCACGTATCGACCTGTCGATGCGTTCGGCGCGGTCGGCACATCGGTCGAGGTGAGTGTCGACATCGCACAACCCAGCGACGACAACCGCGCGCCGATCGTGAAGCCGGACGCCGCCCGCGTGCGTCGCGACATCCTCACCGAGCTCAAGGTGCTCCTCAACGACCGGGATCCTGACGGTGACCGACTCCAGCTCGCGCTCGTCGAGCCGATCCCACCCGGCCTCGAGGTCAAGGTGTCGGGCAACGTCCTGCTCGCGACGGCGCGCGCTGGCGCCGCCGATTTCACGCCATTCTCGTACACCGTCGACGACGGCCACGGACATGTCGTGGTCGGCTCGGTGCTGATCGCACTGATCTCCGAACTGGAGCCCAATCGACCGCCGGTCGCGAATGCCGACACGGCGTCTGCGGTGGTCGGCGTCGCCCAGCTGATCGACGTGCTCGCGAACGACAGCGATCCGGACGGAGACGCACTCATCCTGCTGAGCGTCGAGGCGATCGAGGGGTCACCGAATCCCGGCTCGTACCGCGTCCAGGGCCGAGCGGTGCAGTACACCGCCGCGCCGATCGTGACGGACTACGACATCTCGATCGACCGGTTCCGATACGAGATCTCCGACGGCAACGGCGAGACCGCGGTCGGGGAAGTGAGCGTGCGGGTACTGCCAGAAGCGATTGATGCACCGCCGTTCGCACAGGACGACGCAGCGACCACGGACGTCGACGTACCGGTCACGCTCGACGTGCTCGGCAACGACGGCGACCCGTCGGGCGCGCGCCCGACGCTGGCATCGACACCGGGCTGCGCAGGCGGCGGGCAGGCGATCGTCACATCGGACGACCGCGTCACGTTCCGGCCGCCACGCGGCCGCTCCGGGGTGTTCAACTGCACCTACGAGGTCATCAACTCACAGGGCCTCCGGGCCTCCGCGACGATCACCGTCAGTGTGGTCGAGCCGGCGGTGACCAACATGCCGCCGGTCGTCCTCAACGAAGACATCGCGATCGTCGTCAACGAGACACGTTCGATCTACGTGCTCGCCAACGACTCCGACCCCGATGGCCCGAACTCCATGCTGCGCGTGCTGTCGAGCACCCGTCCGTCGCTCGGGACCGCAACGCGTGACGGCAGCATCATCATGTTCTCCGCCGGGCCGGTCGTCGGGCCGACGACGATCACGTACCAGGTCGGGGATGCGTCGGGCGGGGTCACGATGGGCCGGCTCTTCCTCCGGATCGTCGAACCAGTCCGTCTCCCGCCGTTCACCACCGACGATGTGCGTTCGATCACCGGGCCCGCGGTGCCCACGATGTTCAACGTGCTCGCCAACGATGGTGACCCCGACGGGGCACTCGATCAGCTCCGCCTCGTGTCGACCCAACTGACGAGCGGCAACGCGACCGTGGCGATGTCCGGGAGGACCGTGACGGTGACGCCCCCGCCGGAGTACGTCGGCGCGATCACCGCGACCTACACGATCGCCGATGCGGACGGTCTCACCGCCGTCGGCACGATCGTGCTCACGGTGCTCGAGGCGCCCAACCGTCAGCCGGTTGCCGGCAACGATGGCGGTCAGGTCGTCAACGGTGGGACCGTCATCGTGCCGATCGCTCTCAACGACTCGGATCCGGACGGCGACCCACTCACCTACTCGATCGTCACACCTCCCGACCCGGCACTCGGGACCGCACGCCTCGAACTCGGTGCGCTGGTGTTCGTCGCGGTCCCCGGGGCGAGCGGCTTGGCGACCGTCGTGTACCGCGTCACCGATGGCGAGCTGACGGCGGACGCCCGAGCGGTCATCACGGTTCGCCCGTGCGCCGAGGCACCGCCGTCGGCGCCTGATCTGTTCCTGCAGACCGGATATCAGCAACCGATCTCGATCGATCTCACCCGCACGGCCCGCAACGGAGTGGTGACGGATGTCGGGCCACCTCTGTCGTCGGCGGCCAGCGTGTACACGCCCCCGGCGGGGGAGAACGGCACGATCGTCGTCTCGTACTCGGTGAGCAACTCCTGTCGGATCGTCGATATCGGGCAGGTGGTCATCGATGTCAACCAGGAGCCGCTCGCGCGTCCCTTCCAGTCGGCGATCGGCCGCCGCGATCGTGTCGTCGTTCCGGTCTCGGCCCTGGCGTCGGACGCCGAGCCGCTCCGGATCGTCGCCCTCGACGGAGCCCCCGACTGGGTCGCGATCGTCGAACAGCAGAGCGCGATCCTGCTCGAGCCCGCAGGACGCAGCGGGCGCCTCGAGGTCATCGCGGTGATCGCCGACCCGGGTGGACTCCAGGTCCGGGTGCCCGTGTCGATCGACCTGGTGAACCTGGTGCCCGTCGCGCAGCCCGACAGCGTGGCGATCGCCGATACGCCGGTGAGCTTCTCCCCGCTGGCCAACGATTCCGACCCCGATGGCGATCCGATCGCCCTGGCGTCGGTGCCCGCTGCGCTCACGTTTGCGAACGGCGCGATCGGCGTGGTCACCCGGCTGGCGAACGGTCAGTTGACCGTCGACGCTCGTGACGGGCTGGGCATCGCTCAGTTCACGTACACGATTGTTGATGCCCTCGGTCTGCCGTCGGCTCCCACCACCGTGACCGTAACCGTCAACCGGTCGCCGTTCGCACCGGATCTCGCGTTCGAGGTGCCGGCCAGGATCCCGGTCGTCGTCGCCGTGCCGGCGACGGATGCCGAGGGAGGCCCCCTGGTTCTGACGCTGCTCGACGACCCGTCCCCGCTCGAGATCACCATCAACGGGCTGATTTTGACGATCACGGCGCCCAACAACGCGATCGACGAGGTCCACACCGTGCGCTATTCGGTGTCGGACCCGCAAGGTGCGACCTCCCAGGGGACCCTGACGATCACGGCGCTGAAGACGATCCCGCCGACCACGACCACCACGACGACCACGACGACGACCGTGCCACCGACCACCGTCCCACCGACGACCGTGCCTCCGACGACGACGATCGATCCGACAACGACGACCACGACGATCGATCCGACGACGACCACGACCGGTCCGCCGACGGTTCCATAGTCGAACGGCGCGGACGAAAGGCGTTCAGCGGCGTCGGATTTTCAGCGGGTGGTCTGCGGACGTGAGGCACCGTCCGGTGTCGCAATCGAACTTCCAGCCGTGGAGCGTGCACACGAGCACGTCGCCTCGCCGTGTCGACTCGACCTCGCCGAACACGGCGAGGTCGGCGTTGCGGTGCGGGCATCGACGCTGTACGACGTACTCGCCGAGTTCGATCTCCGCTTCGGTTTCGGTCGGCGGATCGAGCTTCCGGATCGCCTCGGCTTCGGTCCGACGCATCCGCTCGACCGACAGCGACTTGAAGAAGTTGTAGAGGTACTCGTTGAACTCGCCCTGGCGCCAGCCGGTCCACCGACACGACAGGAACAGGGAGTTCGACCAGTCGACCGCTCGCTCGGCTGTGACCTCCTCGACGAGGAGGCGCGGGATGTCGAACCGGAACGCGTAGTCGTCGCCGTCGTACGCCCGCACGATCGCGTTCGGGAAGTCGATCAGGATCTCCAGGTCGCCGGCACGGAACAGACAGTTCGCCCCGACCGCGTTGCGCATGGTCGGTGCCATCCGCAACAGCGGCTCCCACCACGCGGCGAGGGTGCCGAGCAGATCGGTGGTCTCATCGGGCCAGCCGGTCTTCATTTCGGCGAGCCACGGCTGCCAATCGGCTTGGTACGACCGCAGGTACGACTCCTTCTTCGTGAAGATCGCCTCGACCTCGGCATCGGGGATCGGGTGAACTGTCGTCGCAGTGGACGACGTGATCTCGATCTCCGTCCCTGGGATCGCGAGGACGCCCTGGCGGTTGGCGGAGGCCAACAACCGCAGGAACGACCGCTGATCGGGGAAGATCGACAGTTCGGTCCCGTCGATGACGTTGAGGTGCCAGAGGTCGTCGTCGAGGAAAACGGGCGGGCCGGCGCTCGGGACGACCGCCGCCGCGTCGATCGCCTCGACGTACTTCATCGCCCGGGTGAACTGACTCTCGACCTTCGCGTCGCAGAGCACGCGCTTGTCGTCGTCGGGCATGTCGTACACCATCGGATACCAGATCGCGCCCGAGTACTGCAGCCAGTGGAGATCGACCGGGCCGTGCGAACGCAGCGCGTCGAGGTCGGTCGTCCGGCAGTCGTTCTGGTTGACCAGCCTGGTCGACCCGTCGGACACCATCAGCGCGGAGTCACCGCCCGGTCCGTCGGTGATCGACACCTCGGTGTGGATCGCGATGCTGAGGCCGGGTGCGAGTTCGATCTCTTCACCGTCGGTCGTGCGCACGAACTCGGTGAACCCGAGCCGACTCAGCGTCCGCTGCTGTTCGCGGGTCGGGTAATCGGGAAGGAGGATCGGGATGTCCCGGCGGAGGTGGTCGCGAAGCCAGGCCTCGTCGTGGTGGTCGGCGTGGAGATGGGAGACGTAGAGGTAGTCGGCGCGCTCGATCCGTTCAAGGAGGTCGTCGCTCAGCCGGTCGTTGCGTGGGAACACGAACCACGATCCGAAGAAGGCGGGGATGAACCACGGGTCGCAGACGATCGATCCGGCATGGGTCTCGATCAGGATCCCGGCGTGGCCCAGTGACGTGGCTCGCATGGCGGGCAGGGTATCGCTGATCGGGTCGGCCGATCGGGGCGATCGACCGTCGGTCGAGCGGCTCAGGCGACGGGCGGATCGGTGTACTGCTGGCCCGAGCGTGACACGTGCTCGGTCCACTGGCCGCCGTCCCAGTAGCGCAGCTCGAACCGTGACGACGGGTCTGCGTACCAGCCGGCCGGGGCCGCGCTGGCAGCGGCGCCGCCGCTCTCAGCGGGCGTCGATGCGGCCGGTGTGCCCTCTGCCTGCGGCATGGAGCCGACCGGCTCGGCGCCTTTGGCTGCGCCGACACCACCAGCTCCCGAGGCCCACCCGGGCGCCTCCGAAACGGGGTCGGCAGCGGCCGAGTCGTGGCCGGTCACCGTCCCGGTCGTGGTGGCCGGAATGCTCGGGCCGTCGTCCGCGTCGTGGTCGGAACTCCCGTGGTCGTCGTGGCCCGGCTCCGTTGGGGCGGCGGAGGTGATCGGCACCGAGGGGGTCGAGTCGGTCGAGGACGCCCTGTCACCGTCTCGGCTGAGGTACGCCGTGATGGTGCTCCCGGTCGGCACGATCGCCACGACCGACCAGCCGTCGCCGGCCTGTTCCGTGAGACGGTCGGCGAGTGAACCGGCCTCGTATGACGACACGCTGATCGACGAGAATTCCTGCATTCGGGCAGTCTAGTTGCTGGTCGGGCGGGGTTGTCGGCTGCGACGTGCATGCCGACGAACGCGGTCGGTCACCCGACAGACTGGAGGCATGGTCGACGCGGTGCAGGTCGTGACAGCGGTGCTCGCGTTGAACGCAGCCGCCGGCTCCCTGCTGATCGTGGTCGCGCGCGTCGTCGATGGCAGGCTGCCGTTCGCCCGCTCGATCGGTCGGGCGCTGATCGCCCGGCGAGTCGAACTCACGCTGGCGGTCGCATCGGTCGCGACGGCCGGGAGCCTGTATTTCTCAGAGGTGGCCGAGTACATACCATGTCGCCTGTGCTGGTTCCAGAGAATCGCGATGTACCCGATCGCCGTAATCGCGCTCGTCGGGCTCCTGCGACATGATCGGGATGCGCGCTGGTACGTCCTCCCGCTCGCCACGATCGGGGCCGGCGTGTCGTCGTACCACTCGATGATCGAGCAGGGCTGGCTGTCCGATTCGGAATCGTGCTCGCTGTTCGGTCCTTCGTGCGCGGACGTGTGGTTTCGCACGTTCGGCTTCATGACGTTGGCGTTGATGGCGCTGGCTGGTTTCGTGTCGATCATCGTCCTCAACACGATCTCGTTCGATTCGGCCAACACCGACCAACCCCGACAGGAGCCCACGTGAACCGTCCTCGCAGCCTCGCCGCCGTCGGCCTCTCGATCGCACTCGGCCTCGCGGCGTGTGGCGGCGACGCCGACCTCGCCGAATCCCAACCGACGGCCACCGAGCCGACCGGCTCGGCTCCCGGCGACTCCGCCACGACCACGGAATCGAGCTCCGGTACCGGCGACGTGGTCGATCCGACCATCGACCCCGACGTGCCCGAGGTATTCCTGCCCGGGGTCGGGCCGGTCGCGGTGATCGGAGAGTCGCTGCCGGTGCTGCCCGACGGCGATGACGATCCGGCGATCGGGATGTCGGCGCCCGTGCTAGTGGCGGAAAACTTCGACGGTGGGCAGGTGCGGGTCGATCCGGCCGCGGACGGCCGGACGTGGCTGATCTTCCTCGCGCACTGGTGCCCGCACTGCAACGACGAGATCCCCGTCATCAACACGCTGCGTGACGAGGGCCGCATTCCCGAGGGAATCGACGTGATCGGTGTCAGCACGGCGGTGAGCCCCGA
>JBDSBE010000140.1:0-37438 GCA_039921745.1 Ilumatobacteraceae bacterium | reverse complement strand
ACCCGAGGCTCATCAAACGCAAGATGCCCAAGTGGCACGTCAAGCGGAAACGCCACCGCGACTGGCCCCAACCCGACAACCGCCCACCATCAATAGTGCTCCAACCCATCTAACTGGACGGTATTGCGTCTAGGCCGGGTTGCGGCAGTTCGCTGCCCGTCGCCGGGTTCCGCAGTCCGGTCGGCTCCGGCCGGTTGTGCTGTTTCTGACAGACCCGGGGGTCCGGTCACGGACACACTCCAGATAACGCGTCCACGACGCACCAGAACCCCTGCGTCGGCTACGTCACGGACACCCCACCAAGGACTCTAGATACGTGCCGATCAGGAGCGGGCCGGATGCGTTCTACCCGTTGTTGATCTGATCGGCCGAGCCGAGATCGAGCAGCAGGAGCGGCGTGATACGCCGCCACCGAAACTCGTCGCCGCCTGGATGATGCTCGACGTACTCGTTGATCCGACGCAAATTCCCATGTGGGCAGCCCACTGGCTCGTTCACGGCTTGGACACCACTGCCCTGAGAGACCTCGCGGGACTTGACGGCCGCGATTCGTTCAAGGTTCGGGAGTTGATTGTGAAGTCGCTCGAGGAGCTGAGGGTAGGGGTCGACGATCTTCACGAAGCTGCTCACCTCGTACTCACGGACGAGGCTGAGCAGTGTCTTGCCGGTCGCACCGGTGAGCGCGCACTTGCGGCGGCGCTTGATGACCTGTACGTCCGAAGCGGGTATGCGGACCAGATTCTGCAGCAGCCTCTCGGAGCCGAACTTGGACTCGTCGACGAATGGGTCGGTGGACGGGGGCGAACGGAAGATCAGCTGCGCAACGTGGTTCGCCCCGCGTGTCTGAGACAGGTCGCCCATCAGGCATGACGGAAGGACCGCCCCCGAGCCGGTGTCGGAGAGCGCCCGCCAGATGCCGGAGAATCCGACTGTCGGTCTGCACGATCTGGGACGGGTATCCGTGCGCAGACGTGCCAATCCAGGTTGATGCCGAAGGTTGCTGGTGTTCCTGGGCGGCCACAGGGGGGCGTGGCGATAGACCTCCATCAGCATCGCCGTGTCGTTGTGTCCGAGCACGTCTGCGATCTGCTCGATGGGCACACCGGCGGCCGAGAGATTCGACGCGGCGGTGTGCCGCAACTCGTTGGGTGTCACGCTCGGCACGTCCGCCTTCAACGTGACCCGATCGAGTTCGCGACGAACGTTGCTTGCCGACAGGGGAGTGCCAGCTCGGGTGGCGAACACCAGCCGGCTGTCCGCCCATCCGTCAGACGCGAGCCGCTCGACCTTCTGTCGACGTCGATGCTCGGTGAGCATCCGGACCACCTCGACGGGCAGCACGACTGCTCGGTGGGCTCGCCGCGTCTTGAGTCGGTCGACGAGCACCGCCGCGTCTTCCCCTCATTGCGCACGGCCGTCCGGATCGTGATCGTGCCCGATTCGAGATCGACGGCATCCCAACAGAGCCCGGACGCCTCGCCAGGACGAACACCGACCGTGGCCTGGATCGCGAACATCGCGCCGAGTCGCTCATTCGCGCACACGGTCAAGAACGAGCGCAGCTGATCGGGGGTGAGCGCCGTCCGCTCCGCTGTCGCCCGCGCTCCGGGGGTGAGCTTGGCGGTGCTGGCAGCATTGCGGTTGACGACACCTCGGCGTTCGCCGAACTCGAGCGCTTGGCGGAGCGTCGACCGGAACTTCTTCAGACTCGAACGGGCAAGCCCGGCCTCCGACATCTTGTCGAGCCAGTTCTCGATGTCGTCCGTCGTCAATTCGCGCACGCGGCGCTTGCCGAGCCCGGCGTTGATCGTCCGGGTGGACCAGCGGTAGGTGTCGAGGGTCGACGGAGCGATCGATCTGCTGGCAACGTCTCGGGCCATCCACTTGTCGACGAGCTGAGCGACCGTCGTGTTGCCGTCGCCGACCTGCTCGCCGCTGTCCCGCGATCTCGTCAGCGAGTTCAGCTTCTGGCGCGCTTCGGTCTTCGTCTTGGCCGTCACCTTGCGGCGCTTGCCGTCGATGACCACAGCACCAACCCATCGGTTGCGTGATCTCTCCTCGTAGAGCGTGCCCTCACCGGGAGCACGATTTCGTTCTGTTCGTGGCATCTGCCCTCCAGCACGACGGCGGGGGTTCTTCGGGGGTTCTTCCACACGAATTTCGACGAACCTCAGCGCACAATGGAGAACCCCCGAAGAACCCCCACGCTGGTACAATGCCATTCTAGCAGGTCTTTTGTGGTCCCTGCGAGCCCCTGGGGAACCGGGGTCGCAGGTTCGAATCCTGTCAGCCCGACGTACGAATGTCCTGGTCGGAGGTTGCTTCCTCCGCCCAGGACCTTCCTTGTTTCGGCCAAAATGTTCTTCGGGGGGCTCTTCTTCGTTGCCGCGTGGGTCGGTCATGACAACCCCGTGACCCAGACGTCTGTTCGCCGTCGATCGAGGGCGGTCTCGGCATGCGGGCCGCTCATCGAGCGCGACGAGTGTTGTCGCCGAGATCTTCACGCGCGCGCCGTCCGAACTCGCCGAGCAGCGGCCACGTCCCGTCCATTGTGTTGCTGAGGATCACGACGTCGACGTCCCAGACGGAGAGGTGGGAGAGGATGCCACTGGCGCCCTCGCTCTCGCCTTCCTTGTAGTAGCCCAAGTCGTTGAACTCGAGCCCGAAACCCTGGCCGGTGGGCCCGCCGTCTTCGCTGACGATCTGGGGTGTGAAGAAGTTGTCGGTGAGGTCGGCGGGCAGCAACTGCCGATTGCGAAGCGCCGCGAAGAAGGCGTGCAGGTCGCCCGCGGTGCAGAAGGCGCCACCGTCGGGAGACCCCTGGGGCGGATAGGCGTAGAGGTTTTGTTCGAGCCGTCCGTCGTCGGTCGGGTCGAAACCCTCGGCGAGGTCGGGGATTGCGTAGCGCTTGTCGAAGTAGCCGGATCGGGTCATGCCGGCGCGTGCGAGCACCTCGGCCTCGACGTATTCTCGGAAGTCCTGACCCGAGGCGTGCTCGACGGCCATCCCCGCGACGACGTAGCTGGCGTTGCAGTAGCGCGACCCGCTGCCTGGCGCGAAATGTGGCGGCTTGTTCGCGAAGAGGGGCAGAAAATCGCGCGGGGTCACGATCGCGTGACACGGCACCAATCGAAAGACCTCGCCGTAATTCTCGCCCTCGTCCTCCTCGGCGATGTCGGCGATACCGCTGGTGTGCGTGAGCAGGTGGCGCAGCGTGACCGCAGGGGCGATGGCGGTGCCGGCGAGATCGGCGTACTCGTGGATCGACGCGTCGAGATCCAGCCTGCCAGCAGCGACCAACTGCAGCACCGCGACCGAGGTGAATAGCTTGCTGATCGAGGCGACATCGAAACGCATGTCGAGCGTGTTCGGTACACCCCAACGCGGCGATGCCAGTCCGCAGGCGGATTGGAAGAGCACCTCGGCTTCGCGACGGACGTCGACCACACCGCAGAACGTCGCGCCATCGCTGCCAGGCGATGTGAGGAACTTCTCCAGCCACGCCGTGTCCATACCGGTGACGCTACGCATGTGGAGTCACGGAGGACGACCGACTTTCGAAGCAACACGCCCGGGCCGGTGGCCAGCGATCGAAGTCGTAGTTCGGTTGCTCGTCACGCAGTCCGTCGGGCCCAGGCGATGATGGACGCGTGGACGCAGCAGCGCAGGCGTATGTTGATCGAATCCCCACAGAAACTCGACCCTTGTACGACAGGATCCACCGGCTGATCGTCGATGAGTTCCCGGATGTCGAGGTGTCGTTGCCGACATGCGCAGACCCCGGCGGGGTCGCGATCAGAACACTGCAGACAACCTCGAGCGCACCGCCGGCCGGCACCTCAGATCGCAGGGTTCGCCGAAGGCGCAGTCGCGCGAGGCGCCGCAGCGCGCGTAGCGGGTGAACGAGCAGGCGGGTGGATCACCGACATATCAACCCAACCAGCGCACTCTGGGTCTGTCCTCATCCGGTCGCCCGTCGACGGAGACGGCCCCAATCTGTCACGATAGTGGTGAACGACGGGAGGAAGCCGATGGACAGAGTCGTCGCTGGAACGGTCATTCGTGCCGGTGCGTGCGGCGAGGACGACATCACCTCCGCGAACCTGAGCGAGATGGCGGACAATATCGAGACGGGACCACTCACCGAAGCCGACCGTCGAGAGCTGGTCTCAATGCTCCGCTGGCTGGCGCTACTCGTGAATAAGATCGACCAGGCCGATCGGTCACCGAGTACCGATTGAACAGCAAGCTTCGGCGTCCCCTGCGGGGCAGACTGCATCCGTGGTCGACGTCCAGGGAAGCGGTGTACGGTGTCGTTGACCGATCGCGCGGACGCGTTTCAGCGTCGCCACCCCGCAGCGGGGTTCCCGATCGGGGTGATCTACAAGTTCGCCGAAGACCAGGGGCCGTACCTCGCAGCGCTCATCACCTACTACGGCTTCCTGTCGATGTTCCCGCTCCTGCTGCTGCTGACCTCGGTCCTCGGGTTCCTGCTCGACGGGCGACCCGAGCTGCAGGGACGATTCCTCGACTCGGCACTCAGTCAGTTCCCGGTGATCGGCGAGGAGCTCGCGGGTGCGCGCGGGCTCCAGGGCAGCGTCGGCGCGATCATCGTCGGCGGTCTCATTGCGCTGTACGGCGCGCTCGGCGTCGCCCAGGCGATCCAGAACGCAATGAATGTCACCTGGTCGGTGCCCCGCAACCGACGGCCCGACCCGATCCGGGCACGGCTTCGGAGCCTCCGACTCATCGGCGTGGCCGGTGTGGCCGTCGTGGTGACGACGATCCTGTCGGGTGCCGGGTCGAACGCCCAGGCGTTCGGCGCCGACGTCGGCGGTTGGAGCACGATCGCGGCGATCATCGTGTCGATCCTCGTGAACGGCGGGGTGTTCGTCCTGACGTTCAGAATTTTCCGTCCCGACCAGGTGCGTCGACGAGACGTCATCCCGGGAGCAATCGTCGCCGCCGTCATCTGGCAGCTGCTCCAGGTCTTCGGCGCCGTCTTCGTCGGCAACGTCGTCAAGGACTCGGGTGAGACGTACGGCGTGTTCGCGCTGGTGCTCGGGTTGCTGGCCTGGTTCTTCCTCGCCGCCGTCGGCATCGTGATCGGGTCGGAGGTCAACGTGGTGCGCGCCAAACGCCTCTACCCGAGAGCGCTGCTGACACCGTTCACGGACAACGTCGATCTGACCGACGCCGACCGTCGCGCCTACGTCGATGCCGTCAACTCTCAGCAGTTCAAGGGCTTCCAGTCGGTGACCGTCCACTACGAGGACGACGGCCAGCAGGCTTCCGCCCGACGCGCCCTGGCGCAACCACCGGTCGACCCGGACGAGCCCGGTTGATCATCGACGTCGCTCCTGGTGCCGTCGGATCGGCTCCGTAGGCTGGAGCCATGACGTCTCCCGCCGCTGTCGAACGCTCCCTCCTCTGCGACATCATGCTCGAACTCGGACCCGATGCTCCGACACTGTCGGGCGACTGGACCACCCGTGATCTCGCCGCGCACCTCGTCGTGCGCGAACGCCGCCCGGACGCGATGCCCGGCATTCTCAGCGGTGTGCTGGTCGACCACAGCGAACGTGTTCGCCTGTCCGAAGCCGAGCGACCGTACGCCGAGATCGTCGAACGGGTGCGGGCGGGTGCCCCGATCTGGTCGCCGACACGGGTGCCGGCCGTGGACCGACTGGTCAACACGATCGAGTTCTTCGTGCACCACGAAGACGTCCGGCGGGCACAGGACGGCTGGGAGGCCCGCCGCCTCGACGCCGACCTGCGCAGCACGCTCGAGTCGCTCCTGCCGAAATTTGGCAAGATGCTGACCCGCAAAGCGCGGGTCGGTCTGGACCTGGCGCCGGAGGGTCAGGCGACGACGACGCTCCACGCCGGCGACCCGGTCGTCACCCTCGCCGGGCCGATCGGCGAATGCGTGCTGTTCCTCTACGGCCGCGACAGCGTCGCCGGGGTCGCGCTCGATGGCACCGACGAGGCTGTCGCCCAGCTTCAAGCCACCAAGTTCGGCATCTGAGGGGTCCTGTCGGGCGCGTGTAACGCTGATGGAACACGCTCGGCGTCGGGCGGGGTTTCTGGTGGTTCCAGACCAGGCTCCCGAGGGGTCGTGGCGCTACCGTTGGAACGAACGCAGCGCACGAGGGAGCACCCATGTCCAGCAGGTTCGAGATCGACGGCGACGGCTATCGCCTGTGTTGCTCCGGCGTCGACCGGGCCGCCTGAGAACGGGGAACTGGAACGATGTGCGGCCGGTTCGTGTCGGCAACGGCACCTGATCGGATCGCCAAATATTTCGGTGCCGAGTCATCCGTCGAAACCCTCGGAGCGAACTTCAACGTCGCACCCACGAACGACATCTATGGGATCGTCGACGAGGGCGCCGAGGTGTTGGAACTCCAGGTCTTCCACTGGGGTCTGGTGCCCGTGTGGGCGAAGGAACGCAAGATCGGGCAACGGATGATCAATGCCCGGTCAGAGACGCTCGCCGACAAGGCTGCGTTCAAGGCGGACTTCCGCAAACATCGGTGCATCATCCCGATGGACGGCTTCTACGAATGGGCCGCCGGCGTCGAGGGCGGTCCGGTCACCAAAGCCGGCAAGTTGGCCAAGCGGCCCCACTTCATCCAGCGGGTGGACAGCGAACCGTTGGCCGTCGCCGGGCTGTGGTCGATGTGGCGTGACCGGACGGAAGGCCCCGATGCGCGGTGGTTGCACAGCGCAACAGTGGTCACGACCGCGGCGAACGCGACGATGGCCACGATCCACGACCGGATGCCCGTCATCCTGCCCAGGGCGATGTGGCCGATGTGGCTCGACCCGGAGAACCACAACATCGAGATGCTCCAGAAGTTGCTGGTGCCGGCGCGCGACGACCTCTTGGCGATGCGCGCGGTATCGATCGACGTCAACAACGTCCGGAACAACGGCCCCCACCTGATCGCCCCTGCGTGACGGCGGTCGTCGACACGAACCCCAGGTCAGTCGACGAGGGCCTGGTAGACGAGCTGCTTGAGTTGCGGACGGATCGGGTGCGTACTCGAGGGGAGCAGCTGCGTCAGGAACACCACGGCGATGTCCTCGACCGGGTCGCACCAGAACGCCGTGCTGGCCGCTCCACCCCACGCGTACTCACCGGGTGAGCTGAGAACCCGGTACGTAGCCGGGTCCAGTTGCACCGAGAACCCGAGCCCGAACCCGACGCCGTCGAAGGAGGTCTCGGCAAACAGCGGCCGACCGAATTCTTCCAGGTCGACGTTGCCGGGCAAATGGTTGCGCGCCATGTAGTCGACGGTGCGTGAGCCGAGCAGGCGTGTGCCGTCGACCTCGCCGCCGCCGAGCAGCATGTGGCAGAACCGCAGGTAATCGGCCGCGGTGCCCCAGAGTCCGCCACCACCCGACAGCATGGACGGCACCGCAGTTGCCGGCGACTCGAGGGGACTGATGAACGCCTGGCCCGTCTTCGGATGCGGGCTGTACAGCCGGGCGGCCCGGTCAGCCTGATCGTCACGAACGACGAAGCCCGTGTCTGCCATCCCCAGCGGCACGAAGATCCGTTCGCGGAAGAAATCGTCGAGCGACTGGCCCGAGATGACCTCGACGACGCGACCGAGCACGTCGGTCGACACCCCGTAGTTCCACTCCGAGCCCGGCTGGAAGGCGAGCGGCATCCCCGCCCACGCATCGCACGCCGCTTCGAGGTCGGTGCCCAGTGGGACGCCCCATTCGTAGCCTCGCGCCCGGTACACGGCATCGGTCACGTGCTGGTGATGGAAGCCGTAGGTGAGGCCGGAGGTGTGGGTCAGGAGATGCCACATCCTTACCGGGTCGGTGACCGGATCGGTCAGCGGTTTCACGGCCGAGCCGCCGCGATACACGCGTGCATCGGCGAACGACGGGATCCAGTTCGAGACGGGATCCTTGAGTTCGAAGGCGCCCTCCTCGTACAGCATCATCGCCGCAACCGAGGTGATCGGCTTGGTCATCGAATACATCCGCACAATGGTGTCGTCGCTCCAGGCGATCTCGGCGTCACGGTCGCGGTGACCAGCGGTGCGGTGGTGGACGAGGTCGCCGCCCCGACTCACCATCACCTGCCACCCGGTCAGCCGGCCGTCGTCGATGTAGCGCTGGAAGTGCGTGTCGATCCGGTCCAGCCGGTCGGGGTCGAAGCCGCGTGAGGTCGGGTCTGAAACCGTGGGTGCCATTCGGTCAGTCTGCCAAGCCGGCCACGTGCGCCTCGTGTCCGGCGTCGACCAGCGCAGCGCGGATGACGCCTGCGCCGGCTTCGAGCAGTGCCGGGTCGGCCGTCGGCGATGCGTTCGCGAAGGACAGTTCTGACATGTCATTGGTCGGGATCACGTGGATGTGGGTGTGCGGTACTTCGTACCCGGCGATGATCACGCCGACCCGGGCCGGTCTGAACGCGATGCGCTGCGCCTCTGCGACGTGTCGGGTCACGTCGAACAGGTGGGCTGACAGCTCGGGCGAAGCGTCGATCCAGTGGTCGACCTCGTCGATCGGCACAACGAGGACGTGCCCGTGTGCCATGGGGTTGATCGACATGAACGCCACGCATCGCTCGTCGCGCCAGACGAACGTGCCCGGGATCTCGCCGTCGATGATGCGCGTGAAGATCGTGGGCATCGGCTCAATCTAGTGACCGGGCGGCGACGGCGTAGGCTCCGTGACGTGCAGGAACCGGTGGCGGAGACGGTCGAGATTCGCGAGGTCGACACGCTGTGGACGGTTCCCAACGTCGTCACGTTCGTCCGGCTCCTGTGCCTGCCGCTGTTCGTGTGGATCCTGTTCGGGCTGCCGTCACGCCAGGCGGCGGCGTGGCTGCTCGGCGGTCTCGGCGCCACCGACTGGATCGACGGCTACCTGGCCAGGCGCCTCGGCCAGACCAGCGAGTTCGGCAAGTTGTTCGACCCGACGGTCGATCGCCTGCTCTTCCTCGTCGGGATCGTCTCGATCATCGTGAACGACGCCATGCCCGTGTGGTTCGGCATCGCCGTGTTGGCTCGCGAGGCCCTGATCGGCGGCGCCATGGTCATTGCCACCGTGGCGTTCGGGATGGAACGCTTCGACGTGACGTGGTGGGGCAAGACCGCCACCTTCCTCCTGATGTTCGCGGTCCCCGGGTTCCTGATGGGGAACAGTTCGGCGCCCGCCTCTGACGCCTGGACGGTTGCGGCGTGGATCTTCGGGATTCCCGGCCTGATCCTCAGCTACTACACCGCGATCACGTATGTGCCGTCGATCCGCGCCGGAATCGCGGCCGGTCGGGGGAGGTAGCACCGTGTTCTTCACCGGTGCGGCCAGGACGGTACGGTGTGGGCCATGAACGTCCCGCAGGATCTTCACTACACCTCCGAGCACGAATGGGTCCGGGTGATCGACGACAGCGCACGGGTGCGCGTCGGCATCACCGACTTCGCCCAGGATGCCCTCGGCGACGTGGTGTACGGCGATCTGCCGGCACCCGGCACCACGGTCGCGGCCAGCGAAGCGGTCGGCGAACTCGAGTCGACGAAGTCGGTCTCGGAGATGTACGCACCGGTGTCGGGCACGATCGTGACCGTCAACGAGGCGCTCACCGACAATCCGCAACTCCTGAACGACGATCCGTACGGTGACGGTTGGTTGTGCGAGATCGAGATGTCGAACGCCGACGACATCGGTGCCATGATGGATGCCGCGGCCTACACCGAACTGACCGAAGGCTGACCGTCATCATGTCCGAATACACGTTCTGCAATCAGTGCGGCCACCGCAACCCTCCCGACAGCACCTTCTGCTCGAGTTGCGGGTCGGCGCTCGATCGGCTCGACGATCGGACGATCACGCTGACCGCAGTCGACCCCTTGCAGGACGCTCACGGCCAGGACGACGAGCTCGTCGTCCCGATGGGCGAACTCGACCAGGGCGTCGGCGTGTTGATCGTGCGAGCGGGCTCGCAAGCCGGTGAGCGATTCGTGCTCGACAACGACATCACTCGGCTGGGCCGCCACCCGGACAGCGAGATCAGCCTGGACGACATCACCGTGTCGCGCCGCCACGCCGAGGTGCAGCGCACCGAACAGGGCTACGCGGTCGCCGACTCGGGTTCGCTGAACGGCTCCTACGTCAACCAGGAGCGGGTCGAGCGGGCGATGCTCCAACACGGCGACGAACTCCAGATCGGTAAGTTCCGACTCGTGTTCTTCGAGCGAGCCGATGGCTGAGGTTCACGACACGGGATATCTCTCGATCGGTGAGGTGCTCGGGCTGTTGCTCGAGGACTTTCCCGACGTCACGATCTCGAAGATCCGCTTCTTGGAGAGCCAGGGCCTGATCTCGCCCGAACGCACCGCCTCCGGATACCGCAAGTTCTACGACCCCGATGTCGAGCTGCTGCGGGTCATCCTGACCGAGCAGAGGAGCAACTATCTGCCGCTGCGCGTGATCAAGGACCGACTCGAGACGGGGGAGATCGACCCGACGGGTGAACACCTGCGTCCGAACGGTGACGACGAGCACGGAGATGCGCCGGCTGAGGCCGTCGAGGTGCCGTCCGCGAGCGTCTCGTCCCATCCCGCGTCCCGGTTCGGTGCGAACGCGCAGCACTCCGGGTCGGCGTCGGGGGATTCGGGAGTGCCCGACCACGACGCCCGTGGCATCACCGCGCCGGCGCAGGAGCCGGCGCCGACCGTTGCATCCACGCCGGACCCACCCGTCGAGTCGGCGGCGACGATGATGCCGGGCGTCCTGCTCGATCGAGCCGAACTGTGCTCGATGGTGAAGATGACCGACGACGAGCTGCGACAGCTGGAGAGTTTCGGCATCGTCAGCGCCCGAGACGGGTCGCATCCCTCGCTGTACGGCGACGACGCGGTCGAGATCGCGAAACCGGCATGCGAGTTCCTCCGATCAGGCGTCGACGCCCGTCACCTCCGCAACTGGCGCACGTCGGCCGATCGCGAGGCATCGCTCTACGAGCAGTTGGTGACGCCTCGCTTCCGGCAGCGCAACCCGGAGTCGCACGCAGAAGCGCTCGCCCAGCTCAAACGACTCGATGCACTCGGCGGCAGTCTTCGTGCGGCAATGACCCGCCAGGCGCTCCGGCGTCATTTCGAATCGTGAAATGCTTCGGTATCGGTCGGGGAGTAGGGTCGATCTCGTGACTCCCATGGAACTGGTCGGCGTCAGAGTCGAGATCCCGGCGAACACGCCGATGCTGCTCCTCCAGGAGCAGACAGGCGACCATCGGCTGCTCCCGATCTACATCGGCAGCCCGGAGGCGTCGTCGATCCACTATGCGCTCGAAGGCATCGACCCACCGCGACCACTGACGCATGATCTGTTCATCACCGTGCTCAACCAACTCGGCGCCACGCTGGACAAGGTCGTCGTGACCGAAGTGCGCGACCACACGTACTACGCCGAACTCCATCTGACGGTGGGCGACGGCGAGCAGATCATCTCGAGTCGACCGTCTGACGCGATCGCGCTCGCCGTTCGGTGCGAGGCGCCGATGTTCGCGAGTGACGAACTCCTCGACGAGGTCGGGCAGGTGCCCGAACCCGAGCCGGAAGACGAATCGGCCGAGATCATCGACGAGTTCAAGGACTTCATCGAGAGCGTCAGCCCGGACGATTTCGCGACCTGATCGACCGGCTTCGCGATGCGTGTCGCCCCATCGGGCCTGGTCACGCGCGAATGTGGTCGTCACCGTTGACGGCCCGAGCGGCACCACGTAGGCTCACAACTCCGTAGTTACATCGATGTTTCCCATCGCTGGATTTTCGTTGCAGTTGCGGACCTGGTTGGGGCAGGCGTTGCACTGCAACGCACAACGACGGAAAGGGTCGCGATGAGTGACGGCTTCAGTGGAACGCAGGCAGCGAAAGTGGTCGGTATCACGTACCGCCAGCTCGACTACTGGGCGAGGACCGACCTGATCCGTCCGTCGCTCTCCGACGCATCCGGCAGCGGGAGTCGACGACGCTACAGCTACAAGGATCTGCTCGAGCTGCGCGTCATCAAGACGCTCCTGGACGCAGGAATCAAGCTCGAATCGGTGCGCGAGGTCTTCACGTACCTCCGCGAACACGTCGGCACCGACATCGCGTCGGCGCATCTCGTGATCAACGGCAAGTCGGTCGTGCTCGCGCGTGGCGACGAACTGATCGACGTCGTCGCCCGTGGCCAGGGCGTCCTCAACGTGCTGTCACTCGCCGGGGTGAAGAGCGAAGTCGACGCCCAGCTCGTGCCGTTGGGCCATGACATCGCCGACCTCGAGGTGCCCGCCACCCCTGTTGCGCTCTAGGCGTCCGATGAACAGGTTGTCGCCGCTCGACGCAGCGCATCGCGCCGCCGGTGCCAAGATGGTGGAGTTCGGCGGCTGGGACATGCCGCTGGAGTACACGGGCACCTTGGATGAACACATGGCGTGTCGGACGTCGGCGGTCATGTTCGACGTGTCACACCTCGGAACGGTTCGCGTCGACGGCCCCGACGCGTTGGAGCGTCTCCAAGCCGCGTTCACCAACGACCTCGACAAGATCGGGCCGGGTCGGGCGCAGTACACGCACCTGCTCGACGATCGCGACGCGTCGGTGCTCGACGACATCATCGTGTGGTGGCACCTCGACGACCATGACACCTTCGATGTCATGCCGAATGCGTCGAACACCGCACGCGTCATCGATGCCATCGGGGGAGACGACATCACGGCGAGCCGCGCTCTGATCGCCGTGCAAGGCCCGCAGGCGCTGCAGCTCGCGACGGCGGTGTACCCAGCGATCGAATCCGTGGGACGCTTTCGTGTCGAACGATGCTCGCTCGACGGGATCGACGGTCTCGTCGCAGGGACGGGTTACACGGGCGAGGCAGGGGTCGAGATCTCCGTGCCCGCCGACCATGCCACGGCCGTGTGGGATGCGCTCCTTGCGGCCGGGGTCCCACCGGCCGGCCTCGGCGCTCGCGACACACTGCGGCTCGAGGCGGGCCTGCCACTCCACGGCAACGAACTCGGGGCGGGCATCACGCCGCTCCAGGCCGGGCTCGGGTGGGTGGTGGCCTGGTCGAAGCCGTCCTTCCGCGGCCGCGACGCGCTCGCCGCCGAGCGTGACGCCGGAGTCGCCCGGCTGCTTCGTGGGATTGTGACCGAGGGGCGCCGCCCACCGCGCAGCGGATGCGTCGTCACGATCGGCGGGGAGCCCGTCGGCGCGGTGACATCGGGCAACTTCTCGCCGGTGCTCGGCCACGGGATCGCGCTCGCATTCCTGCCGCCGGAGACCGAGGACGGCACTCCCGTCGGGATCGACGTGCGTGGCACGGTCATCGACGGCTCGGTGTGTGCGACGCCGTTCATCTGACGGCGGGCCCGGCGACTACCGCGCGGTGGTTTTCCTCGCCGCCTTCTTGGCTCCGGCCTTCTTGGCTCCGGCCTTCTTGGCGGTGGACTTCCTGGCGGGAGATTTCTTGGCGGGAGATTTCTTGGCGGGAGATTTCTGGGCCGGCGCCTTCGTGGCGGGAGCTTGCATGGCCGCTGACGGCCTTGCAGTCGTCGGCTCGACGACGGTGGGAGCGACCGGCGGGGGAGGGGTTGCGGCCGGCGTTCGCGGCGATCCGCCCAGTCCCGGCAGCTTGAAACCACCGAAGAGTCCGCCGGCGTTCTCGGCGAGCTGGGTCAGCGGTGTCAGCCGACGCGACACCTCGCCGATCGACTCCATGAACTGCCCGAGCTGATTCGGCAGGCCCGAGAATCCGGGCGAACTGAGTGTGTCGACGATCCGCTCGATCTTGGGTGCCGCCGCCCGGACCGGGCTCTCGAGCAGTCTCGTCATCTCGTCGGCCGCCCGAATCGACCGGGTGAGCTGAGGGATCATCGCCCGGATCGGTTCCTCGACATCGGCGACGAGTCGATTGATGCGAGTCGCCGTGTCGTTCAGGTTCTCCAACGTGCGGTTGAGGTTCTCGACGGCGCGAAACAGTTCGCCGACCCCCCGCTGGAACTGCTCGACGGAACGGATGCCGCCGGCGATCGGTGCGGCCAGCACGTTGATCACTTCGGCGAAGGGGTCGCTCCGGTTCGAATCGTGGCTCATGCCCGCAGGCTACGCGACTGCCGCCGAGACCCGACGTTCACGGTGGACGGATGGGCGTCGTGGTCGTCGTGGTCGTCGACACCGGCGGGGTCGTCGTGGAACTCGTGCTCGTCGACGTCGGGGTGACCGTTGACGTCGTGGTCATGACCGTCGTGGTCGAGCTGGTCGTGGTCGGGACGGTGGTCGTCGGCGCGGTCGTGGTGGTGACGGTGGTGGTCGTCGCGATGGTCGTCGTCGGACGAATTGTCGTGGTCGTCGGTGTTGTGGTGGGGGCCGGCATCGGCGGCAACGCGGTGGTGGTGGTCGGCGGCTCCGTCGTGGTCGTCGTCGTGGTGGCGGGAGTCGGGGTGTACGGCGTGAACACGATCGTCGGCCGGTAGCGATGCGGCTGCCCCCAGGCGTCGCGCCGCATGTTGCGGGCGTTGTTCGACACGGTGATCTGCAGCGACCCGTACTGATCACGCCACGGCAGCGGCTGCGCGTGGTACGTGTTCATCTTCGGGTCGCCGCCACGGGGCTGCAGTGGGCTGAACTGCACGGTCTGCCACGGCCCCCATGCCGTCTCCGACACGTCGATCGCGATGTGATCGCCCCAGTAGCCGTCGACGGCGGTCGCGGCGACCCACTGGCCGTCGAGGAAACGTGGTTGCATCGGATTCTCGGCGTAGAACCGTTCGACGATCGGCACGGCATCCTCAGGAGCCAGGGACCATCCGTCGACAGTCCGATACTCGGGCCAATCCATCAGCATCCCTCGCCGGACGCGGGCGACGTACATCTTCGTCGCCGAGTGCGGTCCGTTCCAGAAGCCGCCTTCTCGCAGCATGTTCTGTTCGAAGGTGTTGCCGAACAGGTAGGTGTGGGTCGCATCGGACGCCACGGCGTACCCGTAGATCGGCAGGACACCAGGGTTGCGGGCCGGGCGGTAGTCGGTGCGGGCCAAGGTGACGGCGTCGTACGTCGCGAGGAAGGTGCGGCGCGGATGCCACCCCAGCCCGTTCGGGGGATCGGGGTCGTACGGATCCTTGACCATCTCCGCCCAGAACACCTGCAACGATCCGTTGACGACCTCACCACCCATCGGCCACAGCCACTTGGTCCGCACGTCGACGGTGCCGTCACCGACCTCGAACGGGGCCGGCGCCTCGACCGACCCGCGGTGCAGGAGTCGGAAACACTTCCCCTCTTGGACCATCGCACCGTTGTGGATGAACCGGGAGGAGTCGAGGGTCGTCTTCGTGCCGCTGTGATCGAGGAAGACGTCCTGGAACAGCCAAAGATACCGGTCGCCGCCGAGCGGATAGACGTGCTGATAGTCCCAACCGAGCACCGGGCCGACGCGCGCTGCGAGGAACGCATCGAGCGCGCCGGCGCTCCGGTCACGCGCACAGCCGACGTTGGTCGAGAGCTGCCCACCCGCAGTCGTGCGCGTGCTCCACGCCCATGGCGGCGGCGCCGTCGTCACGATCGGCGCCGGGTTCGCCTCCTGTTCGTCCGGAACGGTGCGCCCCTCGACGCCCGGCGCGGCGGCGTCGATGTCGAGTTCGTACTCGGCGCCCACATCGACCGCGATGACGCTTGTGGTCGGCATCGTCGACGTGCCCGAATCGGTCGTCGTGATCGGACCGTCAGGGAGCCGACCGGTCGTGGTCGGACCATCCGCCGTCGATGTGGCCGCCGTCGATGAGGCCCCGACATCCTTGATGACGGTCGTGGTGGGGGTCGTAGTGGGGATCGTCGTGGTGATGAGACCGGCCGTCACACTCTGGTCGACCTCGCCGATCGTCGACAGGCTGGCGTCGTCGCCGCCACTCAGCACGACCAGCAGGCCGACGACGGTGCACAGGACGGCGCCGGCAACGACCACCCACATGCGCGGCAGAGCGCGGAGTTGCTCGGCGGGGGTGGCCACGACGCGACGATATCCCGCAAGCCTCAGCGATTGGTGGCGAGTGCCTCGAGCGGCTCACAGCTGCACACGAGATGTCGGTCGCCGTACGCGCCGTCGATCCTGGAGACGGGAGGAAAGTACTTGTCGGCTCGCCCGACCGACATCGGATACGCCCCGTCCACGGCAGGATACGGCCGGTCCCAGCCGACGATCAGGTCGGCGGCGGTGTGTGGCGCGTGTCGCAGAGGGCTCTGGTCGAGTTCGATCGCGCCCGATCCGACCGCCTCGATCTCGGCCCGGATCGCGAGCATCGCATCACAGAATCGGTCGAGTTCACGGAGTTCCTCACTCTCCGTCGGCTCGATCATCAATGTTCCGGCGACCGGGAAGCTCATCGTCGGGGCGTGGAACCCGTAGTCGATCAGTCGTTTGGCGACGTCTTCGACGGTCACACCGGTGGCCTTGGTGATCGCCCGCAAGTCGATGATGCACTCGTGGGCGACCCGGCCGTGCGCGCCGGTGTACAGCACCGGGTATGCGTCGCCGAGCCGAGCTGCGACGTAGTTGGCGGCCACGATTGCCACCTCCGTCGCATGGCGCAAACCGCTCGCCCCCATCATTTTCAGGTAGACCCAGGGGATCGGGAGGATGCCGGCCGACCCGAACCGTGCCGCCGACACCGCCCCGACCGCCTGATCGATCGGACCGAGCGGGTCGCCGGGCAGGAACGGTGCGAGGTGGGCACGAACACCGACGGGGCCGACACCGGGCCCGCCTCCGCCGTGCGGGATGCAGAACGTCTTGTGCAGATTCAGGTGGCTCACGTCGGCGCCGAACCGACCGGGGCGCGCCAACCCGACGAGCGCGTTGAGGTTCGCTCCGTCGACGTAGACCTGGCCTCCCGCGTCGTGGATCTCCGCGCACAGATCGCGGATCCCCGTTTCGAACACACCGTGCGTCGACGGGTAGGTCACCATGATCCCGGCCAGGCGGTCACCCGCATCGGCGATCAGGGTCGTGAGATCGGCGGCATCGATGTTGCCGGCCTCATCGCAGGCGACGACCCACACCTCCATCCCTGCCATCACGGCGCTGGCGGCGTTGGTGCCGTGGGCGCTGGCGGGGATCAGGCAGATCGTGCGCTGTTCGTCACCTTGGCTGCGGTGGTACGCCCGAATCGCGAGCAGGCCTGCGAACTCTCCCTGGCTGCCGGCGTTCGGTTGCACGCTGACGGCGTCGTACCCGGTGATCTCCGCCAGCATCGCCTCGAGTTCGGCGATCATCGCCCGGTAGCCGACCGTCTGATCATCGGGCGCGTACGGGTGGATGTCGGCGAAGGCCGGCCACGTGATCGGCTCCATCTCACTCGTTGCGTTGAGCTTCATCGTGCACGACCCGAGCGGGATCATCGTCCGGTCGAGCGCCAGGTCGCGATCGGCGAGGCGACGGAGATAGCGCAGCATCTCGTGCTCGCTGTGATAGCTGTGGAACGCCGCCTGCGACAGGAACTCGTCGGTGCGCCGTAGCCCGTCGGGCACGCCCGTCTCGGCGATCTGGGAGGCATCGACACGAAGATCCGTGCCCGTCAGCAGCCGCGCAACCGTCTCAACGGTCTGGATCGAGGTGGTCTCGTCGAACGACAACCCGATCGCGGTGTCGCCCACACGGCGCAGGTTGATGCCGGAGTCGGCCGCAATTGCCACGACGGTGTCGGCATCGACGTCGTCCACGGTCACGGTGTCGAACCAGGAATCGTGTCGCAGCGTCGAACCGTGATCGGTGAGATGGGTCGCCAGCACGGTCGAGAGCGCAGTGACCCGCTGCGCGATGCGTCCCAAACCCTCGGGCCCGTGCCAGGCCGCGTACAGGCCGGCGATGTTCGCGAGCAGGACCTGCGCGGTGCAAATGTTCGAGGTGGCCTTCTCCCGACGGATGTGCTGCTCGCGGGTCTGGAGGGCGAGCCGCAGCGCTGGGCGGCCCGCGGTGTCGGTGCTCACGCCGACGAGGCGACCCGGGAGCGACCGTGAGGCGCCTTCCCGAACCGCGATGAAACCGGCGTGCGGCCCGCCGAACCCCATCGGGACACCGAATCGCTGCGAGGAACCCACGGCGATGTCGGCGCCGAGGTCACCGGGGGAGCGCAGGAGCACACACGCGAGGAGGTCGGTCGCGATGATCGCCTGCGCGCCGAGTTCGTGGGCGCGCGCCACCGCGGACGACCAATCGGTCACCGCACCGGTCGACGTCGGATAGCTGAACAGGGCACCGAAGAACCCGTCACCCTCCAGTCGGTCGAGGTCGCCGACCACCAGATCGATCCCGACCGGCTCGGCTCGAGTCGCCAGCACCGCAATCGTCTGCGGGTGCGTGTCGTGGTGGACGAAGAACCGGTCCGGTGCACCGCGGGTCACACGGCGCGCCATCGTCATTGCTTCCGCGGCCGCAGTCGCCTCGTCGAGGAGAGAGGCATTCGCAATCCCCAGCCCCGTCAGCTCGGCGACCATCGTCTGGTAATTGAGGAGCGCCTCGAGCCGACCCTGGCTGATCTCCGGCTGGTACGGGGTATACGCGGTGTACCACGCCGGGTTCTCCAGGACATTGCGCTGGATCACCGGGGGAGTGATCGTGCCGGCGTATCCCATTCCGATCAAGCTCGTCGCGACCGAGTTGTCGGCGGCCAGACCTCGGAGTTCGGCGAGCACATCGGACTCGGTTCTCGGCCCGGGAAGATCGAGATCGCCGTCGATCCTGATCGGGGCCGGCACCGTTTCGGAGAGCAACATCTCGAGGTCGTCGACGCCGATCGCCGTCAGCATCCGCTGCAGATCGTCGGGCCGTGGGCCGATGTGGCGGCTGACGAAGTCGTCGCTACCGAACAGGTCGTCGAGGGAGTGGGTCATGGGGCCTCCGGGTTGTGATCCTGCCCCCGCTGTCACGGTGCCTGAGAGCTTCACCCGTACCGGGCTTTCCCCTTCGGCGAGTCGGTCGGGCCGACTGCTTTCCAGCGTTGCCTCGCCCGACCGGTCCGTGTGCCTGAGAGATTCCGGGGTGGTTGCTCCTTCGGCGCCCTCACCGCTGGCTGCGGTGCTGGCTCTCCCGGGCGGGTTCTGCGACAGCTGGAACGCTACACGCTGGACGGGAACGATGGCGATGATCCGAACTCCGCCAGCACGAGCCGATCGATGCCCCACTGACTCATCTCGGCCCGTTTCGGGTGTGTCGCGTCAAGGAGGTCGCGGTCGTAGACGTGGTAGGCCGTGGTCACGAACGGGCGGCTCCCGGCGGCGCTGGTGGCTGCCTGCAGGATCTCGGGTCGGCGCGGGTGGTTCCACGGCACGTTGATGCCGCCCGCCAACCGGCCGGCGAGGTCGGCCAAGGCCACGCTGTTGCAACCGACGAGGGTGATCGGCACGGGGGAGGGGAGCGGGAAGGTCGAGAGTGCGTCTGGGCGGTCCACTGACCACTCGGCCGCGGCGAGGACCAGCACGTCGGCCACACGCTGGTGACGCACGACGACGTCGTGGTCGACGTGATGACCGGCCGCATGCTGTTCGGCAGCCCACCCGCTGGTCGGCGACGAGCCGGCGCCGAGGCCGAAGTGGAAGGGCCGTCCAGAGAGGTGGACGATCGACGCAGCAGCGCTCACGAGCGTTCCGGGTGCACGGTTCCAGACGTTCGCCACCATCGAGCCGAGCTCGATCGTGGTGGTCGCCTCCGAGAGCGCACCGAGCAGGGAGAAGCATTCGATCATCGTCGTGCCACCGAGTGCAGCGCCGGCGAGATGGTCGAACACGTGGAAGGCGCCGAAGCCTGCCGCTTCAGCGGCGAGGGCGGCGTCGCGAACGGCCGGCCACTCCATCACTGCAGGGTTGACCTGCACGTCGACGAGCGTCACCCCGGGAGCGTAACGGCCGGCCCGATCAGGATGCGGGGCGAGGCTGATCGTTCTGGCAGGCGTCGATCGCCTTCACGAGCGGATAGGGATTGACCGCCCCGCCGCCCTGCGGGTGGACTTCGAGGTGGAGATGGTTCGTCCCGCTGTTGCCCGTGTTGCCGACGGCACCGATCACCTGTCCAGCCTTCACCTTGGTGCCGAGCTCGATCCCGGCCGCAACGCCGACCATGTGCGCATAGAAGAAGTAGGTCCCGTCGTCCATCGAGAGGCGCACGCCGTTGCCGGCGATCGAGCCGGGGTAGTCGGCGTAGACCTTCGTGATCGTGCCGGAGGCGACGGCATAGAGGAGCTTGCCTTCGGGGGCGATGATGTCGACGCCGAGATGGACACGACCGCCACCACGCGGGTAGCCGTAGCTGTCGCCGTAGAAGCACTTGCCCTGCACCGGGAAGACCTCGAGTTTCACGGTCGCGGGGTCAGGTGCGGTGGGCGCCTCGAGACGGGTGAGGCCGAGGGCGGCTGCCGTTGCCTCGTCGATCTTGCCGGTGACGCCGAGCCCGTTGGCCCGCTGGAAATCCATCACGGCGGCGCTCGTCCCGCCACCGAAGTCGCCGTCGACGCCGCCGCGGACATTCACGCCGGCCTTGACGAGAGCGCCCTGCAGAGAAAGCACACGAGCGCCCTTCTCGCCATAGGCGGCGAACCCACCGGCGCTCTCCGTGCTCGAGGTGCCGCTGTCTCCGGCGACCGGCTTCTTCGGGTTCGCCAGCGCCGTGGCCGTCGCCGAATCGACCGTGCCGCTCGCTTCGATGCCCTGCGAGGTCTGGAACTGCTTGAGCGCATTGGTGGTCGCGGGGCCGAAGATCCCGTCGGCGCCACCGCGGACGGTGACCCCGGCGTCGATCAGAGCCTGCTGGAGCGACTTCACGGTGTTGCCGAGCGCACCGGACTTCAAGCCGGACAGCGACGACCCGCCCGAGGTCGTGGCTCCGGACGACAGCGCATTCGCTGTCGCCTCGTCGACCTGGCCACTCTGACCGACGCCGACACGGCCCTGGAACTGTTTGACGGCGGTCTCGGTGGCGCGTCCGAACACGCCGTCCGCCCCGCCGGGAACCGTGACACCTGCCGCGACGAGCGCATTCTGGAGCGACTTGACGTCGGCACCGATCGATCCGTATTTGAGGCCGGTGTACGGATTGGTGACGGCCGGGTTGTGCTGCGTCGTGTCGCCGGTCGTGGAGCCGGTCGTGATCGTGGCGAGCACCTTGGCGGTCGCATCGTCGACGACGCCGGTCGTTCCGACGCCATTGGCGTTCTGGAAGCTCTTCAGGGCGTTGCCCGTGAGGGCGCCGAAGATGCCGTCGGCGCCACCGACGACGGTGAAACCGGCAGCCATGATCGTGCGCTGCAGTTGTTTGACAAGGTCGCCCCGAGCTCCGATCTTCAGCCCGACCAGGCTCGTCCCGGTCGACGCGGTGTTGGTCGCAGGGGCCGGTGTCGCGGCGGGCTGGCTCGCCGCCTGCGGAGCCTCGGCGCTGACACCGCCGAGCGCGGCTGCAGTCGCAGCGTCCATGGTTCCCGAGGGCGACATGCCCTTGCCGGTCTGGAAATCCTTGACGGCCCGCAGGGTCGCCTGCCCGTAGACCCCGTCGACTCCGCCGGTGACCTTGATCCCCACGTTGACGAGCTTCTGCTGCAGGGACGAGACCGCCTCGCCACGACTCCCAGGCGCCAGGCCAAGCAGTGGGCTCGATGCAAGTCCGAGCGCGAGCGCAGTGGCGTCATCGACCACGCCGGTCGACGACAGACCCTGTTGCGACTGGAACGATTTCAGCGCCGATTCGGTGCTCGGCCCGAACACCCCATCGGCGCCGCCGGTGACGGCGAGACCCTGATTGATCAACGCGGTCTGGACGTGCTTCACCGCCGTACCCTGCGATCCGCGGCCGAGACCGGTCACGGCAACCGCCGGCGCGCCGGCGGCGGCCGGTGACCCGACGACGATGATGGGAGCGAGCGAGAGCATCACGCCGACCGAGATCGATGCGATGATGGTGCCGCGCGGGCGAGTTCTGTTGTGTGCCATGTCTGCAGTTCCTCCTCCAACAGGGACAGTTGGACATCGGCCCGCCCGCATCGTGGCTCAAGCTCCCGAAGAGGGTACATCAGGCCGTGGGGTGGAGAGTGGCGGTGTTGCGCCATGTGCAGTCTTGACCATTTCCAGAATAAAGTGCAACCTGATCGTCAACTTTACATAACCGACATTATGGGCGTTGCGACGTTCTGAGCCGCGTATGACGTCTCTGGTCGATTCCGCTGGAGCACGTCGGCGCTGCGGCGGAACCTGTGCTCGCCGGCCGGACTCGTGCGTGCGTGTTGCGGCGCCGCCCATGAATGTCCCGGAGCTCTCAACCTCACGTTCAGGCTTGGCTCCGTCGCCACGGCGTTCGGAGCCCTGATGCGCCACGCGCGTGCCCCCACTACGTGCGGCTGCGATATATCGTCATGACGTTTTATGAGGTGGTGGTACGGGTGCGGAGAGTTCACGGTCTCGGAGTGGTTTCGCGGCCGCGAGGAGTTGGGCGATGACGGTGCGGAGTTCTCCGACCGATGGTCGGGCTCCCGCAGCCGCCAGATCGGTTTCGGCATCGTCCACCGCGCACGCCAGCACGTAGAGATCGTCGTGGAGGACGTCGAGTTCGTCACGGGCGATCACCAGTTCGTTTTCACTGAGGTCGAGGTCGTTCGCTCGCTGGCGCGACACCCACTCCCACTGCCGGCAGCGCTGCGAGCAGAACTGGCGCGGTCGCCCCGGCCCCACTCGTTCGGGAATCACTCGTCGACACCAGCGACACCGGGACATTTCCGTCATGACGAAATAGTAACCTCGACCGCCACTGCAATCAACGATCTGCGAGCACGTTCGGGTGGCTTCGTCAGCCGGCGATGATCGGCGCGAGCATCAAATCCGGCTCGTCGCTCTCGATCCGCTGGAGGCGGTAGCGACTTTCGAACAGCGCGACGAGGTGACCGTCGCCGCGCGCCATCACCCGAATGCCGCCGATCTCACGCAATCGCTTCGCCGACTCCTCGTCGGTCAACCGGATCGACTCGTACGGACTCGACAGGATCTCGATTGGCGCGTTGAACTCGACGTCGAGGCGGTCTGCGAAGACGTCGAACTGGAGCTGGCCGACAGCGGCGAGAATCGGCGCGCTGTCACCCATGTCGGGGTCGCGCAGCACCTGCACGACGCCCTCCTCATCGAGCTGCGCGAGGCCCTTGCGGAATTGCTTCGACTTACCGGTGTCGAGCGGACGGGCGCTCGCGAACACCTCAGGCGAGAAGCGTGGAATCGGCGGGAACGTGACCGGCGTCGTTTCCCACAGAGAATCACCGATGTTGAGACCGGTTGCATTGACCAGACCGACGACGTCGCCGGGATACGCCTCGTCCACGGTCGTGCGCTCGGCGCCGAACACGGTCGACGCGTACTTCGTGGCGAACGGTTTCTCCGTGCGCGCGTTGGTCAGCACCATCCCGCGCTCGAATCGGCCCGAGCAAATCCGCACGAAGGCGATCCGGTCACGATGTGAGCGGTCCATGTTGGCCTGCACCTTGAAGACGAACGCCGAGCAATCCTCGTCGAGCGGGCGCTCGTTGTCCTTCGCGTCGATCCGACCGCTCGGCGGCGGTGCGAGGTCGACGATCGAATCGAGCACGTGCCGCACACCGAAGTTGGTGAGTGCGGACCCGATGAATACCGGCGTGGACTCCCCCGCCAGGAACGACGGGAGGTCGACATCAGCGCCAACGGCGTCGAGCAGACCCGATTCGTCCTGCGCGTGGTCCCACGACGTCCCCTCGTCGATCGCCGCCTGATCGGCCGGCACGATCTCCTCGGGTGCAATCGCGCTCCCCCGGGTCGTGCGGGTGAAGCGTGTGAACTCCCCCGTGCGACGGTCGAGCACGCCGCGGAAATCACCCGAGATGCCGACCGGCCACGTGGCGGGCGTCGGTCGGAGTCCGATCTGCTGCTCGATCTCATCGAGCAGTTCGAGCGGGTCGCGACCCGGGCGGTCGTACTTGTTGAGAAACGTGATGACCGGCAGATTCCGTGACCGGCAGACCTCGAACAGCTTGAGGGTCTGGGGCTCGATCCCCTTGGCGCTGTCGAGCACCATCACGACGGCGTCGACCGCCGACAGGACGCGGTACGTGTCTTCCGAGAAGTCGCGGTGCCCGGGGGTGTCGAGCAGGTTCAGCTGATGGCCCCGGTACTCGAACGAGAGCGCAGTCGAGCTGATCGAGATGCCGCGCTTCTGCTCCATCTCCATCCAGTCGCTCGTGGCCGAGCGTCGCCCCGAACGCGCCTTGACCGATCCGGCGTCGGCGAGCACACCGGCGTACAGGAGGAACTTCTCGGTCAGCGTCGTCTTGCCCGCATCGGGATGGCTGATGATCGCGAACGTGCGTCGGCGAGCGGCTTCGGCGACGACGGACATCCGTGCAGGTTACCGACGTCGGCCGACCGTCAGCGGAGGTGGCTGCTCGTGAGCGATTCGTGTTCGCTCCAAGCCGCCTCCACGACGGCGAGTCGCTGCGCCGCCGATTCTTTGAGACGTGTCGCAAGGTCGGCGGTGACCAGATTGAGCAGCGAGAGCACACCCACGTAGCTGTCGAACGGCCCCGTGGACGCCGCATCGACGACGAACGCGACGTCGGCAACCGAGGCGACGGGCGACAGCATGCTGTCGGTGACGCCCGCCGACCAGATCGAGCGGTCGGCGATCAACCGGTGGGCCTCGAGCACCCACCGCTCGTACCGCCGCAGATCGACGACGATCGCTGTCGCCGAGGGCGCGAGCACCGCCAGATCACGGCGAACCAGCACGTCGCTCCCGGCGACCACCTGGACCCCCGGCCGCAGCTGCTGGAGTTGGGAGGCAAACTGCTGCGCCACGCCGGCTGACGCGTGACCCGAGAGGATCACGACGGGTCGATCGAGATCGGCCAGCCGTTCGACGAGCGACGCGAGCGCTCCGTCGTCGATCCCCGTGAGCGTTGCACGCACATTTGCCAACTCGAGTGCGACCTGATCGGACCGGGATCCGAGGTCGGAGTCCTGGATTCGTTCGGCTGCGGGTCGGAGCTGCTGGGTGAGTTCACGTTGCACGGCGTGCTGGAGCTCGGAGAACCCGTCGAACCCCAACTTGCTCGCGAGCCGGACCACCGACGCCGCCCCGACCTGCGCCGACCTGGCGAGATCGGCAACCGTCCCGAATCCGACGGACTGGGGTGCCGCCAACACGACCTCGGCCACTCGTCGCTCGGCGGCGGTCAGATCGGCGCTGTGTTCCCGAATTCGCTCGGCGACTTCCACGCTCGCAACCGTACACGGAGCGTGGTCAGCGGCCGTTTCCCGGCACGATACGGGCCGTGCCCGGTCCTTGCAGCGTGCAATTGACTGCCCGGTCAACGGGGCGTACTCTTCGAGCCGTCGGATGTCGCTCCGGGGTGAGCATCCGCCTCGCGGAGCCGATCCGCGTGCCATCAGCAGCGAGTAAGGGGTTCTTCGTGGCGATCGTCGACATCAGTTCAGCAGCGCAGAAGGATGAGGGTTGGATGCCCAAAGCAGCGTGCAAGGGACTGACTCATCTCTTCTTTCCGACGCCGGCCGAGCGTCCGCAGGCCCGAGAACGGCGCGAGGCAACGGCACGCGAAGTCTGCAACAGCTGCGGGGTCCGAGCCGCATGCCGCGATTTCGCACGTGACGAGCACGAGTACGGGTTCTGGGGCGGCGAGAGCGAAGACGAACGCCACGCCGCCGGTTACCGCCTGATTGCACCGATCGGCGTGCGAGCCCGCTCTGCCAGCTGACCGCCCGACGCCGATCCACGAGTTCGACGTCTGCGTCGTCGGCAGCGCAAACCTCGACGTCGTGGTCACGGCCGCCCGTCACCCGCACCCTGGCGAGACGATCCTCGGCACCGGCTACCACGAACACGCCGGCGGCAAGGGGCTCAATCAGGCCGTCGCCGCGGCCCGCAGTGGTGCAACGGTCGCGTTCGTCGGCGCGCTCGGCACCGACGCGGCCGGCGGGCGCCTGCGGGAGATACTCGGTGGCGATTCGATCGATGCGTCTGATGTGACCGAAGTCGACGGGCCGACGGGACGGGCGGTCATCGTGGTCGCCGATGACGGCGAGAACTCGATCGTCGTCGTCCCGGGGGCCAATGCAACGGTGGGGGTCGCAGGCACGCTGCCCGACTCCGCCGTGGTCCTGTGCCAGCTGGAGATCCCCCTCGACACCGTCGCATCGGCGCTCGAGATCGCGCACGAACGCGGCTCGATCATCGTGCTCAACCCTGCACCGGCGGCATCATTGCCAGTCCGCGTGCTCCGACTCTGCGACGTGATCACTCCGAACGAGCACGAACTCGAGCTGCTCGGCGGCGTGTCGGCCCTCCTCGATGCGGGGTGCGGAGCGGTCGTGGTGACCCGTGGTGGTGACGGCGTCGACGTCCACTCGGCGGCCGGTACGACCAGCTTCGCAGCGCACTCCGTGGTCGTCGTCGACACCACCGGGGCAGGGGATGCGTTCAGCGGTTCGCTGGCGTGTCGCCTGGCCGCCGGCGACGCGCTGCTCGACGCCGTTGCCTGGGCGAACGCCGCCGGCGCACTGGCGACGACCGTGGCCGGGGCGGTGCCGGCGCAGCCCCGGTCAGCCGAGATCCGCGCCGTGCTGCGGTCGCAGCACGACCGCTGACCATCCGTCGAGGTGCTCTTCGCTCACGACGCGCATCGGCGCGAGAGCGTCGACCACGTGGTCGTATCGACCGCTCAGGACGCCGGAGATCACCAGATGGCCGTCCGGTGCCGTGAGCCGCACGAGATGGTCGGCCATCGCCACCAGCGTCGGGGCGAGAATGTTCGCAACGACCAACTCGAAATTCCCGACGATTTCCCCGATGGGCGTGGTCGAGGCCTCGACGCGGTCGAGGACGCCATTGGCCGCAGCATTCGCGACCGTCGCCTCGCGGGCGGCCTCCGACACGTCGATCGCGACGATCCGAGCCGCTCCCCGACAGGCCGCGACGATCGAGAGCACACCGCTCCCACAGCCGACGTCGAGCACCCGGTCCCCTGCCATCGTCAACCGATCGACGGCACCAGCCGACAGCCGGGTCGTCGGATGGTCGCCGAGCCCGAACGACCCCGCAGGCTCGATCGCGATCGACAGCACCCCGGGTCGGGGCGCCGGAGCCAGCCAGGCCGGGGTGATCTCGAGTCGTCGACCGACCACGATCGGCTCGGCGAACGCCCGCCACGATTCGGCCGGGGTGTCGTCGACGTCGACGAACACGACCCGCCACGATGACGGCACCGTACCCAATCGCCTGCGCGCGACCGCATCGTCGCTGCCGAGAACCGTGCGGAGTTCGACCGATGCACCGTCGATCGCGAGTTCCTCGACTGCTGACGCTCCGGCGACCCACAGCCGGTCGGCGGCGAGTTCCGCATCGGCCGTCGGCACCCGCACGGCGATCGCCCGCATTCAGTCCAACCGACGCAGCTCGGCCCGGAAGCGCTTCGCGCGCTCCACGTAGGCCGCGGCGCTGATCTGCACCAGTTCCCGCTTGGCGCGATCGAGCTTGATCGCGGCCGGCGATCCCGCCGCGATCGCCCCCGACGGCACCTCCACGTCGTTCAACACCACCGAGTTCGCAGCCACGATCGCGAACGACCGCACGACGACTCGGTGCAGCACGATCGATCCGTTCCCGACCAGCACGTCATCCTCGATCGTGCACCCCTCGAGGTGCACGAGATGTCCGACCGTGCAGCGGTCGCCGACGACGGTGTGGTCGTCCTCGGTGGTGTGCAGCACCGAGCCGTCCTGGATGCTCGTCCCCGCACCGATACGGATCTCGCCTTCGTCGCCGCGCAGCACGGCACAGGGCCACACCGAACTCTCGGCGCCGATCACCACCGAACCGATGACGACGGCGTCCGGATGGATGAACGCATCACCCGCGATGTCCGGTTGTTGGCTGCCGAGCGCGTAGATGGCCACGGCGCGGACCGTACACGCTCGATCGGCCCGTCCGGCAATGGTGCGCGCCCCCTCCAAGGCGGTACCGTTGCGTGCCATGTCTCGACGGATCGACATCGAACTCACCAGCGCGCTCGCTGACAGCTCCTGGACCTGGCGCGCCGCTGGAGCCAAACAACCCAAGGGTGTCCTCGACGGCGCGATCCTGTCCGACGGCGCCGCCGTCGGCGACGTCATCAAGGTCGAGGTCGACCAGGAGATCGACGGCATCACCGTGCTGTCGGTCGTCGGGGGACGCGACAAGCAAGACAGCGACAATCGTCTCGAACTGCTCCCGAGCGAGCGCGAGTTCAAGCCCGTGATCGAGACCAAGGCCAAACGGGATCGCAACGACCGCAACGACCGGGGCGGCCGAGGCCGCGACGGCGACCGCCGTCCCCGCCGTAACCGCGACGACCGTGGTCCTGGTGGCCGTGATGGTGGCCGTGATGGTGGCCGTGATGGTGGACGTGGTCGCAGTGGCGGTCAGGGACGAGATGGCGGCCAGGGTCGCGACGGCGGCCAGGGCCGAGATAGCGGCCGAGACGCAGAGAGCGGTCGCGGCGGGCGTGATGGCAATCGCGGGCGCCGGGGTCCGTCGTTCACTCCCCCGCCCGAGATCCCTCAGCGGCCCAAGCCGAAACGTCTGAAGCCGGGCAAGGCAAACCGCTCCGCAGTGCTCGCCGAACTGCCCGACGAGCAGCGCGGCATCGCCGAACTCGCGGTCCAGGGCCTGGGCGCTGTCCGCACTCGGCTGCGTGAGGAGAACCAGAAGGCCGCGGCCGAGGGGCGCGCCCCGATGCCGGAGGCAACCGTCCTCAAGATGGCCGAAGACGTGCTCCCGAAGATGCGCGTCGCCGAGTGGTTGGACCGAGCACAGGCCGCCCAACGTCAGATGGAGCACCTCGATCTGCGGGACCTCCGCAGCGTCGTGGCTGCGGCCGGTGACCCGATGATCGCCCGTGGCGAGACGACGAGCACGCTCGTGGCCGAACTCACCGCCGCGCTCGCGACCAAGCAGGAGCAGGAACTGTCGCTGTGGTTCGGAGACGTCGATGCGGCGCTCGCCGTCGGCCGAGTGATCCGAGCACTTCGACTCTCGTCACAGCCGCCGAAGGCGGGAGTTCCCTTCCCGTCGGACATTGCGCAGCGTCTCGTCGACAGCACGAACGCGGCGCTGGCGCCGATGGACAGCCCCGAGCGATGGAGTGCGACGCTGGAGGCGGCTGCGTTCTCACCGATCCGCACGCACGTGCTCCCGGCCCGCAAACCCGACACCGTCAACGACGAGCTCCTCGCGACCGTCAAGCGCCTTGCACCAGCGCTCCCCCAGGTCGCCGCGATTTTCGACGTCGAGGTCGACCCGAAGGCCTCGATGCCCAAGCCGCTCCGGCCGGGCCCCCGCACGAAGAAGGGCGAGGAGCGCAAGCGGCCGGCCCGCGGTCAGCAGGCCGGCTGGCAAACGCGCGACGGCGGCGCTCCCAAGCGGGACCGCCCGGCCAAGTCCGATGCGTCAACCGACGCGTCGCAACCGTCCAAGGTGAAGGCTGCCGCAACATCCGAGACCGCACCGGCCGACACAGAACCGGCCGACACAGCACCGGACGAGACAACACCAGCCGAACCAACACCGGACGAGACAACACCAGCCGAACCAACACCGGCCGAACCAACACCGGCCGAACCAACACCGGCCGAGACCGCACCGACCGAACCAACACCGGCCGAGACCGCACCGACCGAAACCACACCGACCGAAACCACACCGGACGACAACAAGACGGCCGAGACCGCACCAGCCGAGACCGCACCAGCCGAAATCACACCGGCCGAAGCCGCACCGGCCGAGAGCGCACCGGCCGAGACCGCACCGGCCGAGAGCGCACCGACCGAGACCGCACCGACCGAGACCGCACCGGCCGAACCGGACGACGCACGTTAGTCCGGCGAAACCGCGGCCGACAGCCCAGCCACCTGACGTCGCCGGCGGTCCGCCGGTCGTCGTACGATCCGGAGATGTCCGACATCGTCCTCTACGACAGGCGCGATCGGGTCGCCGTCATCACGCTCAATCGACCTGAGGCGCGAAACGCCGTCAACGGCGATGTCGCACTCGGTCTCGAGGCGGCGATCGACCGCCTGGAGGCCGACGACGAGGTCTGGGTCGGCGTGCTGACGGCGAACACCGGCGACCAGGAACGCCCGGTGTTCTGCGCCGGCGCCGACCTCAAGGCGATCAACAGCGGTGGGGCCGCCACACTCGGGACCCGAAAGGGCGGGTTCGCCGGGTACGTCTATCGCGAGCGGACGAAACCGATCATCGTCGCCGTCGACGGTCTCGCGACGGCCGGCGGCTGCGAAATCGTGCTCGCCTCGGACCTCGTCGTCGCCACCACACGTTCAGCGTTCGGTCTCGCAGAAGCGAAACGGAATCTGGTGGCAGCGGCCGGCGGCCTGTTCCGGCTCCCGCGTGCCATCGGCCAGGCCGCCGCGATGGAGGCGATCCTGACCGGCGAGCCGATTCCAGCCCGACGCGCCTACGAACTCGGTCTCATCGCTCGCCTCGTCGAGCCGGGCGATGCACTCGACGAGGCGATGCGCCTCGCGGGACAGATCACCGCCTGCGCGCCGATGGCCGTTCGAGAGTCACGCGCGATCGTCCTCGCCGCAGCGACGGAGAGCGACGAGACCCTCAAGGCCATGTCGGCGGCGGCGAGCAGCCGCGTGATGCAGTCCGACGATATCCACGAAGGCCTCCAGGCCTTCATCGACAAGCGCACGCCGAACTGGGTCGGTCACTGAGGCGCGGTGTCGCCCGTCAGCGGGCGTCGAGCGGTGTCGACACCGTGATCAGGCGGGCCTTGATGGCCGCTCGCTCGTAGAGATTCTTGGTGTCACGATCACCGGGCAGTGCCTGACCTTCGAGGTGCGTGGCCCCACGATCATGAGCGCGTGCGATCGAAGCCGCCAGCATGGCGTCACCGAAGCCGAGCTCGCGGGCCGGCGGCGTCACGTACACGTCGTCCACGGTGGCGACGGCCGTGCGGGCGTCCAGCACCATGTATCCGACGATCACTTCGCCGATGTGAGCGACCACGACGTCGAGTTGGTCGATCGTCTCGCCCCAGTCGGCTCCGCGCTCGTCGTGCGTCGCAAGCCACCTGGCTCCCCCACGCTGGTCGACGAGCGTGCTGCGGGCCTCGATCTCGAGCCACGCGAGCTGTTCGACGTCATCGGCAGCCGCCGGCCTGACATCGGGGTCGATCATGCGGTCAGCATCGAGATCTTGCCGAGCACGGTGCTGCGATTGCGATGCTCACGCTCGTAGATCTCGATGCGGGCGAGGTCGGCGCGGTCCATCGTCGACAACCGATCGACGACCTGGCGGGCAGCGAGATCGTCGTACCCCTCGATCGGCAGATCGGCCGCCGGCACACTCTCGGGCTCCGACGGCGTGGCCTCGACCATGTCGTCGACCTCCGACACCGCAGCCGCGATCTCGATGTCGTCATCGCCGCCACGCAGGTCGTGCACGGCGGCGCTGACCCGCTCGACCAGGCGGACCGACCCGACGGCACCGATGCGCGCAGCGAGCGGGACGGCACGACGCGCGGCGGCCAACGTGCATGTCGGCACGGCGACGGCCAGGTCGACCAGCCGGTCGAGCGGAGCACGTGGCGGCGCCATGTCAGCCGAAGATCGGACAGTCGTCGTCTTCGACCGGGCAGCCCGGCGCGTTGGGCCTCACCAGCAGGAAGCAACTCGTGCAGAGTGTCTCGTCGGCTCGCTTGGGTTGGAGCCCGTCCGGCGATTCCGAACGATCCCCTTTGGCGGTCGGCTTCTTGCCGTTGTTGTCGTCATCATCATCTTCGTCGTCAGCGTCGACCGTGACCATCCGGTCTTTCAGGATCGTGTCGAGGTCGGCTTCGACGTCGTCAGGGGCGACCATGTCGTCGTCGTCGTCATCGTCATCGGCGCCTTTCCGAGTGCGTGCTCGAGCCGACGAATCGTCGTCATCGTCATCATCGTCGTCATCGTCATCGGATTCGCCGTCCGACTCGTCGCCGATCTCCTCCTCATCGTCGACGTCATCGTCGTCCGGTTCGACATCGATGTCCTCGTCGAGGTCCTCGTCGACATCCTCACCGGTGTCATCCTCGGTGTCGTCGATGTCGTCGTTGTCGTCTGCCATGTGTCCATCCTCGATCGGCGGTCGCGCCGGATACTAGGGGGATTGTGCCACGCACCATTCCCCGACTCGTGTGACAACCGTCACAGGTTTGGGACGTGAATGTATCCCGTCGGTCGGCTCGTGCCGCGTTCAACCCTGACGTCGGGCTTCGGCCTGGCGCTCCGACGCCAGCCGTTCGAGCTCGGGCGCCTCGGTCGTCATGTGGCTCATCGCCGCCGCGATCGCACGGTGTCCGGCCCGATCCGCGATCAGGCGATGCATCTCGAGTGCCACCCGACGATACGACGGATGGCCCTGGGGGGCCGAACGGAGTTCGAGCATGTGCATTGCCTCCCGGGCGTTGAACTGCATGACGTATCGCAGCCGATAGGCCATGCTGACCGCATACGGGGCTTGCTGGGAGAATTTCGGTTTCAGGGCGTCGAACAGGCCTGCCGAGCGGGTCATCGTCTCGTCGAACAGCGGCCCGGCCCCCGACTCCTCGATCAGCTCGGGCCGCGTGTACCCGTGATTCGGCGTGAGGCTCTGCCATTCGATCGTCAGCAGCCGGTGACGTTGCAGATCACGGAATGCGCCGTAGTCAGACAGCACATCGAACCGATAGTCGACACGCTCGAACGCACGACCGGGGCGGTGGCGTCGGTTGTCGCGCTCGCCGACGTAGGCGGTGATGAGGGCAACCCGTTCGTCACCACCGAGGCTCCGGACACGATCCAGCAGCGTCGACTCCGACAGGTGCGAACGGCTGTAGCAGATCGCGGCCAGGAGCTTGTTCTCGGCGTCCGGGTCGAAGTCGACGAGTTCGACCTCGGGCGCCGGATCGACGGGCACGTCGCCGAACAGCCGCTCCACCAACTCGGTGGTGTCGGTTCGGGTGGTGGCGAGATACTCGCTCCACCGACCGCCTCGCTCCGGTAGATCGACTCGCCGCAGGAAGCTGGGGATCACCTTGCGGAGTTCGTGCAGCATGAGTGTCGAGTACTCCTGCGCTTCGGGCAGCGGGTGAGCGCGCATGCGCAGCAGCATCGCCTCGTATGCCTGCCCGGTGCCGTACATCCCGAGGTTGGAGAGCGACGCCGCCGGCAGCATCCCACGCGTCGCGTCGAGCGCCTTGGCCCTCGTCGCCTGACGATAGATGAACTCGCTGTCGTCGGGATCTCGCTCGATCGTGTCCCGCACGTGATTGGTGACGGTGTTGACCGTTGCCGAGTAGGCGTCGAACATGCGGTCCATGTCGCCGACGTATCGCGTTCCGAGTGAGCTGCCGAGCACCTGCGGATCGCGATAGAAGCGGTATCGGCCACCGAGTCGGGCGTCGTAGGAGATGTAGCGCGTGCTCTGTTCGAGGTAGCTCATGAGGCGACCCCACTCGAGGATCTTCGTCAGGACGTTCGATGCCTGCTCACAGGCGAGGTGCACACCACCGAGTTGCGCAACCGAATCGTCGCCGTACTCGAGGAACACCTTTTCGTACAGATCCTCGGCCCGCCGAAGACCGACCGTTGCGTCGATCGACTCGTCGCCCTCGACGTCGAGGTCGTTCACGAACTCATCGAGGAACAACCGGCGGAGGCTCTTGGAACTCCGGCTGTAGCGGGCGAACAACGCGCCCTTCACGACCTCGGGCAGGTTCGTCAGCGCGAACACCGGGCCGTCGAGATTGGTGAAGTACCGCCGCAGGACATCGGCCTCGTCGTCGGTGAAGTCCTCGGGAACGTAGACAGTCACGGCGGCTCATCGTACGAGGAAGGTGCCAGGTACCCGGGGACCTTCGCCGCGATGTCGGTCACACCAGCAGCTCGAAGGCATCTGGTCGGACGACGACTTGAAGTCGTGATGCGTCGGCGACATGGCGGCCGTCGACCCAGATCGCGTGCGGTCGATCGAACTCCCACGCCCGGGTGCGTGCCGTCCGAGTGGCGATTCGGGGGTGCGGGACGTGCATCGCGGCCGGGAGCCGCTGGCGGGCATGCCACCGCTCGCGGATCGTCATCGAGGGGTCCACCTCGATCACGTCGAAGCGCCCGTCGTTCGGATGGGCCCGCGGTGCGACCTCCCACTCGCCGATTCGCTCGACGTTGCATGCGGCCACGATCTGGCCACGCCACCAACCCCGCCTGGCGACGACGTGGGCGACTGCCAGGAACGTGGCGTCGTCCGCAGACACCTCGAGCACGTCGATCGGCAGTCGTTGCATCGCCGCCCGATCGGGTGGGCTGCCGAGCGACCGGTGGAGGTCGCCTCCACTGACGCCGATCGGTCCACCGTCGCCGGACGACACGGCATCGGCGAGCTCCCAGTCGGAGCCGAGAATCCTCAGATCCGCAGGGCGCGTGGCCTCGATGCCCCACGGGCGACCCTTCTCGATCGTCACACGGGTTCCACGGCTGACGCGTCGGCCACCACCCCGCGGAAGGCAGCGTCAGCGGCCTGGCGCGCTGCAGTGCGCGTCGAGACGTCGGTGGCGACGATCGCGACCTGGCGCAGCACGTCGATCAGTTGCTTGATCGTCCGGACGAAGTCGCCACCGGTCAGGTCTTCATCGGCCACGACCTCGGCGAAGCCCTCCCCCGCCACCCACGCATACGCGATCGCGAAGAACGTGGGCTCGGGTCGGCGATGTTCCGCCAGACCGTGCATGGTCTCGAGCCGGGCCAACTCGACGCTCAATCGGTCGATCGCCTGCCAGCGCTGCTTCACCTCGCCGTTGGGGAACCACGGCAGTGGCGGGTCGTCGGCGGAGCGATGCTCGTAGACGAACGTGGAGACGAGTCCGGCAAGCGTTGCTGCGTCGACGCCGTCGAGGAGGCCGGCTCTGATCACTTCCGTCACGAGGAGGTCCGACTCGTGGAAGACGCGCGCCAGCACCTCACCACCCTCGGTCAGGTACCAGCGATCGACGTCGACGAGTCCGCGCTCGTCCAGCACCGCGAGTACGCCGTCGAACTCACGTGCCAGGGTCGCGTTGCGCTGGGAGACGCGCCGTTCGAGCTGATCGATCTCACGCGCCACGCGATCGGCCTGTTCGGCCGTCTTCAGACGATCGCGCAGGTCGGGGTCTTCCTCGATCGGGTGCACGCCGCTCGTGTGGGCAGTGACAGCAAGGCGCGGCGGACGAGGTCCGAGCTTGGCCCGCTTCACGCGCAGCCCCACCTCGGCGCGATAGTCCTTTCGATTCGGGGAGTACGTGCCCGGGAGCACCACCGTGCCGATCTGCTGCGGGGGGACGTCGAAGTCCGCACCGACGAGCTGCATTGCGCCTCCGGACGGAGCAATCGCGGTGAGGCGCAAGCCAGACGAACGATGCGCGGTCGCGACGACCGCGACTGGGCCGTGGTACTTGCCCTTCGATGCATGGATGACGGCACCGGGCTTCAGAGCCCGCAGCGCCGCCTCCGTGGGGTCGTCACGGCCCGATGCACTGCCGGCCGCGGCCATCGCACCCCGGAACTCGTCGATATCGCCGAAGGGGCTGGCGGAATTCGCCCTGAGGGTTGCCAGGCGTTCGCGCTGACGCTGCAGGCGGCGCTCGATCCGCACGACGTCACGGTCGGCCTGGAACTGCGCGAACGACAACGTCAGGAGCTGACGCGCCGTCTCGGAGTCATAGGTGCGCACGAGATTCGCGGACATGTTGTACGTCGGTCGGAACGCTGACCGGAGGTGAAAGCTGCGGCTCATCGCCAGTTCGGCCGCCTGGTCGAAACGCACGAACGGGCTCCACAGCACGACGGCCGTACCGAGTTCGTCGATGCCGCGACGACCCGCGCGCCCGGTCAGCTGCGTGTACTGGCCGGGCGTCAGAGCATCGTGACCATCGCCCGTGAACTTGGTGAGCTTCTCGATCACGACGCTTCGCGCCGGCATGTTCACGCCGACCGCGAGCGTCTCCGTCGCGAACACGACCTTCACCAACCCCTCGATGAAGCACTGCTCGACGACTTCCTTGAACGGCGGCACCATCCCGGCGTGATGGGCGGCGATTCCGGCCTCGAGCTGGGCGATGAACTGCTGGTAGCCCAGCACGTCCAGGTCGTCGTCGAGCAGGTTGCCGAGACGCTGATCGGCGATGGTCAGGATGCGAGCCCGCTCGTCCGGTTCGGTGAATCGCATGCCGGCGGCGAGGCACGTCCGCGCCGCCACGTCGCACTGGGCCCGACTGAAGATGAAGAAGATCGTCGGCAGCAGCGCGTGCTCGGCGAGCATGTCGATCGTCTCGACGCGCGTCGGCGTCGCCAGCGTGCGACTGCCGCTCCCTCGCTGACCGCGATCGTCGCGTCGGTTGCGGCCGTGACGTGTGCCGCTCGCATCCAGCCGCAGTGCGTCACTGTTCGGGCGACCGTCGACGATCGTCGGGAGCAGACGGAGCCGATCGTTGGTCAGATCCGAGACGAAGTACATGTTGTCGAGCTGCACCGGTCGTTTGCCCTCCACGACCGCCGTCGTGGGTCCCCTGACGGTGCTGATCCACTCGGAGAGCTCGTCGGCGTTGCTGACCGTCGCCGACAGGCACACCAGCTGTACGTGCTGCGGCAGGTGGATCATCACCTCCTCCCAGACAGGCCCACGGTACGTGTCCTGCAGGAAATGCACCTCGTCGAGCACCACGAGTGCGAGATCGTCGAGGTCCCGCCCGCCGTAGATCATGTTGCGAAGCACCTCGGTGGTCATCACCACGATCGAGGCGTCGCCGTTGATCGCGTTGTCGCCGGTCAACAGCCCAACCCGCTCTTCACCGTGGAAGGCCGCCAGGTCGCGGTACTTCTGGTTGGAGAGCGCCTTGATCGGTGCGGTGTAGAACGCCCGTCTGCCGTCTCGCAGCGCTGTCTCCACGCCGTACTCGGCGACCACCGTCTTGCCGCTGCCGGTCGGCGCCGCCACGATCACGTGCGAGCCGGAATCGAGCGCATCGAACGCGTCGAGTTGGAATTGGTCCAAGGCGAAGGGGTAGCGGGCCAGAATCTGCTCCCGATCGACGCGCACGACCTCAGCCCCGATCAGGCGGCCGCTGCTTCGGCGCGACGCCGGCGCCGCTGGACGAATCGGCCGATCAGGATCGCCACGAAGTACAGCACCGTCATCGGCACCGACAGGGCGAGCAGCGAGATCGGGTCGCCCGACGGGGTGATCGCGGCGGCGACGAAGAAGATGCCGACGATTGCGTACCGCCAGGCGCCGAGGAGCATCTGCGGGGTGAGTACCCCGAGCAGCTCGAGGAAGACCAGCATCACCGGAATCGTGAACCCGACCCCGAACGCGA
>JBDSBE010000139.1:0-16292 GCA_039921745.1 Ilumatobacteraceae bacterium | reverse complement strand
ATGACGATTCGGTAGCCGCGCTTCGACCTGGCTGACCACGCGCCGCCCACGGGGTGTTGCGGGAGGCCGGTAGCATGGTCAGCCGCATGGGCATTCTCGATCGCATCCTCCGCGCGGGGGAAGGTAAGAAACTTAAAGCTCTCCAGGCCATGGTCCCGGACATCAACGCGCTGAGCGACGACATCAAGCGGCTGTCCGACGGAGAGCTGAAGGCCAAGACCGGTGAGTTCCGCCAACGCATCGACAACGGCGCGACGCTCGACGACATCCTGGTGGAGGCCTTCGCCGTCACTCGCGAGGCCGCCGAGCGTGTGATCGGTCAGCGTCACTACGACGTGCAGCTGATGGGTGGCGCCGCACTGCACTTCGGGTGGGTCGCCGAGATGAAGACCGGCGAGGGCAAGACGCTGGTCGCCACGCTCCCGTCGTACCTCAACGGGCTCGGCGGCAAGGGCGTCCACCTCGTCACCGTCAACGACTATCTGGCCCGGCGTGACGCCGAGTGGATGGGCCGGATCCACAAGTGGTTGGGCCTCGACGTCGGTCTGATCATCCCGGGCTTCAAATCGCAGCCCGCCGAAAAGCGCTACAGCTATGCCGCCGACATCACCTACGGCACCAACAACGAGTTCGGCTTCGACTATCTCCGCGACAACATGGCACCTCGTCTGGACGCCAAGGTGCAGCGTGGACAGAACTTCTGCATCGTCGACGAAGTCGACTCGATCCTGATCGACGAGGCCCGCACCCCGCTGATCATCTCGGGCCGCGTCGGTGACGCCGCCAAGCTCTACTACCGGTTCGCGTCGATCATCCGCTCGCTGCGTCGCGACGAGGATTACGAGGTCGAAGAAGACAAGCGCGTCGTCGTGCCGACGGAGGAAGGGATCGAGAAGGTCGAGGCGGCCCTCGGTGTCGACAACCTGTACGACGACGTCTCGGCCAACCTCGTCCACCAGTTCACCGTTGCGCTGAAGGCGAAGGAGCTGTACAAGCGGGACAAGGACTACATCGTCCAGGGCGGAGAGGTGAAGATCGTCGACGAGTTCACCGGGCGGATCCTCGAAGGCCGTCGCTGGTCGGAGGGCATCCACCAGGCTGTCGAGGCCAAGGAGGGCGTGAAGATCAAAGAGGAGAACCAGACCCTCGCCACGATCACTCTCCAGAACTACTTCCGGATGTACGACAAGCTCGCCGGCATGACCGGCACGGCGGCGACCGAAGCGGCCGAGTTGATGAACACGTACGGGCTCGGTGTCGTCCCGGTGCCGACCAATCGGCCGCTGGTGCGCCTGGACCAGGCCGACCTGATCTACAAAGGTGAACTCGGCAAGTTCGACTCGGTCATCGACGACATCGAAGAGCGCCACGCCACCGGTCAGCCGATCCTGGTCGGCACCGTCAGCGTCGAGAAGTCCGAACTGCTGTCGCGGATCATGACGCAGCGCGGGATCGAGCACGAGGTCCTCAACGCCAAGCAGCACACGCGTGAGGCCGACATCGTCGCCCAGGCGGGCCGGCTCGGTGGTGTCACGGTCGCGACCAACATGGCCGGGCGCGGGGTCGACATCCTGCTCGGTGGCAACCCCGAGTTGATGGCGCGCCACGAGGTGCACAAGGAAGGGTTCTCGCCTGACCTGATGGTCGACGACTTCACCTTGCCGCACCCCCTCGAGCAGATGCCGGAGGACTTCCAGGAAGATCGCGCCAAGGCATTCGCCAGATACGAGGAACACCTCGCTGTCTTCAAGGCGCAGTGCTCGTCAGAGGGTGATCAGGTCCGCGAGGCCGGGGGGTTGTACGTGATCGGCTCGGAACGACACGACTCGCGCCGGATCGACAACCAACTCCGTGGTCGTGCTGGGCGCCAGGGGGACCCCGGCGAGAGCCGCTTCTATCTGAGCCTCGACGACGAACTGATGCGGTTGTTCGCGACGGGTGCGCTCCAGTGGGCAATGGGCCGCTTCGACGAGGACGAGGCGATCGAGGCCAAGATGGTCACCAAGGCGATCGAGCGAGCACAGACCACCGTCGAGACGAAAAACGCCGAGATCCGCAAGAACGTCCTCAAATACGACGAGGTGATGAACGAGCAGCGCAAGGTGATCTACATGCGCCGCGATCAGATTCTGGAGGGCGAAGACCTCAAGTCGGCAGCACACGAGTACCTCGAAGACGCGGTCGACGCGCTCGTGCTGTCGCATTGCGCATCGGTCGCCACCGACGAGTGGGATGTCGAGGGCCTCGCCAAGGAGCTGTCGCTGTTCTGGCCGACGACCCTCATGGCCGATGATCTGGCCGAGGTCAACCATTCGGCCGAGCTGCGTGACGTGATCATCGCCGAGGCGTCGAACCACTACGAGCAGCGCGAAGTCGAGATGGGCGAGGAGGTGATGCGCGAGGTCGAGCGACAGGTGATGTTGCGCATCATCGACCAGCGCTGGCGTGAACACCTCGAAGAGATGGACTATCTCAAAGAAGGCATCAACCTGCGCGCGATGGGTCAGAAGGACCCGCTCGTCGAGTGGCAGCGTGAAGGCTTCGAGATGTTCGGCGGGATGATGAAGGGCATCGCCCAGGACTTTGTCCGCTACGTCATGCACGTCCAGGTCGTCGCCAAGGAGGACGAGCAGCCGAAACTCGGTACGCCGACGGTGCTCAACATGCAGACGTCGTCGAGCGACGACGAGCCGACCGCCAGCGGGTTCGATGCTGCCGCTCGCCAGGTCGCCGCCGACGACGGTGTCCCCACGCCGGCCCAACCCACCGCCACCGCAAAGCCGCAGACCGTCACGAAGGACGCGTTCGACAAGACGCCGCGCAACGCACCGTGCCCGTGTGGGTCGGGCAAGAAGTTCAAGCAGTGCCACGGCGCGACCTGAGATGCGCGATTTCTCCGATGACCTGCGCGAGCAGCGACGTCGTCTCGACGAGGCATCTGGGTATCTGAGGGTCGACGAAGGGCGCGACCGCATCGTCGAGCTCGAATCCGAGATGCAACGTCCGGATCTCTGGGACGACGCCGAACTCGCGAAGAAGATCAACACCGAGTACGCGAACGTCAAGGACGACCTCGACACGTTCGACGGCCTCGCCGACCGCCTCGATGACGTCGACGTGCTGCACGAGATGGCGCGTGAACTCGACGACGAGTCGCAGGAGACCGACATCGACGCCGAGTTGGCGAGCGTGCGGACGACCCTGGACTCACTCGAGCTGCGCAGCCTGTTCACGGGCGAGCACGACGATTCGCCCTGCATCGTGCAGATCAACGCCAAGGACGGTGGCGTCGACGCCCAGGACTTTGCCGAGATGCTGCTGCGGATGTACGCCCGGTGGGCCGAGCAGCGCGGCTTCGACATCACGCTCAACTACGAATCCGAAGGCGTCGAAGCCGGGATCAACTCGGCCGAGTTCACGCTCAAGGGCCGGTACGCATACGGGTTGATGACCAGCGAGCGGGGCACGCATCGACTGGTGCGAATCAGCCCGTTCGACAACCAGGGGCGCCGTCAAACCAGCTTCGCGGCGGTTCAGGTCTGGCCAGAGCTCGACGAGCCGGATGTGGAGATCAACGAGGCCGACGTGCGGATGGAGGTCTTCCGGGCCTCGGGCGCCGGCGGTCAGCACATCAACAAGACGTCCTCCGCCGTGCGCCTGATCCACGAGCCGACCGGCCTGGTCGCGAGTTCCCAGGAGGAACGCAGTCAGCTCCAGAACCGCGAGCGGGCCATGAACCGCCTCAAGTCGCTGCTCGCGGCGAAGATCGAGGAGGAGCACCAGGCCGAACTCGATTCGATCGCCGGCAAGCAGGCGCAGGTCGGCTGGGGCAGCCAGATCCGGTCCTACGTGATGCAGCCGTACCAGATGGTGAAGGACCTGCGAACCGAGGTCGAGACGGCGGCGGTCGATGCGGTCTTCAACGGTGATCTCGACCCGTTCATGGAGGGCTACCTCCAGTGGAAGCGGTCGGAGTCGGCTCCGACCGGCTGAGCGTGGATTCGCCCGTCGATCAACCGAGCTGACCGAGTGCGAGGGCGAGCACCGTCCCCGCGGCCGCCGCCAACCCGGCCACCTGCCGGTCCTCATGGAACGCCTTGGGGAACACCTCGGTCGCCAGTGAGGCGATGACGGCTCCGGCTGCGAACGACTGGATCAGCGACAACGTCACCTCTGACGCCGACGCCAGTGCCACCTTGCCCACGACCGCGCTCGCCGACAGCACGATCGCGGTCACGGTCCACAAGCCGAGGATTGCCCGACTGTCACGGCCACTGCCGGTCATGCCCTTCGCCCCACCGGCTGCTTCCGGCAGGTTCGACAGGATGATCGAACCAGCGATCGCGGCGACTTCGAGCGGTCCGGAGGAGATCAGGACGACACCGAGCGCCAGATTCTCGGGAATGCCGTCGAGGGTGATCGCTGCCAGGAGCCCGCCGCCGCTGTCTCCTCCCCACCGTTCGTCGACGAGTCGATCGATCCCCGAGAAGACGGCGGCGCCGACGAGGACGGCCGCGCCCACTGGCACGATCGACGCGCGGTCGATCGCCGGCTCGATCAGCTCGGACATCGCGGACACGAGCAGTGCGCCACCGGCGAGCGCGACGACGAAGCCTTCAACGTCGTCGGACGGCGGGAACCGCACGCCCCAGACGGCCCCGACGACCAGGGATATGCCGACGATGGCCACGACGACATACGCCACGCCGGCATCGTATGGTGCGTTCCCGGGTCGGGACGAGCCGTTCCGGCCAATGTGTTGTGCGCGATCGAAATGGGTAGGCCTCGCAGGTCCCGTTCGATACCACGAGAGGCAACCCCCATGACCACGACGAAGATCAACTCAGACGCCGGCTCGACGCCGGTCGGCATCGAGACGTACGACTCCGGCGGAGACGGACGGCCGGTCGTCCTCATCCACGGGTGGCCACTGAGCGGGCACGCCTGGCGGCCTCAGAAGCAGGAACTCGAAGACGCCGGATATCGCGTGATCGCGTTCGACCGGCGGGGTTTCGGCGACTCCGACAAGCCCGCCGACGGCTACGACTACGACACGATGGCCGGTGACGTGAAAGCGATCGTCGACGAACTCGAACTCGCCGACGCCGTTCTGGTCGGGTTCTCGATGGGCGGCGGTGAGGTGGCTCGGTACATCGGCCGCTTCGGCACCGACGGACTCAGCGGTGCGGTGTTCGCTTCCGCGGTCCCGCCGTTCCTGCTCGAGACCGATGACAATCCCGACGGCGGACTGGCCGACGACGACGTGAAACAGATGAAGCAGAGCCTCGCCGATGACCGAACCGGCTTCTTCGAGCAGTTCTCGAAAAACTTCTTCACGGCCGACGGCGAACTGAAAGTCGGCCAGGACGTGGTCGACAACTGGCGGACCCTCGCCGCCGACGCGTCGACCGGGGCTGCGCTCGCCTGCATCGACGCGTTCGCCCGCACCGACTTCCGCGACGACCTGAGCAAGATCGACGTGCCGACACTCGTGATCCACGGTGCCGGAGACGAGATCGTACCGATCGACGTCAGCGGCAAGCGCACCGCCGCCATGGTCGACGGCGCACAGTACGTCGTGATCGACGGTGGCCCGCACGGCATCAACGACAGCCACACCGATCAGTTCAACTCGGCGCTCTTGAACTTTCTCGGCACGCTCTGACGCAGCACACCCGGAACGGTTGGTGCTCGCCATCGACCGTTGCGGCTCGGCGGCGCCTGCCGCCATGTGACGGGTCCATGACGATACGCTCGGTTCGGCCTTCCGGCAGGAACGGTCAGGAACCCTCATGATCCGTCTCGAAAACGTCACCAAGAGCTACTCCACCGATGTGATCGCGCTCCTGGACGCGAGCTTCGACATCGCCAAGGGCGAGTTCGTGTTCCTGGTCGGCCCATCGGGTTCGGGCAAGAGCACCATGCTGCGCCTCCTCAACCGCCAGGAGCGTCCCGAGCGGGGCGCGGTCTGGGTGGCCGGGCGCAACATCATCGACATGCCACCCGGGCGCGTCCCGCATCTGCGCCGCAACATCGGCAATATCTTCCAGGACTACAAGCTCCTCTCGAACAAGACGGTGTTCGAGAACGTCGCCTTCGCCCAGGAAGTGATCGGGCGACCGAAACACGTGATCCGCCAGCAGGTCCCTGCCGTCCTCGATCTCGTCGGCCTGGCCGGTAAGGAGGCGCGGTTCCCGCACCAGCTGTCCGGCGGCGAGCAGCAGCGTGTCTCGATCGCACGCGCCTTCGTGAATCGCCCGCTGATCCTGATCGCAGACGAGCCGACCGGCAACCTCGACCCGACCACCGGTGAAGGCATCATGCGTCTGCTCGACCGCATCAACAAGACCGGCACCACCGTGGTGATGGCCACCCACGATCAGCGGATCGTCAACACCATGCGCAAACGCGTGATCCAGCTCGACCGTGGCGTGATCGTCCGTGACCAGGCGCGCGGCGTCTACGAGTAGGACCGACCACCGATGTTCTCCCGATTCGCGTACACGATGCGCGAGACCTTCGCCGGTTTCCAACGCAACGTCACCCTCACCGTCGCCGCCATCATCACCTCGGCCGTCTCGCTGCTGATCTTCGGCCTCACGCTGCTGATCCAGCACGGCTTCGACAACCTGCTGGAACGGTGGGAGGGCGGCGTCGAGATGATCGTGTTCGTCAACCCGAGCACGCCGCCCGAAGGACTCGCGTTCATCGAGGAGAACCTCGCTGAACAGAAGGGCACCACGATCGCCGACTGGTCCTACTGTGACGTGCAGTGTTCGCTCGCCGACGCCGATCGCGTCCTGGCCGGCGACCCGACCACTCGTGAACTGCTCGACGAGACGAACATCCCGACCCTGTACAAGATCGTCCCGACCGAGGCGACCGATGTGGCCTTCCTCCGCGGTCTCAAGGAGAGCTATCAGACGTTCCCGAGCGTGCTCACGGTCACGCTCGCCGAGGAGCAGCTCGATCTGATCAGCAAGCTGCAGGGCTTCGTGAGTGTGTACACCACCGGTCTCTGGATCGCGCTGATGATGGCGTCGGGGCTCTTGATCTGGAACACGATCCGCACGGCGATGTTCGCCCGGCGACGCGAGATCGAGGTGATGAAACTCGTCGGCGCGACCGACTGGTTCATCCGGATCCCCTTCATGCTCGAGGGGTTGATCCAGGGTCTGCTCGGCGGCGTCGCCGCCGTGGGCGCCATGCTGTTCGTGAACTGGCGATGGACGATCGGTGTCCGCGACTTCCCCGACTCGTCGGGCATGACTGCGCTCGTCGTGATCGACGGGTACCAGTGGACCGTCGCGTTCATCATTCTCGCGTTCGGTGCCGCCGTCGGCATGATCGGCTCCGGCATCGCCGCCTCCCGCTTCCTCGACGTCTGAGCGGCGCCAGGTTCCGCCCTGGCGGCGTCCCATCTCGCCGCTCGTTGCCGAAAAGGCAACTCGGGCTCACTGCTCCTTGCCAGGACGAAACCTGATCACCGCTCAGCAAGCCCATTTGTTTGGCTCGCATGAGTGCTGAACGTGTCCGGAACGGTGTCAGACACCATGTGTGCACCGGTGAAGAATGGAGCTGGTCGCGTGACGGCTCACGTGGTGTCTGACACTCTCACCAGGTCGATCGCGCTCGCAGAACCGTGAGTGCCACTACCGTGCGCACGCTTGGTGTCCGACACCATCTGTGCACAACCGGGAGTGCCGCGACCGTGACGCAAACCACCGTGCGAGTCTGTGACTCGGAGCTCGGTACGGTCGGCGTTGTGACCGATTTCTCGCAGATCCTGTACGACGTCTCCGATCATGTCGCGACCATCACACTCAACCGCCCGGCGAAGTTGAATGCCTTCACCGGAACGATGATGAACGAGATGCTCGCAGTGCTCGACCTGACCGATGCCGACGACGACGTGCGCGCGGTGATCGTCACGGGCGCCGGCGACCGTGCCTTCTGTGCCGGTGCGGACCTGTCAGCGGGCGGCGACACGTTTGCGAGAGGCGGCAGCGACGTCCAGACGAATGCCGGTGTACCACGCGACGGCGGCGGCATGGTGTCGTTGCGGATCTTCGAATCGGCGAAACCGATCATCGCCGCGATCAACGGCGCTGCGGTCGGTGTCGGGATCACGATGACGTTGCCGATGGACATCCGGCTCGCCAGCACGGCGGCACGGGTCGGGTTCGTGTTCGCCCGCCGCGGCATCGTGCCGGAAGCGGCGTCGAGTTGGTTCCTGCCGCGGGTGGTCGGCATCAGCCAGGCGTTGGAGTGGAGCTACTCCGGCCGCGTGTTCGATGCCGACGAGGCGCTCGCAGGCGGTCTCGTCCGCAGTCTCCACGAACCCGACGACCTCCTGCCCGCGGCGCATGCGATCGCTGCCGACATCGTCGAGCACGCAGCGCCGGTATCGGTGGCGTTGACCCGCCAGATGATGTGGCGGATGTTGGGTGCCGATCACCCGATGCGGGCCCACAGCGCCGACAGCCGAGCGATCCGGGAGCGCGGACGCAGTGCTGACACCCGGGAAGGCGTCGAGAGCTTTCTCGAGAAGCGCCCTGCCGTGTACACCGATCGAGTCAGTGCCGATCTCCCTGACGTGTTCCCGAACTGGGTCGAGCCCGAGTTCGAGTAGCGATGTTCTGCGGCTCGGCAAGAAGGTGTGTCCTCTGACACAACTCGCGTCAGGAATATCTCAAGTGGTTGGTCGTTGGACCCGATGAAGGTTCGAACCGAACCACGACAGAAACGACACCACCATGACCACCCTCCTGAACGAACTGATCGAGACGGGCGACGTGATCGAGATCACGGTCGGCGATGACGTCATCTCCGCCCTCGTCCTCCTCGCCGCCGACGAGGCGTTGATCCTTGACGCCTGCGACGGTTCCACGCCGTTCGTCGTCAAGCGCGACGAACTCGTCGAGTACCGCAAGTTCGTGCCGTCGGCCTGAGCCGACCGCCACGATCGACCACCCCGCTTTCCCCGAACCGGGCGCTACGGCGTCCAGGCTCGTTTTCATCACCTCGCGCCGTAGATTCGACGTGTGGACGACGCGACGCTGTACGACCGAGTCGGCGGCCATGCGTTCTTCGAACAGCTCGTCGACTCGTTCTACGCCGGTGTCGCCACCGACGACGTGCTCGCCCCGCTCTACCCCGAGTTCCCGGACTTCACCGGCGCCCGCCATCGACTGACCCTGTTCCTCTGCCAGTACTGGGGTGGCCCGACCACCTACATGGACGAGCGTGGGCATCCCCGGCTTCGGATGCGCCACATGCCGTTCCACGTCGGGTCGCTCGAACGTGACCGCTGGCTGGACCACATGGGCGCAGCGATCGACGCGACCTGCACCGCAGCCGACGTCCCAGTCGACGTCGCCTCCGACATCGCCGCCGAACTCACGGCCTACTTCCGCCCCGCTGCTGAACACCTTCGCAACGACACCGGTCTGCCGATCACGTCATCCCAGTTCAACCTGATCCCGGCCGACGACGAGTCGGCCGGAGAGCGGAACGCCTGACGTGGCTGCGATCGTCGTCGACGACCTGCGCAAGACGTACGGCACGCTGGCCGCCGTCGACGGTGTTTCGTTCGAGGTCGCCGACGGCGAGGTCTACGGCCTGCTCGGTCACAACGGTGCCGGCAAATCGACGACGGTCGAGATCCTCGAAGGTCATCGACCGGCGACGTCGGGTCGCGCGTCGGTGCTCGGGCTCGACTCGGCGAGCGGCGGCCGTGAGCTGCGCGACCGGATCGGCATCGTGCTCCAATCGTCGTCGGTCGAGCCGCAACTCACGGTTCGTGAGGCACTGCACTTCTATGGCTCGTGCTACCGCAACCGACGTGGCATCGACGAGGTGATCGAGATGGTCGACCTCGGCCCCAAGGCGGACACGCGGATCGGCACCCTGTCCGGCGGACAGCGTCGTCGCATCGACCTCGCGCTCGGGATCATCGGTACGCCCGAAGTGCTGTTCCTGGACGAGCCGACCACCGGCTTCGACCCGGTCGCACGGCGTCAGTCATGGGAGCTCATCCGTCGGTTGTGCGCCGGCGGTACGACGGTGCTGCTGACGACCCACTACCTCGACGAGGCCGAGCACCTGGCTGACCGTGTGGGCGTCCTCGCCAACGGACACCTGGTCGCCGAAGGCACACCGGCCGAACTGATGGCGGCCGCCCCTGAGACGACGATCGCGTTCGAGCTGCCCGCCGGGGTCGAACCCGGCGAGCTCGCGATCTCCGGTGCCGCAGCGATCGTCGGTCGTCGCGTCACCGTGCGAACCGAAACCCCGACTGCGGTGCTCGGCGCTCTGACCGCAGCCGCGCTGGACCGCGGCGTCGAGCTGGTCAATCTCAGCGTCAGTCGAGCGTCGCTCGAAGACGTCTTCATCCAGCTCGGCAACGGCGAATCCGAGGATTCGGACTCGTGACGGGCTGGCCGTCGACCGGCTCACTGATCGGGCAGCAGACCCGCTATCAGGTGCTCACGTTCGTGCGCAGCCCGGTTGGGATGTTCTTCACGCTCGGGTTGCCGATCGTGATGCTCGTGCTGTTCAACGCCCTCTTCGGCGGCGGCACGGTCGACACGCCAGCGGGTCCGTGGTCGATCCAGCAGTTCTACACGGGTGGCCTCGCCGCGTTCACGGCGGTCTCGGCGACCTACACCAACCTCGTCAACGTGGTGCCGATCAGGCGCGACGACGGCATCTTGAAGCGGTGGCGTTCGACGCCTGTCCCGCCGTCGGTGTATCTCGCCGGCTGGGTCCTCGGCGCACTCTCGATCGCCGTGCTCGGGGTGATCCTCCAGCTCGTCCTCGGCCTCTTCGCCTACGACCTGTCGATCGAGGTCGCCAAGATCCCGGCGATGATCATCACGTTCGTCGTCGGTGTCTCGTCGTTCGCAGCCCTCGGCTTGGCGGTCGCCGGGCTCGTGCCGAGTGCCGACGCAGCGCCAGCCGTCGCCAACGCAACGATCCTGCCGCTGGCATTCGTGTCCGACGTATTCATCCCGCTCGACAACCCGCCCCGCTGGCTCGAGGTGATCGGCGACGTGTTCCCGCTCAAGCCGTTCGTCAACGCGTTCCAGAACACGCTGAACCCGTTCGTCGACGCGCCAGGTCTGAGCGGGGGCAAGCTCGCGGTGGTCGCGGCGTGGGGCGTCGGCGGGGCACTCGTGGCGACGCGGACGTTCGGTTGGGAACCCGCAACACGAGGCGCGCGTGCCGGCGGGCATCGTCGCCGACGCGGTCGGTCTCGCGGTCAGGCCGAGTCGGTTCAGGCGAGCGCGTAGCAGGCAACGGCGGCGGCCGCCGCGGCGTTGAGCGAGTCGACCCCGGTCGCCATCGGAATTCGTACCCGGACGCAGGCGTCGAGCACGCCCGTCGACAGACCCGATCGCTCCGCACCGATGACGACCGCCCGTCGGCCCTCTGGATCGACCGTGCGGATGTCGACCGCAGACGGGTCGGGGGTGAGCGCGTAGAGGTCGAGGTCACCGGCGGCCGAGAGTTCGTCGAGCAGCGTGCGGGTGCGGGCGTGCGGCAGGGTGAATGCGGTGCCCATCGCGACCCGCAGCGCGCGTCGCGAGAGGGGATCCGCGCTGGTGTGGTCCAGGAGCAGGCCGTTCCAGCCGAGCGCGGCGGCGTTCCTGACGATCGATCCGATGTTGGAGGGGTTGTCGACGCCTTCGACGACGACGAGCCGAGTCGATGCGGCGATCAGCGCGGAGGCTTCGGGCCGCGGCGGGCGCGCGAACAGGGCGACGATTGCCTGCGGCATGCCGAGTTTCGTGACGAGTCGGCGGATCTCGGCGCCGCCGACGAGCACGTCGACGCCGAGCGCAGCGAGCGCGTGCGCCACGGGCGGGACCCGCTCGCCGTCAGCGAGCGCAGCCACCGGCCGGCAGCCGGCCGCGAGCGCACGCTCGACGACGAGGTCACCTTCGGCGAGGAACAGGCCCGCTCCGGCATCGTCGCGCTTGTCCGCCCGGCTGGCGAGCCCCCGCTCCTTGAGCCGGAACGGCGTCAGTCGTTCGTCGTCGGCCGCTTCGATGACGGTGAACGGCTCGCCATCGCTCACCGTTTGCGCCATCCGTGGAGCCGGCAGCAACCGGGGCATTCGGTCGTCGATGGGCCGGTCATGGTTCGCTCAGTCGGCATGGTTCGCTCAGTAGTAGTACGGGAAGTCGGACCAGTCGGCGGCACGCTTCTCGAGGAACGAATCACGGCCCTCGGCCGCCTCGTCGGTTCCGTACGCCAGGCGCGTCGCTTCGCCGGCGAAGATCTGCTGCCCGACGAGGCCGTCGTCGACGAGGTTGAACGAGTATTTCAGCATTCGCTGCGCGGTCGGGCTCTTCGAGCAGATCTCGCGCGCCCACTGCAGTGCCGTGGTCTCGAGGTCGGCGTGGGCGACGACGGCGTTGACGCCACCCATCTCGTGCATCTGCTGGGCGGTGTACTCCCGTCCGAGGAAGAAGATTTCACGGGCGAACTTCTGGCCGACGAACCGGGCGAGGTACGCCGATCCGAACCCGCCGTCAAAGCTGGCCACGTCAGAGTCGGTCTGCTTGAACCGGGCGTGCTCGGCGCTGGCGAGGGTGAGATCGCAGACCACGTGCAGGCTGTGCCCGCCGCCGGCCGCCCAACCCGGCACGACGCAGATCACGACTTTCGGCATGAACCTGATCAGACGCTGACATTCCAAGATGTGCAATCGCCCGGCGCGGGCCGGGTCGATGGTGTCGGCGGTGTCACCGTCCGCGTACCGGTAGCCGTCTCGACCGCGGATCCTCTGATCGCCGCCGGAGCAAAACGCCCAACCGCCGTCTTTCGGCGACGGCCCGTTGCCCGTCAGGAGCACGCAGCCGATGTCCGATGCCATACGGGCGTGGTCGAGCGCGGTGTAGAGCTCGTCGACGGTGTTCGGCCGGAACGCGTTGCGGATCTCGGGCCGATCGAACGCGATTCGCACCGCCGACACCTCGTTGGCGCGGTGGTAGGTGATGTCGGTGAACTCGAAGCCTGGCACTTCGGTCCATAGCGACGGGTCGAAGATCTCCGAGACGCTCATACAGCCATGTTGCCCGGCGCGGCAGGGGTGCAACGCAATCCGAGCGGTGGGCGGCCGGCGACGACCCGCATGGCTTGTGAACCCGGGACGTCTGCATGTGCGGCGGTACGGTTCCGTCGTGCCGTCCGCCCTGTCGATCGTTCCTGTCGGTGGTCTGCCGGAGATCGAGGCGGGTGTCGACCTGCCCGAGCTGATCGCCGGGCAGATCGAACTCGTCGACGGCGACATCGTGCTGATCACGTCCAAGATCGTGTCCAAGGCCGAGGGCCGTGCAATCGAGTTGGCCGACGTCGAGCCGTCCCAGTTCGCGAGCGACTGGGCGAGTCGGTGGGACAAGGATCCACGGGTCGTCGAAGTGGTGCTCGGCGAGTCGCGGCGGATCGTTCGCCAGATCGGCCCGGTGCTGATCACCGAGACCCACCACGGCTTCGTGTGTGCGAACTCCGGCGTCGACCAGTCGTCGAGCGGCGCTCACGAACGCGTCCTCCTGCTTCCCCAAGACTCGGACGCATCAGCGCGCGCCGCCCGCCATCGGTTCCGCGAGCTCGGCGTCGACGTGGCGGTCATCGTCACCGACACGTTCGGACGCCCCTGGAGGGAGGGCCAGACCGACATCGCGATCGGGGTCGCCGGGATCAACCCGCTGTACAGCTACATCGGCCAGCAGGACCCCCACGGTCATGAGTTCCGGGTGCAGGAGATCTGCATCGCCGACGAACTCGCGTCGGCAGCCGAACTGGTGAAGGGCAACACCTCGCGGGTCCCGGTCGCAGTCGTACGCGGCTACCAGTGGGAACCGGACGAGTCGGCCTCGATGGCCACGGTCATCCGCGACTCCGGCCGCGACCTGTTCCGCTGATGGTCGCTGCGCACGGGACCGTCACACGTCGATCGGCGGTCAGGTGAGGGGGTCGGGGCGGCCGATCGCCGTGAGGATCGTCTGCCACGCCAGGTCGACCTGCGACTCGGCGAGTTGACGACCGGCGAGGCCGTCGGCCCACTCACCGATCCGGCGACCGTCGACTGCGGTGACACCCGGCACCGGATCCAGCGCGAGCTCGCGGCCGTCGTTCATGCCCCAGTGCGCGACGACGAGGCGGTCGGTCGACATGCCGCAGCGCCGAAGCGCCTCGTCGACTCCGCCGCGCTCGATCGCAGCCGCTCCGATCGCCTTGGGATCGACCGGATCGGTCGAAACGGGCGGCAGCGGATCCATGCTCGTACGAACGGCGAACACGCCCGGTGGCCCGATGAGGACGTGCGCAATGCCGTCGAGTTTGTCGTTCGGCACCTCGTAGACGACTCGCCACGGCGGGGTCGCGAGCTCACGCAGCGCCGTGCTGGTGAGCCGGTCGCCGGGTGCGGTCACCTGATCGTCTCCGCCTACGGGCGCGGCGTCCTTGAACTTCTGCTTCGCCCAGAGGAACACCGCGGGCGCGATGACGGCGATCAGGACGACCGGGATGATGATGTCGAGGGCCATCGACGATCATGATCGCACGATCACCCTGACGGATCGGTGACCTCGAACAGGGTCTGCATCTCGTGGACGGTGAGGTGGTCGTCGACCAGGCAGTTGAGCCGGTGGAACCCGGTCTCGCGAAACGTGACCGTCACCTCGGCCCGTCCTCCCACCGCGACCGGGGTTGCCGTGGCGAGCGTGGCGCCGTCGGGATCGACCACCCGGAGGTCATGGATCGTCGTGCCGGTGTTCTCGAACTCGAAGGTCACCGCGTCACCGACCCGGATGTCGACATCGCCGGTCGCCACGTAGCGGTAGCGATCGGCGCTGTCGTCGGCACGGAGGCCGAGTGCGTACGACCTGACCGGGTCGGCCTCGGAGTTCGCACCGCATGCCGACGAGACCGCGAGCACGGCGACGATCGTCAGCGGCACCGGTTTCACCCGCCCGAGTCTACGAATGGTTCATCTCCACCGGGTGGGCGACGCGGAGTCGAACTCTGACGCGAACTCTGTCGCGAACTCTAGGGGTCCGTCTCGCCGAGGTCGAAGCGATCGCCACGGCACTGGCAGCGATGCACCCAGGACGTTTGCAGGTCGATTCCCCGGGCATGGATGCCGACGCCGACCGTCTCAACGTTCGCCGTGCGCTGACGGGCCGGGGTGACAAAGGTTCGGGGAACATTGGGTAATTCTTTGTACAGATGTTCCAACCGGGTGAGTTGACTGTCGGCAGTCGCAGCGCATATGGTTCGACCGTCGGCTCCACGTGCCGTCCTGACAACACTAGGGGGAGTCATGAATCGATCACTGTTCAGTCGTCTACGCCGCGATCTCGGGCCGCTCGAAGGCCAACTCGTCGACGCCTATGCCACCGGAGCGGTCTCGCGTCGGTCGTTCCTCGTGCGGGGGTCGGTGCTCGGCCTGAGTGTGACCACGATCGGGGCGTTCGTGAGCGCGTGCGGTGGCGACGACGATGCATCGTCGACGACCGACGCTCCCGCTTCCGGCTCGAGCGACGGCACGGCCGAGATGTCGTCGTCGGCCGAGATGTCGTCGTCGGCCGAGATGTCGTCGTCGGCCGAGGCCAGCGCCGCAGCGGGCGACATCAAGCAAGGTGGCATCATGCGCCTCGCGTCGCAGCGCCCGGGCAGCCCGCTCGATCCGATCGCGATGGACAACATCGGCAGCTACACCCCCGTCGTGATGTCGATGGAGTACCTCTGCGGAAAAGGCGAGGGTTCGGCCCTCGCGCCGATGCTCGCCGAGTCGTGGAGCCCGAACGACGACGGCAGCGTCTGGACCTTCAAGATCCGCCAGGGCGTCAAGTGGCACGACGGCACCGATTTCACCGCGGCCGACGTGGTGGGTGCGCTCGAACGCCTCGCGCCGACGAACCTCGCGGCGTACATAATTGCCGGCTCAGCTGTCGCGACCGACGACGCCACGGTCGATGTCACGCTGAAGAACCCGGACGGCCAGTTCCCGTACTTGGTGTCGCCGTACAACCCGCAGTCGGTCATCACGCCTCCGGGCTACGAGGTCGGCACACTGTTCGATGAGATGCCCAACGGCACCAGCGCCTTCAAGCTCGACAGCTACGACGTTGCCACCGGAGCGAACTACTCGCGCTTCGACGATTGGTGGGGCGGCAAGGCGTTCCTCGACGGCGTCGAGATCGTGTTCTCGGACGACAACGCGACCCAGATCAACGGTCTCCTCGGCGGGCAGGTCGACGCCGTGATCCAGTTCGCCGCCA
>JBDSBE010000138.1:0-12508 GCA_039921745.1 Ilumatobacteraceae bacterium | reverse complement strand
GGGAGAGTCGGACCGGCTGAGCCGGTCCGACTCTCACGCGTTCAGGGGTGGTGGTCGTGGGTGACGGCGTCGCCGGCGGTTTCGAGGAACGTGTCGTCGAACCGGGTGTCGTCGATCGTGGCCTCGTCGATCGCGAGCCACACGAGGGTGCCGGCGAACGCGGCCGCGACCGGGACGAGGATGAACACCCAGACCTGCACCAGGGCGTTGGGGTCGGTGTCCGCGAAGAGCGCAGTGCCCAGGCTTCGTGCCGGGTTGATGCCGGCCCCCGAGAGGTTCAGGAGGAACAGTGTCGCGACCGCATAGGCCGTCCCGGTCAGCGCGGCAACCGCACTGTTGGACAGCAGCTGGCTGATCGCCGAGAGCAGGACCACCACGACGATCGTGCCGAGCACGAGTTCGGCGGCGAGCACGACACCGAGGTCGGCGAAGCCGCTCAGGTGGATGCCGAGGTCGACACCGGAATCGACCGGGTCGCCGGGCTGCCAACCGTTGGTGGCCGACGTGAACCTGGTTGTGTCGTTCATGCCGAAGATCAGCAGGGCTCCGAAGATCGCACCTACGAACTGACCGACCCAATCGGCCAGCAGCTCCCGCGTGGCGATCCCCTTCGAGAACCAGAGCGCGAGGCTGAACATCGGATTCGCAACGGCACCGATCGCCCCGATCGCGATCGCGATCGACGCGCCGAAGCCGAGTGCCACGCCGAGTGATCCGATCTGGTCACCCCCGAGGATCAGCAAGCCGGGGCCGCCGAGCATGACGATCACCGTGCCGACGAACTCTGCGCCGGCGAGACGGCCTGTGCTGGTTTCGGTCATGTCGGTCGAGCGTAGTCTCGGCACGTGCTCGCTCTCGTCACGCGCAGAGCCGCCCGTGACCTGCCGGCCGAGCACGTCCCGGATGGAGTGATCGTCGGCCGGGATTGGAGAGCCCGGACTCGTCGAGCCTGTCGGTTCCGGTCGAGATCGTCGGCGGACTGATGGCGGTCGAGGCGAGCGAACTGTGCGTCGCCAATGCCGATGAGCGGATCATCGGGGATCTGGTGGTTGCGTCGCCGCCGCCGACGGCGTACGCCCGAGTTGATCTCCTGGCGTGCGCGAACGGCTCCGGTCGCGCTGGAGGCGTGCAAGGCGAGCTATGTCTGCCGGGCCTGTCGAGCTCACCGAACCGTCGCGGTTGCTCGAGCACGACCCCGGTGCCGCGGCGCGAGCTGCGGCCGTGTTCCGTAGCCTGGGATCGTGAGTCGATCGCGCACCCAGCGATTCCTGATCACGTCGGTGACACCCGACGGGTCAGGCCGTCGCCCGGACGACCTGATCGTCGAGGAGCCGATGACGATTCAGCTCGACGGGACGGTCGTGTCGACCACGATGCGAACCCCGGGCAACGACTTCGAACTGGCGGTCGGGTTCTGCCACACGGAGGGCCTGCTCGCCGGCCACCCGGTCGACCAGGTGCGCTACTGCGCGACCGGGTCTGCGGTCGACACCGGTTTCAACGTCGTCACGGTCGACACCGGTGGCAACGCACCCACACCCACTCCACGGCTCGGGGTGACGTCGTCGAGTTGCGGGTGGTGTGGGAGCGAGCAGCTCGACGAGATGTACGCCCGCCTCGCGCCGATCCCTGTGACCGAACCGATGCCGCTCGGTCTCCTTGCGTCCGTGCCGTCGATCGTGTCGGAACAGCAGGGCCTGTTCGACACGACGGGTGCCGTGCACGCGGCGGCGGTGTTCGATCGCGACGGCGTCGTCCGCCTGGTGCGAGAAGACGTCGGGCGCCACAACGCAGTCGACAAGGTCGTGGGTGCGATGCGGCTGGCTGGTGAACTGCCCGCGTCCGGTCTCGGACTGTTCGTGAGTGGTCGTGCCAGCGTCGAGATGGTCCAGAAGGCGTGGGCGGCCGGGTTCGGGACGGTGGTCGCCGTGAGCGCCCCCACGGCGCTCGCGGTGGAAGCGGCGCGACGTGCCAATCTGACGTTGGCGGGATTCGTGCGTGGCGATCGGTTCAACATCTACGCACCCGAGCGCCCCGTCGCCACCTGACCGATCGCCATCGCTGTGCGATCCGGCCGCCGGGCACCCCGAGCCGAGGTGGTCGGTAGCCTCCGTTGACATGCGTATGGAAACCGGTGTGTGTGTCCTGCATCTCTTCTGTTCACCGGCTGAGCACGTCGACCGAGCGGCGATGATCGAGGCGGTTCGGTCGGCGGAGACTGACGACTGTCAGGTGGTCACCGCTGCGATCCTCGGTCACAAGAGCGATGTCGGGATCATGATGATCGGCAAGGACATCCCACGCCTGCGGCGCCTGCAGACCGAGCTCCAGCGAGCCGGGCTGACGATCAACGACAGCTACCTGTCCATCACCGAGGTCAGCGAGTACGCGGCCGGCATGCCGGAGGAGGCGCTGAACGCCCGGCTCTATCCGGTGCTGCCGCCCGAGGGCAAGCCGGCGTTCTGCTTCTACCCGATGAGCAAGCGTCGTGAAGCCCACGCCAACTGGTACGCGACCCCGTTCGAAGAGCGCAAGACGATGATGTACGAGCACGGGTCGAGTGGTCGCAAGTTCGCCGGCAAACTCACGCAGCTGATCACGGGGTCGACCGGCCTCGACGAGTACGAGTGGGGTGTCACCCTGTTCGCCGTCAACCTCGAGGTCGTGAAGGATGTCGTGTACACGCTGCGCTATGACAAGGGATCGGCCCTGTACGGCGAGTTCGGCCCGTTCTACGTCGGCTACCTGTTGCCGGTCGACGAACTGCTCTGAATTACTTCGGCCTGAGCGTCGATCTCGTTGCCGTCGGCGTCGAACCCGAACGTCTCGAACCTCGCCTGGGTCGGATCGCCGCTGGCGTTCGACAGGGCCCAACTGCCCGACGCCCCGTCGTAGTCGATCGCGAGGCCGCTACCGAGCAGGTCGGCACACCGCTCGAACGTTCCACACTGGCTCCCGCCGCTGCTGGCGTTGGCGATGTTGGCGCGGATGTTCTTGGGTGCGTCCGAGTCGGCATCGATCGCGGCGAGGGCGACGAGGTTGACGCAGTCGACGGCATGCGAGGTGAAGTAGCCCTCGGTGGTGCCCGCGTCGAGCGGTCGGCCGAGCGGCGCGACGCCCGTCAGCTGCGAACGGAACGTGGCGCTGAGTGACTGGATCGTCTGGCGCGCTTGTCGGATGGAGTCGTTGACCACGATCGGCGGCGGGTTCGGTTGCGCAGCGTCGAGTGCGGCGAGCAGGCGTCCGCCGTCGTCGGCATCGCCGAGCACCACGATCGCACCGGGCATGCCGTCGAGGAGCCGTTCCGCCATCGTCGACAGATCGGCCTGGTCGCCGCTGAACGCGACCTCCTGGAGCACCTCGATGTCGCGGGCTTCGATCGCCGCTCGGAAGGAGTCGTTGAGGCCACGCCCGTACGGGTCGTCGAGGTAACCGACGGCGACCTGCGTCGCTCCGGTGCGTTCGACCCGTCGAGCGATCACCGCCATCTGCAACGAATCGCTGGGTGCGGTGCGGAAGAGGAGTCCGCCGCTGTCGGGGAAGTCGTCGAGCGCGAGCGACGTCGCAGATGGCGAGCACGTGACGACACCGGTGATGGGATCGATCGCCGCGCCGAGTTGCGACAGCGCAGTCAGTGACGACGCCGGGCCGATGATCGCATCGACCCCTTTCGCGAGGAGTTCACCGGGCCCGGTCCCGGCGCCCTCGTCGGCTCGCTCGACGAGCACGTCGCGGCCCAAGACACCGCCCGCCGCGTTGATCTGGTCGACGGCGTCGTCGACCGCGGCAATCATCGGGACACCGAGATCGGATCCGGCGCCGGTGGTCGGCAGGAAGATGCCCAGCACGAGGGTGCCGTCGTTGGACCGCTCGGCGATGGTGGTCGTCGTGACCCCGACCGACGTGGTGGGGGCGAGCAGTTCGCCGCCTCCGCCCGTACAGGCCGAGACGACGAGCACGGTCACTCCGAGAGCACACCCGCGCCCTCGCGCGCGACGGATCGATCGGACGGCGGGCACGGGTTCACGATAGAAGAGTCGTGTGACCCACGACGTGCAGCTCGACGAACCCGCTCGGGAGCTGTTGGACGCGGTGCGGATCGCAGCGCCGGGTTGGCTCCGCCGGATCACGCTGGATGCAGCGATGCTGCGACGATCTGAGCCCCTCGCAGCGGATTTCACGGACGAGATCGACGAGATGTCCGACGCCACAGTGGTGGTGCTCCTCGACCGTCTCCATGAACTGCTCGTCACCGACGTCGACGCGCAGACGACCAACCCGCTCTCGCTGTTCCGTGACGCCGTGTCGGCTCCGACGGCGCTGCTCACATCACACGGAGTCCCGACGCCACCGGTCGACGGATTCGCCGCCGAACGATTTCCGCACGACGTCTACCGTCTCGGGCCGGCGACGTGGTCCGATGTCGACCCGTCGCTGCACGACCCAGGCATCACGTGGGGTGCGTGGAAGGCGATGACGGTGCTGCGTCGCCGACGGGATGAAGGCGTCCGGTAGCGACTGGCGTCCGGATCGGGTCGAGCGGGCATCGGGACCAATGCGGCGTTGTGCGCCTAGCGTGGACGCCGTGACGACCTCGACGACTTCGACGACCGAGTCCGGCGTGGACGTCGCGTGGAAGCACCGACTCGAGATGCTGGCCGACCGGTCGGTGGGAGGGCGCGACTACTGCCATCAGCTCGCGGAGGCAACCGACGAGTGGATCGTGGCGCTCGCCGACGAGGCCCGCGCCGCTCATCCGAACGCGCCGCGTTTCGCGCTCGTGGCGGTCGGTGGGTACGGGCGTGGTGAGCTGTCACCGCACAGTGACCTCGATCTGCTGTTCGTGCACGACTCGAAGCCCGAACGGGTGGAAGACATTGCGTCTGCGATCTGGTACCCGATCTGGGACGCCGGGCTCAAGCTCGGTCACGCCGTGCGGTCGATCGACGAACATCTCGCGCTCGCCAAGAGCGATCTGGACACAGCGACCGCGCTGCTGACCGCTCGACCCATCGCCGGTGACCGCAAACTCGGCAACACGATCGCCGAGTCGGGCCGCAGCAACTGGACGAAACGCAAGAAGCGGTGGCTCAGCGAGTTGCAGGCGCGCGTCCGGCGCCGTCAGGAAGACGCCGGAGACGTGGCGTACATCCTCGAACCCGACCTCAAGGACGGGCACGGCGGTATCCGCGACGCTCAGTCGCTCTGGTGGGCCGAGTGCGGCAACCTCGTGCTGTCGGAGGAGGACAACGAGGCCCTCAACGAGTGCTACGACGTCCTGCTCGACGCCCGTGTCGCCCTCCACCGTGCGACCGGTCGCCCTGGTGACATGCTGCGCCTCGAGGATCAGGACGCGGCCGCCGAGTCCGCGCAAGTGTCCTCGGCCGATGCACTGATGGCCGAGATCGCCGCCGCCGCCCGCACCGTTGCCTGGATCTCCGACGAGGCGTGGGGCCGCGTGAACAAGACGACCGGGGGCAGCCCGAAAGAGGTCGCACCCGGCGTGATGCTGCTCGACGGCGAGATCGAACTTGCCGTCGATGCGAACCCGGCGATCGATCCGACCTACATGCTCCGGATCGCCACGGCCGCCGCCCGCAACGGTGCTCGGATCGGGCGACGAAGTCTCGACCGCTTGGCCGACCTCGTGCCCCAGTGGCCGTCGACGTGGCCGGCCGGCGCGATCGACAAGCTGGTTGCGTTGCTGCTCGAAGGCCACCGTGCGATCCCGGTCATCGAGTCGCTCGATCAGCGTGGTCTGATCACGCGCATGCTCCCGGAATGGGAGCCGGTCCGGTCGCGGCCGCAGCGCAACGCATACCACCGTTTCACCGTCGACCGCCACCTCCTGGAAGCAGCTGCCAACGCCGCCGATCTCGCCGACCGTGTCGCCCGACCCGATCTCCTCGTGCTCGGCGCGCTGTTCCACGACATCGGAAAGGGGTACCCCGGCGACCACACCGAGGTCGGCATGACGGTGATGCGCGAACTGGGCCCCCGACTCGGGTTGAACGCCGCCGATGTCGAGACGATCGTGGCGATGGTCGAACACCATCTCCTGATCCCCGATGTGGCGGTGCGGCGTGATCTGGCCGATCCGATGACGATCCAGGCGGTTGCCGATGCGGTGGGCTCCCACGAGCGGCTCGAACTGCTGCACCACCTCACGATCGCCGATTCGATCGCGACCGGGCCGTCCGCCTGGGGCGGCTGGAAGAGTGAACTCGTCGACGAGTTGGTGTCGCGTGTCGATCACGTCCTGGGGGGTGGCGACGTCGACGACGACACGTGGACGCTGTTCCCCGATGCGGAGACCGTCGAGCACATGGCTGTCGGTGAGCATCACATCCGGACCGACGTCGACCGGCTCACCGTCGTTTACCGAGACGAGCCGGGCATGTTCAGCCGGATCGCCGGAGTCGTGTCGCTGCACGGTTTCGACGTGGTGGGCGCGCGGGCCCACTCCGACGAACGTCAGGTCGGTCAGGTCAGCATGGGTGCGGCGGAGTTCCACCTGCACGTCCCGAGGGCGGGCCTCGACTGGGAACCGATCCGCGCCGACCTCGATCGCGCGGTGATGGGTCGGCTGGCGATCGAATCACGGATCGCCGAACGGGCCCGGACGTACCGGCGCCGGCGGGCCACGCAGGCCGGCGCTCCGGCGACGCCCCGGCTCGTGTTCCTCGATGGTGCTGCGACCGATGCGACGGTGATCGAGGTCCGCTGCCCGAGTCGGATCGGGATCCTCTACCGAATCACGAAGGCACTCGCCGAGGTCGGTCTCGACATCCGGCATGCCACTGTGCAAACGATCGGGCTCGACGTGGTCGACACGTTCTACGTGCGTGACTGGACGGGCGATCTGATCGCCGATCCGTTCCATCGTGCGGAGATCGAACGCTCCGTGCTCCACGCCATCGGCTGAGATCGACGGGCGTTGTAGCGTCGTCGGTGTGAGCGATCCGACGCGACACCATGACCAGCGCGACCTCGCTCGGTGGAGTGCGACGCTCGCCGGGATCGCACGGACGGGGCTCGCGTTCACGGAGAATCTGTACGAACGCGAACGGTACGAGGAGGTCCTGCACGTGGCCGCCGACATCCGCGCCGCGGCCGAGGAAGCGGAGGACGAACTCTCCGTCGAACGCGAGACGGATCACTTCGTGCAGGAGTGGCTCCAGAACGTCGGCGAGGGCGTACCGGGATACGTCACCCCGAAGGTGGCGATCGGAGCCGTCGTCGGCAACGACGACGGTGAGATGCTCCTCGTGCAGCGGGCCGACTCGGGCATCTGGCTGTATCCGACGGGGTGGGCCGACATCGGCTACTCGCCATCCGAGGTCGCGGTCAAGGAGGTCGCCGAGGAGACGGGGATCGCGTGCGAGCCCGTGCGATTGATCTCGGTGATCGACGGGCAGCGGATGGGTTTCTCCCGCTTCGGGATGTACATGCTGCTGTTCTATTGCCGGGCGACCGGCGGGGAGTTGACGGCTCATCCGCTGGAGACGTCGGACGTCGGCTGGTTCGCTCAGGGAGCGCTGCCCGAGGCGACGGCGGGCGCGAGTTGGTGGGGGCCGCCTGCGTTCGCAGCGATCAACGGTGACGAAGCCGAGACGTCGTTCGACGCGCCGCGTGCGAGCGTCTGGCGGGGGTGACGCCGATCAGTTACCGTTGCCGTGGTCGCGCAGGAACTGCTCGACCTCGTTCGCGAGCGTGTCGGAGTCGGCGTCGAGTTGGGGTGTGGCGCCGCCGTCGTCATGCTGCTCCGTCGAGATCTCGTCGGCCATCGATTCGAGGCGACGCACGTAGGTGACGAGGTCGTCGTCGTCGGCGATCAGCGCATCGACCTGCGCGTCGTAGTCGGCGATTTGGTTTGCGATCGCTGCGACGGGTGCCGGCGTTCCCATCATCGAGCACAACCGGTCGAGCAACGCGAACGTTGCGCGCGGGGAGGTGAACTGAGCGGCGTACCCGGGCACCGCGGCCCACAGCGACGCGGTCGGCAGGCCGCTGCGTGACAGCGCATCGTGCAGGACGCCGACGATCCCGGTCGGGCCCTCGTACCGGGAACGCTCGAGATCGAACCGCTCGACCAGGTTCGAGTCGGTCGCCGTCCCGATGATCTGGGTGCGTCGTGTGTGCGGCACATCGGCGAGCAGTGCACCGAGGGTGAAGCCCATCGGCGCGCCCATGCGTTCGGCGATGCCGACGATCTGTTCGCAGAACGTGCGCCACCGCAGCGCCGGTTCGGGGCCGAGCACGAGCAGCACGTCGGTGCCCGGCAGTGAGGCGCACCAGACGCCGACGGTCGGCCAGACGATCGACCGGTTGCGGTCGCCGTCGAGGGTGACGTGGGGACGGACGGTCGCGAAGTCGGTGAACGGTTCGGGGTCGATCTCCGCAAGGGCCGTCGCGTCACTCGTCTCGATCATCGCCCGCAGGGCGGATGAGGCCGCGTCGCCGGCGTCGTTCCATCCGGTGAAGGCCGCGACCACCACCGGATTCGTGAGCGTGATGTCGTCGGGGTCGGCGATCCAGCGGACGTGATCCATGCACGATCGAGCCTACCGGTCGCTCCGGTGTGACCCGGTCGACCGGCGTCGGTGGACCGCCCGTCGTGAGTTGCCCGTCGTCGGAGCGTCCCCGCCGACGCGGCGTGGTCCTGTCGGCGAACACCCGGAGCGATCAGTCGACGAGCGCTAGCGTCGACCGGCGTGAGCCTCGACATCAGCCCCGCCGTTCGGATCGACGAGGAATTGGTCGCCGCCTTCGCCGAACTGATCCCTCAGCTGTCGTCCTCGTCCTCGCCGCCCACCGCCGAAGTGCTCCGGGCAATCGTCGACTCGCCGGACTCCGTGCTGTATCTCGCCCGGGTCGACGGTCGGATCGTCGGCAGTCTGACACTTGCGTTCTACCGGATCCCGACCGGTCTCAAGGCATGGATCGAGGACGTCGTCGTCGGCGAGACCGCCCGTGGCCACGGCGTCGGCGATGCGTTGAACCGAGCGGCGATCGCCGAAGCGGAGGCTCGCGGCGCGAAGAACGTCAGCCTGACCAGTCGACCATCACGAGAGGCCGCGAATCGCCTCTATCAGCGCCTCGGGTTCGTGCCGTACGACACCAACGTCTACCGCTACACGATCTGATCGTCAGGGCGACGACGGGCCGGCGTCGCTGACACGGCGAAGGTCCTCGGCGGCCTGGCGAACCTGCCAGTCGCGGTCCTCCAGCGCATGGCTGATCGCCGTTTCGACCTCCGGGCCAGCGAAGGGGGCAAGCGCGAGCACGGCGCGACGGCGAACGTGGGGCTTGTCGGTGCACGCGGCGAGGACGGCTGCCAATCCCCGCTGATCACCGATTGCGCCGAGTGCAGCCGCTCCGGCTTCTCGAACGAGCGGGTCCGCGGCCTCGGTGGTGAGTTCGATCAACGCATGCAGCGTCGAGTCGTCGATGTGCTCCTGCTCGCCACATGCCCATGCGGCCACCTCGACGACGGTCGGATCGTCGTCGGCGAGCAGGCGGTCGAGGGCGAGCCCCGGCCGTTTCCCTGCGAGTTCTGCGGCATGGCGCCGAACGATCGGCTCGGGATCGGTCGTGGCGGCGACGATCTGGGTTTCGGTCAGCGCTCCGATCCGTTCGAGCGCGTTCAACGCAGAGGCCCGCACGGTCGGGTCATCGTCCGAGAGGTGACGGGTCACGAGCTCGACGTCGCCTTGATGACCCGCGATGACCACCGCCCGCCGTCGGTCGCGCGCCGTCATCCGACCAGCAGGTTCGTCATCCAGATCACCGCCAGGGCGACGACGAACGACGCGACGATCGCGACGAGCACCCCGGTCAGGATCCCGATCCCGCCGCTCGCAGCCAAGGCGAGCAGCCGGCGGATGATGCCTGGCCGTCGGTATGACGGCGTGTCCAGGTGGTCGACGGGGATCGCCGGAGCATCACGGCGGAGTGGGCCGCGTGGTGTTCGCGTCTCCGCTCTGGCAGGCTGACGCCACCCGGTGAGTAGCAGGGCGACGATCGCCAAGCCCGCGATGAATGCGGCCCTGATCGTGAGACCGTCAACAGAGAGCGCAAGTGTGACCGACACGCGGACATCGACACTACCGCCGAGCGAGCCCCCGTCGGGGCCGGCACCGGTTCGCGTCGAGTCAGCCGACGAGGCGGCCCGCCGGCTTGGGCTGTCGTTGCCGTCTCGGTCGCACCGATTCTGGACCCGGCCGCTCGCAGGTATCGCCGTACTGGTGCTGATCGCCGTGGCCGTTGCGGGTGTGCTCCCGTCGCAGATCGTCGCGTCGAAGGTCACCGCCGACGGAGCGAGTGAACCGACCCCGTTTGCGCGCACCCCTGCGGCGGCCCAGCCGGTCGACGACCGGATCGTCTTCGGTGATCTCGGCGATGCGGCCGAGCAGTTCCCGCCGAGCGGCGACATCTACTTCGTGACGGTCACCGAGCCGTCCCAATCACTGCTGTCGTGGTTCGCCGGTCGTGACCAGCCCGCCGTCCAGTTCCTCACGAACGAGGAGAAGTTCGGTGTCCAGACACCGCAGCAGCGTCGGCGATTCGCGCTCGAGTCGATGCGGTCCTCCGAGCAGGAGGCCCAGTTCGTCGCGCTGCAGCGGCTCGGCTTCCAGGTCGACATCCAGCCCGGCGACGTGCTGATCCGGGACATGGTCTGTCTCGAGGCGAACGCCGACGGGACCGAATGCATCGACTGGAGTCCGTCCGACGACGTCCTCGACCCTGGCGACCGGATCCTCGAGGTCGAGGGCCAGCCGGTCGACGGCGTCGAAGACCTGAGTCGGATTCTCGACGGTCTTCGGCCGGGTGACGTGGTGTCGATGAAGATCGACCGGCCGGAGCAGGGCGAGCTGGACGTCGATGTCGAGCTGACTGCCGCTCCGACCGACCCTGAGCGCACCATCGTCGGCTTCTACCCGTTCGACACACGGCGGATCGAGTTGCCGTTCGAACTCGACATCGACACCGGGTCGATCGGTGGCCCATCCGCCGGCCTGGCGTTCACGCTGACGCTGATCGACGAGCTGACCGACGGAGAGCTGACCGGTGGCGGCCGGGTTGCCGTGACGGGCACGATCAATCTGGACGGCACGGTCGGCGCGATCGGCGGGCTACGGCAGAAGGCGAGCGCGGTCGCGCAGACGGGCGTCAAGGTGTTCCTGGTGCCGACGTCGCAGGGTGAGGCCGACATCGAAGCGGCCCGCACGGCCGCCGGCGGCGACGTCGAGATCGTTCCCGTCGCCACGCTTGATGAGGCGCTCGACGCGCTTGCCGCGCGGGGAGGCTCGCCGATCCCGTCGGTCGCCGACATGGCGACGTCACGAACCGCCGGCTGATCACCCGATTGCCGCCAACCGGACGTCCCGGCCGTTTACGCTCGGCGTATGGCTGCCTCGCTCTCGCGACCAGACCCCTCCTCGCCCGCGTCGGTGGCGGAGGCTGGCTTCTCCACGTCGCGACGCGGTTACACGCAAGACGAGGTCAGAGCGTTTCTGACCTCGGTGGCGGCCGAACTCGGCCGCATGCAGGAGCGTGAACGCCAGCTCGAAGCGGAGGTCGAAGCCGCGCAGGTCGAGGCCCCGGCGGCCCCGGAACTCGATGAAGAGACCGTCGCGGCACTGGTCGGCGAGGAGACGCTGCACGTCCTGCAGACGGCTCGTGAGTCGGCGTCACAGATCAAGATCAGGGCCGAGGAGACCGCCGCGAAGGTCTTGCGCGAGGCGAATGACGAGGTCAATCGCGTGCGCCAGGACGCGGAGGTCGAAGCCGCTCGCAAACGGCATGACGCCACGTCCGACGCCGAAGCCGAGGTTTCGCTCGCGAAGCAGCAGGGTCGCGAAATGGTCAACGAGGCGCGCGCGTATCGCGAGCGTGTCCTCGCCGATCTCGAACGTCGAACGAAGGTCGCTCGCCAGCAGATCGAGGATCTCATTCACGGGCGTGACCGCCTGATGCAGGTCTTCGAACGAGCGCGTCTGGTGGCGGTCGACGTCACGTCGGAGTTGCAGTCGATCGACGGCCCCGAGGAGTTCGTGAACCTGTCGCCGACCACGGGGCCGCTTCCATTGATGCTCCCGGCGACCGAGCGGCCTGGCGATGCCGTCGCGCGACCCGACGACGATGGAGATCATCTCGACCCCGTCGACGTGCACGTGGACGAGTTCGTGGACGAGCCGGTCGGCGAGCCGACCGACGAGGTCGACGGCACGGAGGTCGAGGCGCCCGACGACGACGACGACGACGACCACGACGACGACACCGTGCCGATCCCGGCGACGAAGCCCCGCGACGCCAACGTGGTGTCGCTGTTCCGCGACCGTCCGGGGGGCGATGGTGGCGGGGAGTCGGACGAACCCGCTGATGCGGCTGACGAGCCTGATGTGGATGACGTGACCGCGGCCGCCGACCGGCCCGATGTGAACGGGATCTTCGAACGGTTGCGCAGCGAATCGCCGACCCTCGACGGCGAACTCGACGAACCGTC
>JBDSBE010000137.1:0-2767 GCA_039921745.1 Ilumatobacteraceae bacterium | reverse complement strand
AGTTCGGTCTCGCGATCTTGGAAGCGATGGCCACCGGACTGACCGTCGTGGCCCCGAGTACCGGCGGCCCATCGACATACGTCGGCCACGGTGACACCGGGATCCTCGTCGCTCCGGGAGACGACCTAGCGACGGCGATCGTGGCTGCGTTCGGCCTCGTCGACGCGCCCGGGCGGGTCGAGCGGGCGCGCACGATCGTGGAGACCCGATATTCGATCGACACGATGGCCGCTCGATTGGTCGAGCTCTACCGGTCACCCACTTCGTGACGCTGCTCGTCATCAGCCCAGATTTCGCATCGCACTACACGCCACTCGCGACGATCGCCCGAGCAGCCCGCGAACACGGCGAGCGGGTGATCGTCGCGACCGGGCCGACGATGCGCGGTCGCGTCGAAACCGACCAATTCGAATGGCGCGAACTCCGCCTCGGTGAAGAGTCGAACACCGGCACGGTCAGGCGGACGCCGGCGATCGACCGGTTCCTGGCGGCGACCCAGCGCGGCCCGATCGCCACGCTGACGCTCCAGGCCGCCGATCGGGCGGATGACCTCCTCTGGCGGCCGGAGGAAGTCATCCGGAACGTTGCCGCGCTCTGTGATCGGATCGAACCCGACCAGGTGCTGGTCGATCACGTCTCGTTCGGGTCGACCCTCGCGATGCGTGCCACCGGTCGACCATTCGTGTCGATCGTGCCCGGCCACCCGACGCAGCTTCCGGTCGGCGACGAGCGGTACGGGATCCCTCCGGTCTGGCCGGCATGCCTGCCACCTTCGAATGACGACCTGGCCAAGCTCGAGCAGCTCGTCGACCGGGTCGCCGAACGCTTCACGGCACGCTGGAACCGGGCGCTCCAGGCTGTGAAACCCGGCAGCCCGCCCGTCGACGACGCGTTCCGCGTCCACGGCGACCGCGTGCTCTACAACAGCATTCGGCGGCTCTCCGATCCGGTCCGGCTCGACTGTCTGCCGGCAGCGCACCGTTTCGTCGGGCCGCTGGTGCGCTCCGAAGCGTTCCCCTCGGCGTTCGAGCAGTGGACGCACGGCGACGCCGATCGGGTGTACGTGGCATTCGGCACGTTCCTCGCCCACCGGTCCGACGTCGTCGTCCGAGTCGTCGACGCGCTTCGCCGGATCGGAGCTCGCGCGGCGGTCGCGATCGGCTCGACCGACCCTGCTCTGCTCGGCGAGATTCCGGCTGACTGGATCGTGCGGCCGACGCTGCCCCAGGTCGCAATGCTCGGCCACGCCGATCTCGCAATCCACCACGGCGGAAACAACTCGGTCCAGGAGTCGCTCGCGGCCGGTGTGCGTCAGCTGGTGATGCCGTTCTCGACCGACCAGTTCGCGAATGCCGCCGACCTCGAACGCCGCGGCGGTGCCATGGTGGCGCCGCCGAACGACGCTGACGCGTCGGAGTTGGCCGAGATCATCAGCGCGAGCCTGGCCCGACCGGCGCCAACTCGGGTCGTCGCCCTCCACAGCGCGGCGCTCGCCGGAGCGCTGCGACACGCGGGGTCTGACCCCACGTGTCAGGTCGACTGGCCGGCGAACTGGGCCTGGTACAAGCCGGCGTAGGCGCCGTCGCGGGCGAGGAGCTCGTCGTGGCTCCCCTGCTCGACGATCCGGCCGGCGTCCATCACCAGGATCACGTCAGCGCCTCGAATCGTCGAAAGTCGGTGGGCGATCACGAAGCTGGTGCGCTGCGAGCGCAGGGCGTTCATCGCCTCCTGGATCAGCACCTCGGTCCGGGTGTCGACCGAGCTCGTGGCCTCGTCGAGGATCAGGATCGAGGGGTCGGTGAGGAACGCCCGTGCAATCGTGACGAGCTGTTTCTGGCCGGCCGAGATGTTGTCACCCTCGTCATTGATGACCGTGTCGTAGCCGTCGGGCAGTGAGTGGACGAACCGGTCGACGTAGGTGACGCGCGCCGCCTGCTCGATCTCGGCATCGGTGGCATCAGGATTGCCGTACCGGAGGTTCTCGCGGATCGTGCCCCCGAACAGCCAGGTGTCCTGCAGCACCATGCCGATCTTCGACCGCAACTCTCGGCGTGGGAACGACGCGATGTCGCGGCCGTCGAGGCTGATCGTGCCGGCATCCAGGTCGTAGAATCGCATCAGGAGGTTGACGAGCGTGGTCTTGCCGGCACCGGTCGGCCCCACGATCGCGACCGTCTGACCCGGCTCGGCGACCACGTTCAGACCCTCGATCAGCGACTCGTCCGGTGAGTAGGAGAAGTCGACCCCGTCGAAGACAACGCGGCCGCGCACCGCCGCGGGGTCGACGGTGTCGGCCTGGTCGACGGACTGCTCCGGGGCATCGACCAGTTCGAGGACGCGTTCCAGCGATGCGATCCCCGACTGGACCGTCGCGGTCATCGAGGCGAGGTGCGTGAGCGGCTGGCTGAACTGGCGGGCGTACTGGATGAGTGCCTGCATCTCTCCGACCGTCATCGCGCCGCTCGAGATCCGGAGCCCGCCGACCACGGCGATCAGGACGAACTGGATGTTGCCCATGAAGACCATCATCGGCTGGATCAAACTGGCGGTGAACTGGGCCGTGTAGCTCGCTTCGAAGAGCCGGTCGTTGTCGTCGCGGAAGCGACGCTCGACGTCGCGTTGGCGACCGAAGCTCTTCACGATCGCATGACCGGTGAAGACCTCTTCCGCCTGCGCGTTCAGGCTGCCGGTATGGCGCCACTGCGCCATGAACTTGGGCCGCGCCTTGCCGCCGATCAGCTTCATCAACCAGACCGAGGCGGGCACG
>JBDSBE010000136.1:0-8877 GCA_039921745.1 Ilumatobacteraceae bacterium | reverse complement strand
CGGAGACTGAACCGCCAGGTCCTCTCGGAGACCCAGTGCCGACGGCTATATCGGAAGCCGCTGTGCCCGGCCACACGCTTCTCGGCCGTGTGGTCCTGCCGCCCCGTTTACTCGGGGCAGCCCCACTATGCCAGTACCGCCCGCCGTTGGCAACCATTGCGGGCATTCGTCACCTGGCCCAGTTTGCCCTGGTCTCGAGACACGGTGGACCCACTTTGGACACAAGCCACCCTGGACAAAGAGAAGCCCCGGCCAGCATTAGGGCTGACCAGGGCTTTCCTGGAGCGGACGACGAGATTCGAACTCGCGACCCTCACCTTGGCAAGGTGATGCTCTACCAACTGAGCCACGTCCGCAGCGCTGGACAGATTACCAGCCGACTGCGCCGACCGGACAACCCCTCAGGGCCGGGTCAGCCCCGTTCGGCCTCGGGCCGCAGGTCGACCGTGAGGGTCAGAATCCCATCGGCCAGCGACACTGCGGCGTCGCCGATCATCGCGTAGTCCTGGAAATCGGTCTTGGCCTGATTGATGAACTGTTGACGCTCATCCCCGCCGACCGGCGGGAGCGGGCGCTGCTTGACGGCCAGCGCACGCTTCTTGAAGCGGGCGACCATCTCGTCGGGATCGAACGTTGCCATGGGTCCGATCGTACCGCTGCCGGTCAGGGCAGATCGGATTCCGAGGTCGCCGGCTGCCTGACGGCGCCGTCGACGCCCATCTCGGCATCGAGGTCGGCACGTGCGGCTGCGAGCACCTCGGGGTCGATCTCGCCATCGTCGAAACCGTCGAGCGACGGACGGTCGAGCTGCTGGGGTGTCTCGGCGCCGACAGCCGGCTCGGGCACTTGGGGAAGCGGCGAGTCGACCGGTTCGCCATCGGAGGAGAAGTTGCCGTCGTCCTGGAGATCGTCGAAACCGGGCGACGACGGCGCTACGTCGAACGCCATGTCGAATTCGGGCGGGGCCACGCTCGGCTCGATCGGATCGGCATCGGCCGGGCGGAGCGCGTCGAGGCGACGGCGTTGACCGACCGGATCGAGCCGACGCCAGTTACGCTCCCCCATCGCCTCCAGCGGTGCGAGCAGTGCCGGGTCGGGCCGGGTGGTCTTGAACAACCAGATCGCGACCATGACCAACGCCAAGCCGAGTGCCACGAGTAACGCGACCAACGACGTGATCGTCCGGGTGCCATCGGGGTCGCCGATCGTGGCGAGCATGTGCACCGGTGAAGTCGTCGCTGTCGTCACGCGGTGCCAGTGTGCCATGCGAACGACGCGGTCGGGGCCAACGTCAGCGCTCGACCTGGTGTGTCGGGCACCAGATGGTCGTCCGCCCGGCGACGCGATCGCGATGCAACGGCGCGCCGTCACGCGGGCACGGAGGCAACGCCGCGCGAATCGGCGGGTCGATCGTGCCGCAGTTGCTCCCACCCCGATCGAGCATCGCCGGGAGGTGCGCACGCGCGACCTGAACGAAACGCTCGACCGCCGCTCGCGGCACATCACGAGCAGGTGTCATCGGCGACAGCGCGGCCTGCCAGAGGATCTCGTCGACACACATGTTGCCGAACCCGGCGACGACCCCTTGATCCAGCAGGACCGACTTGAGCGGGGCTCGACGGCGATCGAACGCCGACAGCAAATGGTCTGCAGTCACCGTGAAGAAGTCTGGGCCGAGCCGCTCGACGACCGGGTCCAGGACGAACCTCGCCCACCGTCTCGGGTCGTTGACCCGCATCACTCCCCCGTCCTCGAACGTCACGGCGAAGCGATCCCAGCCAGGGTCGTCACGACCGCTGCTGTACTCCAGTGCGCCGATCGGCGCACGACCGTCGACCACGAGTCTTCCCGTCATCCCGAAGTGGATTCCGAGTGTCAGTGCACCGGCCTGCTCGAGGTCCAGCAGGAGGAGCTTGCCGATGCGTCGTGCGGCGACGATCGAACCGCGAATCAGGGCCCCCGGGATCTCCATCGCCATCTCCTGACGCTCGTCGATCAGCACCGACTCGATGCGACGTCCGATTGCGCGCTCTGCCCCCCTCCGATAGATCTCGGCTTCGAGTCCTTCCGGCACGTCCAGACGCCTCAGTCGAGGCGCGACAGGAACCGACGGATCGGTTCGCCGATCTCGTCGAAATGGATGAGGAAGGCATCGTGGCCGTGGACCGATTCGATCTCGACGTACTCGCCGCGGACGCCGCGGCCGTCGAGCAGCGACGACAGGTGCTGCTGCTGGTACGGCGGATACAGGATGTCGCTGTCGATCCCGATCGTCAGGTTCGGAACCTCGATCCGCGCCATTGCCCGGTTGACCGATCCGCGACCGCGAGCGATGTCGTGGAGATCCATCGCCTTGCCGATGATCAGGTAGCTGTTCGCATCGAACCGGCGGACCAGCTTGTCGCCGTGGTATTGCAGGTAGCGCTCGACCTCGAACTCCTGCCACAGGCCGAAGGAATCACCGAACTGAGCGCGGTCGGTGAGATTTCGGCCGAATCGTTGTGTGAAGGCGTTGTCGCTCCGGAACGTTACCTGCGCGACCTGCCGCGCGATCGCCAGGCCCTCCCCCGGTCCGTCGTCGGCGTCGTAATAGTCGCCACCCCGCCACGCCGGATCGAGCCGGATCGCACGCCTCCCGATCACACCCCATGCGATCTGTTGCGCGCTCGCCTGCATGCAACTCGCGATCGGTACGATCGACCGCAGACGCTTGGGGTAGGTGATGGCCCATTCGAGCACCTGCATCCCGCCCATCGAACCCCCGATCACCGACGCCCACCGTTCGATGCCGAGCTCGCCCATCAGCAGGTGCTGGGCGCGCACCATGTCTCGGATGGTGACGACGGGAAACCGTGAGCCGTACGGCCGACCGTCGTCAGGGTGGGGGGAAGCCGGGCCGGTCGACCCCTGACAACCACCGAGCACGTTGGGGCACACGACGAACCACTCGTTCGTGTCGATGTACCGACCGGGCCCGATCACGTCGTCCCACCAGCCGGGCGCCTCGTGGCCGCGCCCGGCTCGGCCGGCCGCATGGGAGTCACCGGTCCAGGCGTGGAGCACCAGCACGGCGTTGGAGCGGTCCGCGGCGAGGGTGCCCCAGGTCTCATAGGCGTTGATGACCTGTCGCAACACGGCTCCGCTCTCGACGGCGAACGGGTGCTCCGTCGCGAACGTCTGGAACCGGCGATTCCCGGGGTCGTCGCCCGGCAGCCAGGCGCCCGTCGTCGGTCGATGGTTCGTCACGTCGGGCCTCCTCGCTCTGTGTCGACGGTTGGGTGCATCACGAGTCGGTGTCACGCCGAGTTTGCCGGCGAACCGGCCGCATACCGCACCGACGGCCTGAGCCGCAGATGTGGGAGGCACCTTGGGGGCGTTGCCCAGGTTGCCGGGCCCGGACGTCGGACCACTCTTGATGCACGGCAGATGGTATCAGGACACGTGTCGGAGATCTGGTTGGTTCGCACCCGACGAGTACCGTATGTCGATGCGCGTTCTGGTGGTGGGTTCTGGCGGGGTCGGGTCGGCGTTCGTGGCGATCGCGTCACGGCGGGCGGCGTTCGAGCACATCACCGTCGCCGACATCGACGTCGCCAAGGCCGACAGCGCGGCGGCGACGGCGGCCGACGGCGCTGAGGGGCGGGTCGTTGCGGCTCGGGTCGACGCGACCGACGAGGACGACGTCGCGGACCTCGCAAGACGCTGTCGCGCCGATGTGATCCTGAATGCATGCGACCCCCGTTTCAACCCGCCGATCTTCCAAGGGGCGTTCGCTGCCGGGTGCCACTACGTCGACATGGCGATGCACATCAGTGAGCCACATCCCACCGACCCGTATCGCCGGACCGGGCGTCGGCTGGGTGACGCCCAGTTCGCCCAGTCGCCGCTCTGGAAGAACCGGGGCCTGATGGCGCTGGTCGGGATGGGTGTCGAACCAGGATTCTCTGATGTGGCGGCTCGCTATGCCGCCGATCACCTGTTCTCGAAGATCGACGAGATCGGCGTGCGGGACGGCGCCGACCTGGTCGTCGACGGGTACGACTTCGCGCCGACGTTCTCGATCTGGACCACGATCGAGGAGTGTCTCAACCCACCGGTGATCTACGAGCGCGAACGGGGATGGTTCACCACCGAACCGTTCAGCGAACCAGAGACGTTCACGTTCCCCGAGGGCATCGGCCCGCTGCAGTGCGTGAATGTCGAACACGAAGAAGTGATTCTCATCCCGCGGTGGATCGACGTCGAACGGGTGACGTTCAAGTACGGGCTCGGAGACGACTTCATCAATGTGCTCAAGACCCTGCAGAAATTGGAACTCGTGTCGACGGAGCCGGTCGACGTCCGAGGCGTGAAGGTTTCTCCTCGCGACGTGGTCGCGGCAGCGCTGCCCGACCCGGCCGACCTGGGCGACAAGATGCACGGCCGGACGTGCGCGGGGACGTGGGTCAAGGGGCTCGGCCTCGACGGGGAGCCGCGCGAGGTGTACGTGTACCACATCGTCGACAATGCCTGGTCCATGAAGGAGTTCGGACATCAAGCCGTGGTCTGGCAGACCGCGGTGATGCCCGCCGTGGCGATCGAGTTGATGGCGACCGGGCAGTGGGCCGCCAGCGGCGTCGTCGGGCCGGAGGCGTTGCCCTCGGAGCCGTTCCTCGAGCTGCTGGATGACCACGGCATGGAGTGGGAGTGGGCCGACTACCAGGATCGGGCGCCGGTCGACTCGGCCTGACGGCTCCTGCCCCACCAGGGCGAGTGGATACGGTTCGGTCATGCCGCACGCGACGAACGGGAACTGCACGCTCTTCTACGAGACGTTCGGTTCCCCGGATGACCCGACCCTGCTCCTCGTCAACGGGCTGGGCTCGCAGTGCATCAACTACTCGGTCGAGTGGTGCGAGCAGTTCGTCGCCGCCGGCTTCCACGTGATCCGATTCGACAACCGAGATGTCGGATTGTCGACCCACTTCACCGATGCGGAGGTCGACGACCACGGCGCCGCCTACCGCGTGCTCGACATGGCCGATGACGCAGTCGCCGTGCTCGATGCGGGCGGCGTCGACCGCGCCCACGTGATGGGCTTGTCGATGGGTGGCATGATCGTGCAGCACCTGGCAATCCATCATCCGACGCGACTGCGGTCGATGGTGTCGGTGATGTCACGCAGCGGGGAACCCGAGTACGGCCGTTCGACACCGGAGGCGCTCGCCCATCTGACGGGTCGGCCGGCCACCGACCGCGAGTCATCGGTCGAACAGCACCTCGTTGGCCAACGGATCTGGGGCAGCCCGGCCTTCGCCGATGAGGCTCGCTGGCGTCGCGATGCAGAGCGGGCGTTCGACCGTGCGTTCGACCCGGCGGGTGTCGGCCGACAGTACGTCGCAGTCGGGGCGTCTGATGCGTGGGCGGACTCGCTGCACGACGTGACCACGCCCACGCTGGTCATGCACGGTACGGCGGACACGTTGATCGACATCAGTGGCGGGCGACGGACGGCCGAGCTGATTCCGGGCGCACGGTTCGTCGAGATCGACGGGATGGGGCACGACTATCCGCCTGAACTGTGGGAACGGTGGGTCGACGAAGTGGCCACGTTCTGCCACGCCGTCGCCTGACGACCTCACACCACGTCGAGGAACGCGCGCAGACGGTCGGTCCATCCGGCGAGGCCGGCCGCGGTCGTGACCAGCCTGAGTTCGGCGTGGGGCATCAGCTCCTGGAGTCGCGCTGCGGTCTGCACGGGGTGCCCGGGATCTCCGGTCCAGGCGATGATCAGGGCAGGCACCTCGATCGCCGCGATCTGATCCGGCGACGGCAGATCGGCGGTCGCCGCACCGCGGAACACTCGCGCCAGGCGGGTCGGTTCGCACGTCGAGAGCAGCTCCGGGAAGCGCGCCTTCCACCTCGGGTCGTCGACGAACGGGTCGGGCGGCGGGCCGGCGGCGGCTCCGGCCAGCAGCGTCTCGTGGTCTCCGGCCTCGACGAGGTCTGCCATCACCCGGTAGACCCCGGTCTGCTCGGCTCGGGTCGCCCACGCGGTCGGTGGGATCACGAGGACGAGTGCGCGGATCCGATCGGGTGCGAGCACCGCTGCGTGCAGGGCGGTCGCGCAGCCCATCGAGGCCCCGCCGGCGACGTAGGAGGCGATCCCGAGGTGGTCGGTGAGCGCCAACTGGTCGAGCGCGAGTGATCGCCACGAGTATCCGGCGGGGTCGGCGGTCGAACCCGACTGCCCGTGACCGCGGGCGTCGTATCGCAGCACGCGCGCGCGGCGACGGATCGCCGACCAGTCGACCAGGCCCAGATCGTCCTCGGATGCCATCGAACTGGTGAGCCCATGACCCCACACGAGGTCGGGCCCGTCGCCCGAACGGTCGTACGCGAACTCGACGTCACGGATCATCGCCGCGGACGGGTCGGTGGCCGTCATGTGCCCGCTCCGGGTTGCCGGAGGGCCGGCGTTCCGCCCGGGAGGCTGCCGCGATGCTCGGCGACCCATCGGTATGCGACGCCAGCGAGTCGGTGTACTCCCGGCAGGTCGATCGCTCGCCCAAGTGCGGACCACACGCCGCCCGAGTATCGGAGCGCGCCGACCACGGCGTCCTCCGCTGACGCGACGGTGCCGTCCTCGGCGACCCACTGCACCGCAGCCTCGCACTGCTCCACGGAAAGGCCCAAGGTGGCCAGGTCGAGGCGCTGCCACGGCTCGACGTGCTCGAGTCCGAGCCATCGTCGGCCGAACCCTGCAGACGAGGTGCAGAACCCGCACTCACCGTCGAACACCAGCACCGGACGACCGGTATCGATCGAGGCGCTCACGATGCGTTCGTCCCGACGGCACCGATCACGGGTTGCGCCAGGCGGAGGCGTTGTTCGAAGCCGGTCTCGTACGGCATGAAACCATTGCGATCGGGATACAGCAGTTGGACGACCGAGAACGACCTCCCGTGATACCACGCGGCGGCCGTCGCGAACCAGCCATCGAGCAGCTCCGGGGCGACGGGTGCGAACATGCACCGCAGCTCGTTGTCGAGCAGCCCGATCAACTCGACCCCGTACGGAATCTCGGTGCCGCCGTGAAGCGCATCGATGCACAGCCCGATCAGACCGTTCGCCGCGACCGGCGTCAGGCCGAGCACCGCGATCTCGGGGAACCCGACGAGATCGGGCACACCGATGGTGTACGCATACGACGGTGTCGGGGGGTCGGTGTCGATGCTGGGCGCCACCGGCTCCAGCGCCCATCCGTTCGTCTCGATCATCCACTCGATCTTCTCGGCATGGGGGATGTGGAAGTCGGGCAACTCCATGCGTCACATCCTGCCAGCCCTGGGCGCAGATACCGTTTCGCAGGCATGTACCGGTTCCTGCTGCGCCCGAAGTGGTTGGCGTTCCATCTGCTCGTCCTGGGCGGCATCGTCCTGATGGTCAACCTCGGGTTCTGGCAGCTGCGCCGACTCGATCAGCGTCAGGCCTTCAATGCGGTCATCGAGGAACGGTACGACGCTCCCCCAGTGCCACTCGACGACCTCCTGCAACCTGGCACCGATCCGGACGCTGTTGTCTGGCGGCCGGTCACGACCAGTGGCACCTACCTTCCCGACGGCGGCTTCCTGCTCGTCAACCGGTCACAGGGCGGACGACCAGGCGTCGACCCGGTCGTTCCGCTTCGGCTCGACGACGGGCGGATCCTGCTCGTCAACCGGGGGTTCACCCCGACCGGCGACGAGACGCCACCCGTTCCGGCCACCACCGTCGTCGACGTGACCGGTCGTCTCCGAACGTCGCAAGACCGCACGCTCGGCCAGCTGTCGGACCCGGCAACCGGCGTGCTGACCGAGGCCCAGCGAATCGACCTGGAACGACTCGCACCGCAGTTCGACGGGACGCTCGTGCCGATGTACGTCGACTTGATCACGAGCTCGCCACCCGAGCAGCTCGGTCTGCCCGAGCCGGTCGCGGCGCCCGTGCTCGGTGAGGGCAATCACCTCTCCTACGCCGTCCAGTGGTACATCTTCTCGATTGCCGTCGCCGTCGGTTGGGTGCTCGCCGTGCGCCGCTCGATCCAGGTCAGAAGCGGTCGTTCGTGCGCTTCTTCGGCGGCGCCTTGAACGGGGCCTCGACCAGCAGCTCGAACCGGGCGTCGTCAGGCTGGTTCTTGTCATTCAGATTGCGCAGGTACGTCTTCAGTGCGGCACGTGCCGGAGCGATGTGCTCGCCCTTCATGCCCACCGAGCGTGCCAGCGCATCCTTTGCCTTCGTGACCCGATCCTTGCGGGCGGCCTTCTCCTCGTCGGAGTAGTTGCTCGCCGGCCGCTTGGCCTTGGCCTCATGCCGGGCGACGCGCTCCGCTTCGAGTTCCTTCAACGACTTCTGCTCAGCCATGCCGTCGAGCGTACCGGTCGGCTCAGTCGGCCGTGCCGGCCACATAGATCGTGCTCGTCGACTCGCCACCCGTGTAGTGGTTCGGGAAGTCGACGACGTGGGCGTCGACCGTTGCGAACACCGATTCGAGCACGGTGACGAACTCGGCGTTCGGGGAGAACTCGTCGGACCACAGCGAGAACGCGCCTCCGGGACGCAGATGGTCGACGACGCGACGCAATCCTTCCGGATGGTAGAAGGTCGCATGGTCGGCGTTGAGCAGATGACCGGGGGTGTGGTCGATGTCGAGCAGGAGCGCGTCGAGGCTGTCGCCGATCTCGATCGGGAGGCCGGCTGCGATCATCGCGAAGAAGTCACCGTGCACGAACGTGCACCGCTCGTCAGCGGTGAGTTCGTGACCGAGCGGGACGAGGCCGCGCGCATGCCAGTCGATCACCTCCGACAGCGCTTCGATCACGTGGATCGACGACACGCGCGGATCGGCCAGCGCAGCGT